>JBDHTA010000061.1:0-22245 GCA_039808465.1 Rhizobiaceae bacterium | reverse complement strand
TAGGCGGGGTCCTGGTCGGGAACTGGGTCGGCTTCCGATTCCGCCTTAAGAGACCGCTCATAGTCCAGCGACTGCCGCTCGAAGAACTGGCCGAATGCCGATTCCGGCGGCGTCCTCTTCAGAAACCACTCTGCGAAGCCCCAAGGATTGGCGATCAGCCGTTCCTTCTGGAAACCGGTAGCGATCTTCTTGGAATGGAAGATCACGCTCGACCGTGCCTCGAGCGAAGGAAGGATGACGGCGGGCGTCACATCGAGATGCATGCCGTCGTACTTCACTGTGACGCAGCGGCTCTTGCGTTCGGTCTTATCGTAGTAACGGGAGCCCGGCTTGCCACGGATGGCGGTGTGGAGTGTGGAAAGGACTTCCTCGGGATCGGAGTCCGTAGGCACGGTCAACTGGACCATCGCATCGATGTCGAAGTCGGCATCCTCGGCATGGCGGGCTGTCGTCGCCCCGATCGAAAATCCGCCTTGTGGATAGAAGGACTCGACGAGACCCGAGAGAGGGCTGTCGTCGCGCTCCAGCCATTCGTGAATGGCGTGGTAGTGGCCAACTGCCAAGCGGTGGTCGGTCGGCGTGAGCTGGATGCGAACCGCGATGTCCGCAAGCAGGACATCGAGGGGGCTGTAGGCTGCGATCTCGCGGAGTACGGGATCCGTGTAGTTCATCTGACGGCTCCTATGCTTGATGAACGATGTCGAGCGTCTGGCGGAAACCGCCGAGGGCGCGATTGTGGTCGTAGATGCGCATCGGCATGTGCGCCTTAGGCATCCATACCCGACCCAGCTCCACTGCCGCGGAGACGGGGATCGCAGGGAAGATGTGAATGATCTCTGCGCTTCCGTGGCGATCCTTGATCGCTTCGAAGACGGCCCTGAGCTCCTTGCGCCAGAGAGCAAGGTCGTCCCTAGCTCGAAGGATATCGTTGTGAGCGTTCTTCGCGGACAGCGACCATATGGACACGTCCTCGCCGAGAACGGTCGTGATGCGGTTGTCTTCAATCAGTCCGCTAACGCCAAGCTTCAAAGCAACTACCGATCCGTCCGCAGCGGGCGATTCACAGATCAGTTCCATGTTGCCAGGCTCGGGCTGCCATTGCCACGTCGTTGGCTCTCGAACCCGCTGTCGAACATGCGCTTCCGAGATATCGGATATCAGCCGGCCAAGCTCAATCAGCAACGGCATGGGAGCGAGACCGAACACCGACAGCCGGTTTATCTCGTTGCGCTCGAGCCGTCCCTTGACCCGCTCCCGGAACTTCTCGCGAAGAAGGCGCTGGTGGAGAGGCCAGTACCCTGGGTCGCTATCGGGAATGCCAAGATCCGGTACGTCCAAATCGATCATACCGCTGCGGACCGGATAAAACTCTGGCAGCAGCGCCTCCTTGACTGCGTCAATGTTAACCGGAGACTCATCCTTGCCGATGCCGGCCGCAAAGCGAATGACGTGGCAACTTCGGTCGCGAGCGATGGAGGTGACCAATTCGATGCGGTCCTCGTGCTCTGCCTTCATTTCCAACAGCAGATTATCTGGGTACTCCCGCCAGGTCGAACTTCCATCGATCAGCCGGTGGTGCGTGTCGCAGAGCAGCATCAGGTTCGATGGATCGGTCGAGAGTTCAGGCGAACGGACCTCGTCACCTCGAGGGCCTTTGGGCGCGTCCGAGACGATGTGCGCGATGTAGGCCGTGTTGAGGTCGTCTTTGCCCGTCAGAAGATCGCCGATGAGGCTGCAGTTGCAGCCACGGAATTCGCAGCGGCCCGCGGCACGCGCCCATACGATCGCCTTGACATTCTGAGGAAGGGGAGGGCGGCGCCTTGCAGTCTTTTCAGGCGATGGCTGCTGTTCGAAGGGCTCGGAAGCTTCCGACATGGCGCACCTCCTAAGCCGTCATTCTAACGGAAACGACCACCGGGCTCGGCGGGATTTCGTTAGTATTGTGTTGCATGCCAACGCGATTAACATTCGTATTCGTCTGCATGTCGGCTTCTCTCGGAATTCGAATAATGGAATTTGACTTCAAGCTGACTGTTACGTTCCCGATTATCCTAGTTTAGTTTGATGCTTACTTTTCCCGACTTACCTGCTGCTTCCTTTTTACTGTTCGTCTGTCAATTAATAAAGCATTCTGAGACTCTGGAAGGCCGCAAGTGTGTTGCGGCCTTCTTTCTACTGCGACATTTCAGGTGCTGTGCGTCATAATCAGTGGCTGCCTACAACCATCCGGTTTTCCCGGTCTTAGCTGCAACCGCTCGTCGCGCCGCAGGTGTCGCATTTCTCGCAGGTGCCGTTGCGGACCATGGTGAAGTTCTGGCACTCCGAGCACATGTTGCCGGTATAGCCCTGCATGATCGAGCGGGCGCGGCGCTCGGCTTCCAGCTTCTTGGCTTCCGTCTTGGCGCTTGCCGCGTCGGCGGCGGCCTTGTCGGAGAAGAGGGCCGTGGTCTCGGGCGCCGCATCCGTGTCGGCTTCGTCGGCGATTTCCTCGGCCAGTTCCTTCGCCCGTTCCTCGTAATCGCGCTTGAAGGCGACGATTTCCGAGGTCGAGATGGCGGCCGCCGGTTCCAGCTTGCGCGCGGCGCTGCCGGTGAAGGCGGTGATCGTCGCGCCGCCGGATGCCTTGGCGGGAGCGGCGGTCGCCGCACCCTTCGGCTCGTTGCCCAGACGCTCGCTGCCGGTGCCGGAAACCAGCGTCGGCTTGTGGCCGCGCGTCCAGCCGGTGGAGAGCAGGTTGGTCTTGCCTTCCTGAATGCCCTTGCCAAGCGCCGTGTTGGAGAAATCCGACGTATCGACATGCGCCAGATCGTGACGGCCGAGATAGGAGACGGCAAGCTCGCGGAACACGTAGTCGAGGATCGACGTGGCGTTCTTGATCGCGTCGTTGCCGATGACGATACCGGCCGGTTCGAACTTGGTGAAGGTGAAGGCCTCCACATATTCTTCCAGCGGCACGCCGTATTGCAGGCCGAGCGAGATGGCGATGGCGAAGTTGTTCATCATCGCCCGGAAGGCGGCGCCTTCCTTGTGCATGTCGATGAAGATCTCGCCGAGGCGGCCGTCGCCGAACTCGCCGGTGCGCAGGTAGACCTTGTGGCCGCCGATGACAGCTTTCTGAGTATAACCCTGACGGCGGTTCGGCAGCTTTTCGCGCTCGCGCACCACGCGCTCGATCACCCGTTCGATGATCTTTTCGGTGACCGCCACGGCCTGTGCTGCGGCGGGCGCCTGGATCAGCTCCTCGACGGCGTCCTCGTCGTCATTGCCGTCGTCGATCAGCGCGGCGTTCAGCGGCTGCGACAGCTTGGAGCCGTCGCGATAGAGCGCGTTCGCCTTGAGGCCGAGCTTCCACGACAGCATGTAGGCGTTCTTGCAATCCTCGACGGTTGCCTCGTTCGGCATGTTGATCGTCTTGGAAATCGCGCCGGAAATGAAGGGCTGGGCGGCGGCCATCATGCGGATATGGCTTTCGACCGACAGGTAGCGCTTGCCGATCTTGCCGCAGGGATTGGCGCAATCGAACACCGGCAGATGCTCGTCCTTGAGGTGCGGCGCGCCTTCCAGCGTCATCGCGCCGCAGACGTGGATGTTTGCCGCCTCGATCTCCTTCTTCGGGAAGCCGAGATGCTCCAGCAGGTTGAAGTCGATGGCGTTGAGCTGCTCGTCCGAGACCTTCAGGACTTGGCGGAGGAAATCCGCGCCCAGCGTCCACTGGTTGAAGACGAACTTGATATCGAAAGCCTGGCCGAGCGCGGCATTGACGGCATCGATCTTCTCCTGCGTGAAGCCCTTCGCCTTGAGGGAGGCGGGGTTGACGGCAGGGGCCTGATTGAGATTGCCATGGCCGACGGCATAGGCTTCGATCTCGGCGATCTGGCTTTCCGAATAGCCGAGCGTGCGTAGCGCGTCCGGCACGGCGCGGTTGATGATCTTGAAGTAGCCGCCACCGGCAAGCTTCTTGAACTTCACCAGCGCGAAATCGGGCTCGATGCCGGTGGTGTCGCAATCCATCACCAGACCGATGGTGCCGGTCGGCGCGATCACGGTGGTCTGAGCGTTGCGGTAGCCGTGCTTCTCGCCCAGCTCCAGCGCCTTGTCCCAGGCGGCCTTGGCATGCGTCACCAGATCCTGATCCGGGCAATCGCCATGGATCAGCGCCACCGGATTGACGGCCAGACCTTCGTAACCGGAGGACTTGCCATGGGCGGCGCGGCGGTGGTTGCGCATTACCCTGAGCATGTTGTCGCGGTTCGGCTTGAAGCCGGGGAAGGTGCCAAGCTCGGCGGCCATTTCGGCGGAGGTGGCATAGGCGACGCCCGTCATGATCGCGGTCAGCGCGCCGCCGATGGCGCGGCCCTCGGCGGAATCATAGGGAATGCCGGTCGACATCAGCAGGCCGCCGATATTGGCGTAGCCGAGGCCGAGCGTGCGGTATTCGTAGGACAGCTCGGCGATCTGGCGCGAGGGGAACTGCGCCATCATCACGGAAACTTCCAGCACGATGGTCCACAGGCGCACGGCATGCTCGTAATCGCCGATATTGATGCGCTTGGTGGCGGCATCCTTGAACTGCATGAGGTTCAGCGAGGCGAGGTTGCAGGCGGTGTCGTCGAGGAACATGTATTCCGAGCACGGGTTGGAGGCGCGGATCGCGCCTGCCGCCGGGCAGGTGTGCCAGTCGTTCATCGTCGTGTTGAAATGCAGGCCGGGATCGGCGGACGCCCATGCGGCATAGGAGATCTGCTCCCAGAGGTCGCGGGCCTTCAGCGTCTTGATGACGCGGCCGTCCTTGCGCGCCGTCAGGTTCCAGTCGCCGTCGTTTTCGACGGCGCGGAGGAAGTCGTCCTTCAGCGAGACGGAGTTGTTGGAGTTCTGGCCGGAAACCGTCAGATAGGCTTCCGAATCCCAGTCGGTGTCGTAGGTCTTGAATTCGAGGTCGGTATAGCCCTGCCGCGCGAACTGGATGACGCGGCCGACATAGTTTTCCGGCACCTGATCCTTCTTGGCGGCGCGGATTTCGCGCTTCAGCTCGGCATTTTTGGCGGGGTCGCAACGGTCGGCGGCGGCGACTTCGATATTGCCGCAGGCCTTCATGATTGCCTTGAGGTGGCGGGCGACGATCTTGGAGCCGGTGACGAGGGCGGCAACCTTCTGCTCTTCCTTCACCTTCCAGTTGATGTAGGCCTCGATATCGGGATGGTCGATATCGACCACCACCATCTTGGCGGCGCGGCGGGTGGTGCCGCCCGACTTGATGGCGCCAGCGGCGCGGTCGCCGATCTTGAGGAAGCTCATCAGGCCGGAGGATTTTCCGCCGCCCGACAGCTTTTCGCCTTCGCCGCGCAGATAGGAGAAGTTGGAGCCGGTGCCGGAGCCGTATTTGAACAGGCGCGCCTCGCGCACCCACAGATCCATGATGCCGCCTTCATTGACGAGGTCGTCCTCGACGGACTGGATGAAGCAGGCATGCGGCTGCGGATGCTCGTAGGCCGACTTGGATTTCGTCAGCTTGCCGGTGAAGGGGTCGACATAGAAATGGCCCTGGCCGGGGCCGTCGATGCCATAGGCCCAGTGCAGGCCGGTGTTGAACCATTGCGGGCTGTTGGGCGCGACGCGCTGGGTGGCGAGCATATAGGCAAGCTCGTCGCGGAAGGCGAGCGCATCCGCCTCCGACGAGAAATAGCCGCCCTTCCAGCCCCAATAGGTCCAGGTGCCAGCCAGACGGTCGAAAACCTGCCGCGCATCGGTCTCGGAGCCGGTGCGCTCCTCCTCGGGCATGTCCTTCATCGCCGCCGTGTCGGCTTCCGAGCGCCACAGCCACGAGGGAACCGAGTTTTCCTCGACCTTCTTCAGCTTCGCCGGAACGCCCGCCTTGCGGAAATATTTCTGGGCAAGGATATCGGCCGCGACCTGGCTGAATTGCGCGGGAACGTCGATATTGGCCAGACGGAAGACGATGGAGCCGTCCGGGTTCTTGATTTCGCTGGTGGCCTTGCGGAATTCGATCTCCGCATAGGGAGATTGGCCTTCCCGGGTGAAACGGCGTTCTATGCGCATGTCCGTCTGTCCTCGTCCTGGTAAGCGCGGCCGCTGGTTTTCCGGCGCGCAGAATTTCGTTCCGGTTCCACGCGGAAACCGGCTGGTGTCGTCTGGTGGATCGCTTAACTCTGGCGACCCTGTATCTTGTGATGACTGCGGCTGTAAACGCTAAATATAGTGGTTTTGTTCCCATCAACAAATAAATTACAGCCGGGCGGACGATCACTTTTGGTAACGTCCTGTGGTGCGGCTGGCGCGGGAGTTCGCTGCGGTTCCGTCATGGAACGGCATGAGACAGCAACTCTCATCGATGATGGATCGGCCTCGTCATGATTCCGGTCGCGCCGCCGCCGCAACGCAGGCGCCATTAACGGGAAAATACCCGTTTCCGTCAAGAGGTGGTTCATAACGGAATTTTAACCACAAGATATTGTGGCTTGATGGTGTGGAAAACGGGGGAAAGAAAAAGAGGAATGAAGATTCAAGGGGTTGGAGCCGCGGTTTCGCATCCTCACGCCGATGGCGACGGCTTGCCGCGAGTGGCCGCACGCCGATGGCCACAGCTATTCCACAAGGGAATTCAAGCGCATGGGGAAAAGCCGTGGGGCCATGGAAAAAACCGCTGGTCTCTCAAAAAATATTCCGGCGCGGCCATGTGGACAAACGCCGCCGATGCGCCGGGAGCGGCGCATCGATTCTTGCGGGGCGTTGCGCCCTTATTCCGGTTCAGCCGCGGGCGCCCTTGGCGATCGGCTCCTGATAGGTGAAGCCCATGTCCCAGGGGAAATAGATCCACGTATCCTGGCTGACTTCCGTTACGAAGGTATCGACGGTCGGCACGCCCTTCGGCTTGGCGTAAACGCAGGCGAAATGCGCCTTCGGCATCAGCGAGCGCACTTCCTGCGCCGTCTTGCCGGTATCGGTGAGATCGTCGACGACCAGCACGCCTTCGCCGCCATTGGTCGTGAGTTCCGGCGCGATGCCTTTCAGCAGGTTCATTTCGCCCTGATTGACGTAATCGTGGTAGGAGGCGACGCAGACCGTCTCGATCAGGCGGATGTTGAGTTCGCGCGAGATGATCGCGGCAGGCACGAGGCCGCCGCGCGTGATGCAGACGATGGCGCGGAAATTCTGGTTGAGACCGGAAAGACGCCACGCCAGGGCGCGGGCGTCACGGTGGAACTGGTCCCAGGAAACGGGGAATGCTTTTTCTGGAAGCGACATGATTTTTCGACCTTCGGCAAGGCGGCTGTGAAACTGGTTGCGCCGGACTTGCCAGCGACCGCACGAAAGATATCCGTGCCTCCGAAGGTGTTCGCCCGCAGGCGTGATCACCCGAAAGACGGTTCCTCCCGTTTCGGTCGCCGCAATTAGCGTAATTTCAGGGTCGAAAGCAAGCCGTGATCGTCAGCGCGACAGCAGCGTCAACGCCGTCATCGATTCGAGCAGGGTGCGCGTCGTGCCGCCGAAGATCATCTGCCACAGGCGCGAATGGGTGTAGGCGCCCATCACCAGAAGATCGATGCTGCTGTCCGACAGGCGGTTTTCGATGACCGCCGAGCGGGACAGGCCGTGGGTTTCTGCCACCGACAGCGTCGCCTTGACGCCGTGGCGGGAGAGCGTCGCGGCAATCTCCGCGCCCGCCACCAGACCGGACTGGGTGGCGTTGTCATCGGGATCGACGGTGAAGATTTCCACTTCCTCGGCTTGTTTCAGGAAGGGCAGGGCGTCGAAGGTTGCCCGCGTCGCTTCCCGCGAGCCGTTCCAGGCGATCAGCACGCGCCGGATCGGCTTCGGCTCGGTGAGGATATGCGGGATCATCAGCACCGGGCGGCCGCTGTCGAACAGGAAGCTGTCGATATCGCGGCCGTTGTCGCCGGATTTCGGGTTGCCCTGCGCGGCGATCACCAGATCGGCGCAGCGGGCGGTGTCGATCGCCGCGTCGGAATTATAGCCGGAAGCGGCCGTCAGCCCGCGCCATTCGCCCGCCATGCCGCTGCGCGCCATATGCTCGCCGAACTGCCGGGCGACCAGCTCGGTTTCCTCATGCGCCATGCGCTGCAAGGTCTGCACGGTCACGGGATCGGGAACTTCCATCGGCATGACCACCGGCGTCATCGCCACGGCTTCCGCGTGAAGCCCGATCAGATGCGCGCCGAAATGATTCGAGAAATAGACCGCGAAATCGCAGACCTGCGGTACGTATTTCGGTGCGTCGAGCACGGCAACGATGGTTTTGTAGGTCATGGGAAAGTCTCCTCGAAGGCGCGCATACAATAATGCGTGACCTATAAAGCGCCGGGCCGGGCAAAAGTTCCTTGACCTGCCGCAAAATTGACCTGCCGCAAAATCATCCGGCGGGCGAGGGAGATTCCACCGTGCGGGCGGCGCGCAGCGCCTCGATCATCGCGGCGACAGCCAAGGCTGCCGCGTCCAGCGCCGCCTCGTCGCGGGCGCGCACCACGATCTCGGTATGAAAGGTCTCGCCCGAGAATTTCGGATAGGAGCCGATGCTGGTCAGCGGATGCTCCTTCTGGATTTTCGCCAGCGGCGTGCCGATATCGCCTTCGCCGAACGGGCAGGCGAGGGCGCGCGACAGCATCTTGCGGCCCTGCGCGAGCTGCGGCAGCACCGCGTCGAGCATCGCCTCGAACACCTGCGGCACCCCGGCCATCACGAAGACATTGCCGATATGGAACCCCGGCGCCGTCGAGACCGGATTGGGGATATGGGCGGCGCCCTGCGGCATGCGGGCCATGCGCTGCCGCGCCTCGGTGAATTCCAGCCCGCGCCGCGCATACATGTCCGCCATCAGCGCCATGGCCTTTTCGTCATGCAGGCAGGGAAGCCCGAAGGCGGCCGACACCGCGTCGGCGGTGATATCGTCATGGGTGGGGCCGATGCCGCCGGAGGTGAAGACATAGGTGTAGCGCGCCCGCAGCGCGTTCAGCGCCGCGACGATCTCGGCTTCCTCATCGGCGACGATGCGGACTTCCTTGAGATCGATTCCCGAAAGCGTCAGCATCTCGGCCAGATGCCCGATATTCTTGTCCTTGGTGCGCCCGGAAAGCAGCTCGTCGCCAATGGCAAGCATGGCGGCGGTGACGATGGTCGGCTGTGTCATGAAGGTCTCGTTGCGAAGATGGTCCGCGGCAGACTAACCGCCCTGCCGGGGAATGCAAGCCGCCGGATGCGGCGCTGTGGATCGTTCACGAAAACGGAACACTGCGTTGCCATTGTCCGCAGTGGATTTCCGCAAGGGGACTGCTACGTAAATCCTGTCCGCACAATTCGCTGGCGAATCCAGATCGAAGGAAACACCCGATGGCAAAAGTTCTCGTCCTCTACTACTCCTCCTACGGCCATATCGAAGCCATGGCCAATGCCGTGGCCGAAGGCGCGCGCGCCGGTGGCGCCGAGGTGACCGTCAAGCGCGTTCCGGAACTGGTGCCGGAAGAGGTTGCCCGCAATTCGCATTTCAAGCTGGATCAGGCCGCGCCGATCGCCAAGCCCGCCGATCTGGTCGAATACGATGCCATCATCGTCGGTTGCGGCACCCGCTTCGGCACGGTCGCCTCGCAGATGCGCAACTTCTGGGATCAGACCGGCGGATTGTGGGCCGAAGGCAAGCTGGTCGGCAAGGTCGGCTCGGTCTTCACCTCGTCGGCGACCCAGCATGGCGGCCAGGAATCGACGATCCTCGGCTTCATTCCCACCCTGCTGCATCACGGCATGGCCGTCGTCGGCCTGCCCTATGCCTTCCAGGGCCAGATGGGCGTCGAGGCCGTGAAGGGCGGTTCGCCCTACGGCGCCTCCACCATCACCGATGGCGACGGCTCGCGCCAGCCTTCCGAGGTCGAATTGCAGGCCGCCCGTTATCAGGGCGAGCATGTCGCGAAAATCGCGGGCAAGCTTGCCGCCTGATCTGCGATCCGCAAGGGCGCGGCTGCGGCCGCGCCCGTTTCGCGGGCCCGGTCCGGATCAGGATTTGACGCCCATCACCTCGGCGCAGCGCGAAAGGCTCAGGCCCTCGCCATCCGTGTCGTTGGAGGCGCGGATGGTCTGGATGCGATCCGCGGGATCGGTGGCAATCTGGATTTCGCAGAACAGCTCCTCGTTGCGGGCGGGCGAAATCATGCGCTCGCGGCCCGGCACGGTAACGCCGACAGTCGAGGTCGAGGTTTTCGTGACCTGCCCGTTGGTCACTTCCGTCGTCACGCTTCTGGCGATGGCGGGCGTTTCCACCCGCTCGTACTGGGCCGGAATATAGCGCGTCTTGTCGCCGCCCCGCCAGGTATAGACATTGCCGCCATTGGTCATGCGGTAGACCGATTCCGGCGGCCCGTATTGCGCAAAGAACATATCGGCGGGCTGCCCGGTCCAGCGTGACTGGATCGCCTTGTTCGCCTCTTCCGTGGTCGTGCAGCCGCACGCCATCGCCACGGCCGCGAGAGCCGCCCATTTCCAGTTGATATGCATGAATACCCCTCGATGGAATCATTTCCGTCGCACGGATAAAAATCGCTGGCGGCGGCGCGGGCAATGCCGCTCGGAGGTCTGCCAAAAAATGGCCGGGAAAAACTATGGGATGAAAGCCGTCCGGCGCGCTCCGGAAGATTTCAGGCCATCCGGCCCGGTCTCAAGCTTTGACGGCCGCTTCGACAGACGATATATGAAGCTCTGCCTGATTTGCGGACGTGGTGAAATGGTAGACACAAGGGACTTAAAATCCCTCGGCTATGCCGTGCGGGTTCGAGTCCCGCCGTCCGCACCAGCTCCCTTCCGGCGATAATCCGCGTAGCCAGCGGCAGCAGCAAACTCAGCTTGCGAGATTCAGGCCGCCATGGCGGCCGATATCGGTTTCGATTTCGGCAATCAGCGTGTCGAGCGCGGCATTGCGCGTCTTTCTGGCCCGGCGCGCCACGTAAGCCAGATCCGGAGGCGGCGGCAACTGGCCTGTGACGATCTGCATGTCGGGCCGCAGGTGACGCTCGCTCAACAGCGCGGCACCGAGGCCCGCGCTGACCGCCGCGACAATTCCCGCCGCGCTCGCGCATTCGAAGACGGTTTCGAGCACAAGCCCGCCATCCTGCCCGATATCCAGCGCCCATTGCCGATAGAAACATGCGTCATCGAAGGAGAGGAAGGGAATGGGGCCGCTCGCGGGCAGTTGCAACGCCGGATGCTTGACCCAATGCAGGCTTTCGCGAAAAAGCACCGTATCGGCGGGCCGCACCTCATGGGCGAAGACCTGCACGATGGCCGCATCGAGTTCACCGCGCTCGAGCATCGCCCGCAGCACCAGGCTCATGCGGACCTTCGTGCGCACGGCGACATCCGGATGCAGGCGGTGGAAGCGCCCCAGAATGCGCGAGAGATCGGTGCAGGTGGTGTCCTCGGTCAAGCCAAGGGCGATGCGCCCGGCAAGCGGCGTCTTCGTAAGGCTCAGAAGCGCCTCATCGTGAAGGCTGATGATGCGCCCGGCATAATCCAGAAGATCCTCGCCCGCGGCGGTGAATACCGGCGCGCCGGGGATGCGGCTGAGAAGATCGCATCCGAGATTGGTTTCGAGCCGCTTGATCTTGTGGCTGACGGCCGATTGCGACAGGCCGAGCGCCTCGGCCGCCCGGGTGACGCCGCCGTGATGGCGCACCGCCCACAGGGCGCGCAGCGCGTCGATTTCCAGGCGCCGGTTGTTGAATTCGGTCATGCGTGTCTCTCGTCCGGGTGATGGCTCCAGAGAAGATCATCGGATATACGGCGGAGAAGGGCAACCGCAATTCGCAATCCGGATGGATTGTCATGGGGTCATCGAAATTTGTCATGTGATGATCGGGGCGGCATGGTCTATGCACGGCATTGACCCCGCATGCCAGATGAGTCTTCCATGACCGAACAAGCCCTTTCCGCGCCCGCCCCGGCCCGGCATCCCCTGCTCTGGCCGCTGATGGCGGTGCTTCTGGTGATCGGCTGGAGTTCCGGCTTCGTCGGCATCCGCTATGCCAGCGAAGGCGCGAGCGTTCTGCTGGTGCTGTTCTGGCGCACGCTGCTGTCGGGGCTGATCCTGCTGCCCTTCGCCCTGACCATCGGGCCGCGCCTGCGGCTGCGCGCCATCGTGGAGCAGATGCTGTTCGGCGTGCTGTCGGTCTTCCTGTATCTGGGCGGCTTCGCGCTGGCGATCGAGCAGCGGGTGCCGACGGGGCTGGTCGCGCTGATCTCGGATCTGCTGCCGCTGGCGATCGCCGTCCTGTCGCAGCCCGTCCTCGGGGAAAGGGTCAACGCCCGGCAATGGCTCGGCACGGCGATCGCGGTGGCTGGCGTGCTTCTCGTCTCGCTCGACAGTCTCGGTTTCGGCACAGCCCCGGTGTGGGCTTATGGTCTGACCGTCGGTTCCATGTTGGTCTTCGCGCTTGCCTCGGTGCTGCACAAGCGGCGTCCCGCCCTGCGGATGCCGATGCACCAGAGCATCTGCATCCATACGCTCACCGGCGCATTGCTGTTCGGCGTCTGCGCGGCGGCGCAGGGCAATCTCGCGCCGCCGATGACGGCGGATTTCGCCATCGGCATGGTGTGGCTGGTGCTGATCGCCACCTTCATGACCTATTCGGTTTATTACACCAGCCTGCGATTGTTCCCGGTGGCGAAGGTCAGCGCCGTGATCTATCTCAGCCCGCCGGTGACGATGCTCTGGGCCTGGGCGCTGTTTTCCGAGCCGTTGACGCCGATCATGTTCATCGGCCTTGCCGTGACGCTGGCTGGCGTCTGGATGACCTCGCGTGGCGGGGCCTGATGCCCGCCAGCGCAAGGGAGGCACGATTCATGCGCCGTATTCGGCGTCGCTGACATGCTCCATCCAGTCGACCACCTTGCCGTCCTTGACTTCCTGAAGCGCGATATGGGTCATGGCGACATCGGGGGCAGCGCCATGCCAGTGCTTTTCACCCGGCGAAAACCACACGACGTCGCCGGGGCGGATTTCCTCGATGGGCCCGCCCTCGCGCTGCACGCGGCCGACACCGGAAACGACGAGCAGCGTCTGGCCGAGCGGATGGGTGTGCCACGCCGTCCTCGCGCCCGGCTCGAAGGTCACCTGCGCGCCCTGCACCCGTTCGGCATCGAAGGGATTGAACAGGGAATCGATGCGCACCGTGCCCGTGAACCATGCCTCGGGGCCTTTTACGGATGGGCGCGAGCCTGCATGTAGGATGTCCATTTCGTTCTCCAGTCTGTTCGCGGATAAGATCGATTTGAGGCGGGAAGGCGGATCTTCAAGGGGGCGCCGTGGCATGACAAAAGCCGCCGTGAACGGACGGCAGCGAGTGTCCAATAAAATTTTATGAGCGGAAACAATAGCTTGAAAAATTGATGGCGACCCCTGCAGGATTCGAACCTGCGACCTAGTGCTTAGAAGGCACTTGCTCTATCCAACTGAGCTAAGGGGCCGGGCGATCCCGCCGGATCGGGGAGGCGAGAGCGCGGAGCCAAAGCCCTGCGCGCTCGAAATCAATGCGTCCAGGGCTGCGTGCGGCTGAAGCGGAAGTTGTCGGAATAGGAAACCGCCTTGCGCGTCGATTCCTTCGGAAGAATGACGCGGTAATCGATGCCGTTGCGCTGAGCATAGGCCTCGGCCTGCTCCTGCGTTTCGAACCACAGCTTCACCTGCTGGTTCATGTCGCGCGACGAGGTGTAGCCCATGATCGGATCGATCTTGCGCGGCTGCTCCTGATCGAATTCCAGCACCCACAGATGGGTTTTGGCTTTTCCGGATTGCATCGCGGTTTTTGCGGGGCGATAGATCCTTGCGGACATCTCAGTCATGGCTCCATGTATGAACAACGATCCGGCACGAGCATTCGCAATTCCCGGAAGCCAGAGGCTTCCAGCCTTCGCGAACCTTCGAGTTCATTAGCCGCCCTGTACGCGATTTTCAATCGATATTCACGCCAGGGAGGCGGAAAGCGCCAGCGAAAGCCGGGAGAGGCGTGTCATCAACCCCAGACGCGGCGGATGGCATCGAATGCCACGGCAACGGCCGGGTCTTCGGCGCGGGCCGTAAGGCAGATGAAGCTCAAGGTCGTCGGAACGCGCACGGCGTCGGCGATGACAAGGCCGTGGACCTGCTGCTCGTGCAGGGCAATCGATTCCCGGCAAAGGCTGAGGCCGATGCCGGTCCGCACCATGGCGAGCATCGACGCTTCCTGATCCACTTCCGCGACGATGGTCTGACGCAGGCCCATATTCGTGAACAGGCGGGTGAGCAGTCGATGATGCACCGAGGCGGGCGGCGTCCCGATCCACGGCAGGGAGGCAAGCTGCGCCCAATCGGCGCCACGGACGAAGCCTGCGAGCGATGGCGGCGCGACCACGCGATAGGTCAGGTGCGCCAGTTCCCTGCCGCAAAACAGCCGTGAATCGCTTTCGCCGGAGAGCTGGCAGTCTCTCGGGTCTCCGAGGAAAAATCCGGCGTCGAGTTCGTTTCGCTTCAATCCTTCCGGCACGTCTCCGCTCATGCCGTGGCGCAGGGTCGTTTCGATGCCCGGCCCGCTTTCGATCAAGGCCTTCAGGAAAGCGCCGAGCCGGGTGAATTCCGGATCGATGATGGTGCCGATCCTGAGCTTGCCACGCACCCGTGTTGCCAGATGCCCGGCCGTCTGCCCGAAATCCGTGAGCGCGGCGAGCACCTGTTCGGCCTTGGCGGCGAGCAGGGCGCCTTCATGGGTCAATTCCAGCCCGGCCGACGTTCGCCGGAACAGGGTGAGGCCGGTCTCCCGTGCCAGCCGCTTCAGTTGCAAGGTCACCGCTGGCTGCGTGACCAGCAATCGCTCCGCGGCGCGCGTGACATTGCCTTCACGCGCGACGGTGACGAATGCCTTCAAGGTTTTCAGGTCGATCGATTGCAGCATATTAATTCCATTTATAATTCCCTGCGGAATTAGTCATTGGATTTTTGCGGCGGCCTGCGGTTATCTGCCGATAAATGCGAGGAGGGCGCTAATATGGCAATTCGCAAGGCGGGATCTTATAAGTTTGAGCCGAGGCGATGCGTTGGGCGGGCAGGCCGATGAAGCGGGCGGGCAAAGATCAAACTGGCGAGCGTTTCGACTATATCGTCGTCGGGGGAGGCTCCGCCGGTTGCCTGCTGGCAAACCGCCTCAGCCGCGATCCGGCGATGCGCGTGCTGCTGCTGGAGGCGGGCCGGAAGGACGATTATCCGTGGATTCACATCCCGGTCGGCTATCTCTACTGCATCGGCAATCCGCGCACCGACTGGCTGTTCAAGACCGAGCCGGATGCGGGGCTGAACGGGCGGTCGCTGCGCTATCCGCGTGGCAAGACGCTCGGCGGCTGCTCTTCCATCAACGGCATGATCTACATGCGCGGGCAGGCCCGCGATTTCGACGGCTGGGCGGCCGCGGCGGGGGACGAGGCGTGGACCTGGCAGAACTGCCTGCCCGATTTCAAGGCGCATGAGGATCACTACCGGCTGGATAACGGCGCGGACCCCGTGACCGGCGGCAACAGCCGCTTCTCCGACATGCATGGCCATGGCGGCGAGTGGCGCATCGAGAAGCAGCGCCTGAAATGGGATATTCTCGAATCCTTCGCCGAGGCGGCCGTCGAGGCCGGTATTCCGCGTTCCGATGATTTCAACAGCGGCGACAACGAAGGCGTCGGGTATTTCGAGGTCAACCAGCGTTCCGGCTGGCGCTGGAACACGTCCAAAGCCTTCCTGCGCCCGGTGAAGAACAGGCCGAACCTTACCATCTGGACGCAGGCCCATGTCGAAAGAGTGATGCTTGAAACCGATACGTCGGGCCGCAGGCGCTGCGCCGGCGTCCTGCTGCGGCGCCAGGGGCAACGCGCCGAAGTCCGTGCGAACAGGGAGGTCATTCTATCCGCTGGCGCCATCGGCTCGCCGCAGCTCCTGCAACTCTCCGGCATCGGCCCGGCCGATCTGCTGAAACGCCACGGTATCGCGGTCGCGCATGACCTGCCGGGCGTGGGCGAGAACCTGCAAGACCATCTGCAAATCCGCGCCGTCTTCAAGGTCGGCAACGCCAGGACGCTCAATACGATTGCCAGCAGCCTGTTCGGCAAGGCGATGATCGGGCTGGAATATGCGTTGAAGCGTAGCGGCCCGATGAGCATGTCGCCCTCGCAGCTCGGGGCCTTCACCCGTTCGGACGAAAGCCGGGCCCATGCCAATCTGGAATATCACGTCCAGCCGCTCAGCCTCGACGCCTTCGGCGAGCCGCTGCACACCGTTCCGGCCTTCACCGTCAGCGTCTGCAACCTCAACCCGACGAGCCTCGGAAGCGTGCGCATCCGCTCCGGCAAGGCGGAGGACGCCCCGGCCATCGCGCCGAATTATCTCAGCACCGAGGAGGATCGCCGCATCGCCGCCGAAAGTCTCCGTCAGGTGCGGACAATCGTGTCGCAGCCCGCGCTTGCGAAATACCGGCCGGAGGAATGGAAGCCCGGCCCGCAATTCCAGAGCGATGAGGAACTGGCGCGGCTGGCGGGCGATATCGCCAACACCATCTTCCATCCCGTCGGCACCACGAAGATGGGCCGTGACGACGATCCGATGGCTGTGGTGGATAGCCGCCTCAAGGTGCGCGGCATCGAGGGCCTGCGTGTGGTCGATGCCGGTATCATGCCGAAGATCACCAGCGGCAACACCAACGCGCCGACGCTGATGATCGCCGAAAAGGCGGCGGGATGGATCGTCGAAGATGCCCGGCGGGCCTGACGGAACGGAAAATCGGGGAGGAATATCAGGATGACGTCCATTTCGCACGCTGCCTATGGCACGATGCTGACGGCCTCCGCTGCGGCGCTGGCATTGGATGCGCGCCCCAGCGGATCGGTCAGCGACATCTGGAGCGCGGAGTATCTCCCGAACTGATCCGGAAGCGGGTTTCTCGCGGAAGGAGCGGGAAGGGCTGTGGGCGGCAAGGTGGCCTGTGACGAGGCAGGGGCGGGATCCTAGTAATGGAAAGGGCTCTGGCGAGCCCGGGCAAGCAGGGCTTCGAGTTGGGGGTCCGGCGTGTCCGATGGCCGCTCGCCATACAGGGTTGCGGCGGGCAGCGCGGTTTTGAACAGGGTCCGGGCGATTGCCGCTCCATCCTCCGTGCGCGCAGGGTCGCCGTCGCGGCGGACGGACACAAGGACGAGGACGTCGCGGCGCGATGCGGCTGCGCCCTTTGTCGAGAGGCCGGGCGCCGGGGTGGAGGTGACGGAGCCGCTGGCGGTCTCGCGGCGCGTCAGGGAACCCGCCGATCCCACCAGCACGGCTTTGCCGAATGGAACGCGCGCGACGGTTTCGACCCTCGACTTGTCGGTTTGAAGCACGTTGGCGCCCGTGGCCGCGGCGCCGAGGCTCTGGCTGGTGATGTTCGAAAGCTCCATCGTCACGGTCAGATCCGTATCGTCCTTGCCGATGCGGTCCGGCGTGACCTCGACCGTGATGCCCACGTCGCGCTCTATGGACGAGCCGTCGCCGTTCGGCACGATCAGCACCGAGCCGCCTTCGAGGAATTTCGACGTCTTGCCCTCACGCGCCATCACCACCGGGCTCGCTTCGATGGACACCCTGGACAGATCGCGCGTCGCCAGATTGAGGGAATAGGTGATCGATGGCAGCGTCACGCTCATGTCGCCCTTCCTGTCGCTGCCCGCCTTCTCATAGGTATAGTTGACCAGCGTTCCGCCGAACTGGAGCGAGAGGCTGTCGAGCAGGTTGATCCCCTCGTTCAGCGTGGCGTTGCGCGTGTCGCGGATCAGGAAGGCTTCGATGAGGATATTGCGCTCCTGGTCCGGCGGCGGCAGCGTCCTCTTGAGCGAGGTTTTCTGCGGCCGCCACGAACCGCCTCCCGAAAATGCGCGGCCGAGGAACGCTGCCTCCTGCCCGGTCTGGCCGGACGCGGAGGCGAAGGCGAGCCGCGCCAGCTCCGGCTCCTGCGCGCGATAGGCGACCAGCGCATAGGGCATGGCAAGATCGCCGAGCGCGCCGCGCCGCTCCACCGCCGCGGAAAAAGCCGCAAGCGCTTGCCCGTATTCCCCAAGGCGATAATGGGCGGCCGCGAGACCGACAAGCGGCTCCCAAAGGTCGGGTGCAAGGCGGCTCGCGGTCTGGAAGCCGCTTTTGGCGAGCGCGGTGTCGGCGCTGGTGCGGCCCGGGCGCGAGAGCAGGCGCAAGCCGGTCTCGATATGCGCCCTTGCGTTGAGCGGCTCGCGGCGAACCGCCTCGAAGCCCCCGGCTTCACCGGGCAGCCCCGTCAGTTCCAGCGAACTCTCCATGCTGGCCGACGTGCATCCGGCAAGCAGCATGCCCGGCAGCAGCAACAGCACGGCCCGCGCCCGGCGCAAGCTTGCCCCTCGCTCCGGCTGCAAGCATTTCCGCTGAAATCGCTTTGGCGAATCACCCATGGTCCATCCCCGTTTTCATCGGTACCGTCGATAGGGCCGGAGCGCATGGGGCGGCTATCCCATGTTTATGGGGTCGGTCATAGGCTCTGGGGAAAGGCGCGAGGCAGGATCAGCAGCACGCGGGTCTCGCCGTCATCGCGGCCGATCGTCAGACCGGCGTTCAACCGTCCGGCGCGCATGCGCATGTTGCCGATCCCGTTGCCGCTGGCGCCGGTGCTTTCACCGAGGCCCTTGCCATCGTCGCATATCGCGATGGCGAAGCTGTCTCCCTGCTCGAACACCGCGACCGAAACGCGTGAGGCCTGCGCGTGGCGGATGACGTTCGTCACCGCCTCCTGAACGATGCGCAGGATATCGAGCACCTGCGCGGAACCTAGCCCTTCGATCGGAGGAAGGTCGGGCGCGGACCATGCGAGCGTCAGCCCGGCGGCGCGAACCTGCGGTTCGGCGCGCTCGCGCCATGCGCCGAGGGCAAGCGGCAGGTCGCCGCCGTAATCCTCGAGCGAGCCGATGATGAGGCGCATATCCGCCAGCGCGGCGCGCGCGTGGCTGGCGATTTCCCGCGCATTCGGATTGGCTCCGTCGGCCAGCGCCAGCATGGAGACCAGCTCGCCGCCGAGGCCGTCATGCAGGTCGCGCATCAGGCGCAAACGCTCCCGCTCCACCGCTTCGGCCTCGCGCCGCAGGCGCAGTTCCTCGTAGGTGACGCGCAGCTCCGCCTCCGTCGCCGCCACCCGCTCGCGCAGCATCACGGTCGCATTGTCGGCCGCCTGCATTGCCTGCACGAAACGAAGCGTCATCAGCGTCACGATCGCGATGAGAAAGACGCTGAAGGTCGTGCGCGTCAGGAGGATGCCGTCGGGATCCGCATGGATGAGGGTCGCGAAATCATGCAGGACGAAGGCGAGCAGCACGACCATGCCGGGCAGCACGATCCGGGCGTCCCGGTTGCCGCGGGCCACGCCTCGCACCAGCACACCGATCGCCAGCAGGAAATAGACGCCAGCCAGCAGCATGATCGCGCCGATGGGAAGCTCATTGCCCGGCAACGCCGCGAAGGCCAGCAGCGAGGCAAGCGGAGGCAGGGCAAGCAACCCCGTCCAGCGGGTGTTCCGCATGCCCGTGATGGCGCGGCAGAACATCAGCCCGGCCAGCGTTTCCCAGGGCACGACCAGATCCCAGTAGAACGGACCGGGCGTCTCGCCCCGGAAATCGGGAATGAGCACCGAGCCGCGCAACGCGCCGAGCGCCAGTGTCACGGCGAGCCATCCGAACGCGCTTTCGCGTGGCCGCACGCTCCAGATCAGCGCGAAGATGATCGACAATGCGATCTCGCCCCCCACCACCAGCGTCGGCAGCGCCACGGTGACGAACCAGCGCGCATGGTAATAGGGGCGAAGCTCGTCCGCGGCGCCGAAGAAGATGCGGTCGAGCGCGGCCGCCCGGCCGGGACGGGCCGAAAGAGAAAGGGTGAAGCGGTTCCCGCCCGCCCGAAGGATGTCCTGCGGCAAGGGAATGAAAGCGGGCAGCGTCGCAAAGCGCAGGTTCCGCATCATGTAGACGTCGGCGATAGCCAGACGCTGGCCGTTCACGGCAAGCGCGATGGAATCGACGAAGGACGGGATCAGGAGCGCCGCATCGGCCGTTTCGGCTTCCGTCAATGCCAGCGTGAAGGCGCATACCGTGTCGCCGCGTCTCATTCTTTCGGCAAACGGGGCCGCATAGGGCAGGGCGACCGGCCTTTCGGCACCGGGAGCCTGACCGTTCTCGCCGCGCTCATGGCAGGACAGATCGCGGACGGCCATGCTGGCATCCGGCTCTTTCAGGGCAAGGATGGCGGACAGGAGGCTGAGCCCGGCAAGGGCGGCGACCAGCCAGACGATGCCGGTGATCGACCGCCAGCGGTCCGTTATCGGGCTCCACCGGGTCACAGCTTGATCAGGCCGCACTGGATTGCCTGATAGACGGCTTCGCCCCGCGTCTCGACTTGCAGCTTGCGGTAGATCGCCTTGATATGGCCGGGAACCGTGTGACGCGACAGATCGAGCCGGTCGGCGATCTCGTTGTAGGTGAGGCCCTTGGCGATACCCCAGAGAATATCGAATTCACGCGGTGTCAGCCGGGGAACGTGGATATCGGGCGCGGCGGCGGCGGCCTGGACCGTTTCCTGCCGCATGCGCCGCACGATGAAGCGGGCGATCGACGGCGAGATCGGCGAGCCGCCCGCCAGCACTTCCTTCGCGGTCGAGTGTATGTCTTCCGGCAGCGCGTCCTTGAGCAGATAACCGGAGGCTCCGGCGGCGATCGCCGCGAGGATCGTCGTCTCGTCACCGAGCACGGAAATCACCAGTATCTCGACATCGGCGTGCGTTTCACGCGCTTGCGCCAGGAAATCGATTGCAAGGCCGTCGGGAAGGCGAAGGTCCGAAACGATGAGGTCGGGAGTCGCGGCCGCAAGCAGCGTGCGGGCTTCCGCGAGGTTCGCCGCCGCCGCGACCGCGCAGTCGCCATGCGCCGCCAGCGCCGCCGCCAGCCGTTCGCGCACGGGGCGGTCGTCTTCGATCAGCAATATGCGATGCGGCCTGCCGCCGCCGGTTTCCATCTCTGGCTCGGACATCATGGGTGTTGTGTACTGGAACGGGCCATGCGTAGCCACCCCCATGAATATGGGACCATGGTCATGGGATAGGAAAAGCGCATCCGCAGGCGCATTCCATGATCAGCCCGTCAGCGGGCAGATTCTGGAACGAGAGGAACGACAATGCGGAAATTCATCGTGGCGGGCATCGCCGCCGCCCTGTTCGCCAGCACTCCGGCCTTCGCCAAGGAGATGCATTGCCAAATGAACAAGGACTACAAGGCCGCTTTCGACGGCAAGGAATTCAAGAGCGGCGGAACGACCTACAAGCTCAAGGTCAAGGACACGTTCAAGGGTATTCCCGACAGCGTCTCCACCAAGGACTACAACAAATATGTCAACGTGAAGTGGGGCATGGAAAAGACCACCAGCAAGACCATCAACGTGCAGGTGCGCCCGCGCCAGTCGAGCGAGTGCCTGAACGGCATCTATAACGACGACAAGAAGCAGGTCTGGGGCGGCGCCTATTGCGACACCAGCAACCACCAGCAGGGCAAGGGCTTCAATCTCCACGCGGCAGACGGCACCAACGGCACGATCTACAGTTCCGGCGGGGCCGCCACGACCACGACGAAGCAGAACCAGTTCCTCGGCTTCTATGCCAAGGACGGCAGCAACTACATCCTGATCGGCGGATGCGTCGAGGACAAGTAGGCCCGGCTTTTAACCCGCCGGCGCAATGAGCTGGCGGGCGATCTGGCTCCGGGCGCGAAGGCGTCCGGAGCCGAAGCGTTATTCGAGGCCGAGCTTGCCGCGCAGCGTCGACAGATCCTCGGCGAGCGTGTTGACGGCGGTGGCGAGCACGGTGCGGTCCTCGTCCGTCAGCTTCTCGTAGGAGACATAGCCTTCGCCTTCCTTGTATTTGGCAAGGATCGTGTCGACCTTGGCGAAGTTCTCATCCACCGTCTTGAGGAAATCGGCTTCCTTGTCGGCAATCAGCGGCCGCACCAGTTCCACGATCTTGTAGGCGCCGTCGAAATTGCCCTTGAAGTCCCAGAGGTCGGTGTGGCTGTAACGGTCCTCCTCGCCGGAGATCTTCGTCGCGGCCACTTCCTCCATCAGCACGGCCGCGCCGCCCACCACCTTTTCCGGCGGGAATGTCAGGCCGTCGATGCGCGTGTGCAGTTCCTTGACGT
>JBDHTA010000060.1:0-22347 GCA_039808465.1 Rhizobiaceae bacterium | reverse complement strand
CGGATCAGGTCGATCGGATAGGCAGTCATGGAGGCACCCTTTTACGGAACGCTGTTGTCGCCCCTGTGTGCCGCGTTCCGCCGCCCGCCGCCATCCCCCCAGGAGATGATGCTGACGGCAAACGCCTGCCATGACGGCGGTGTGGAGATCACCGCACGAAATGAATGTGCGGTTTCGAATGATACGCGGATGGCTCGAGGCGACCTTTCCCCTCGCTCTCACCTCTCCCCCACCAGAGCGTTTCAATCCACGCCTCCGCGAAGGAGGCGACCTCCGGCGCCGTACATCACGACGGCCGCGAACAAGTTTCAATCCACGCCTCCGCGAAGGAGGCGACGGCGGCGGCGGCCATCGCCCGCAAGCGTCTGCATGTTTCAATCCACGCCTCCGCGAAGGAGGCGACTTGACCTTTGCCCAGGCATTGCCGAGGCGGCGGGTTTCAATCCACGCCTCCGCGAAGGAGGCGACCGGGGTCGGTGCCTTCCTTGTGCACGTCCGGATCGTTTCAATCCACGCCTCCGCGAAGGAGGCGACGCGCCACGGCGGCCGAGCGGGCCGAGCAGGTGCCGTTTCAATCCACGCCTCCGCGAAGGAGGCGACCGATCGAGGTCGCCAGTCTGGTGACCTGGTTGCGGTTTCAATCCACGCCTCCGCGAAGGAGGCGACCCTGCTGCGCGACGCGGTCGGCAAACGGCAGGGCGGTTTCAATCCACGCCTCCGCGAAGGAGGCGACCGGGCGGCCGCCACGTCGGCCCTGCGCGAGCAGGGTTTCAATCCACGCCTCCGCGAAGGAGGCGACGCACCAGGGCATCGCCTTCGGTGGCCTGGACCTGGTTTCAATCCACGCCTCCGCGAAGGAGGCGACGCTGCCGCATCTGCGCGGCGTTGCCAGCTTCGCCGTTTCAATCCACGCCTCCGCGAAGGAGGCGACTGGGTGCGCGATATCCGCGCCGAGTTCTTCGGGCCAGTTTCAATCCACGCCTCCGCGAAGGAGGCGACCGAGGAGGAGCCGTCCAACACCGATCTGCCGCCGTGGTTTCAATCCACGCCTCCGCGAAGGAGGCGACCAGAGCGGAGGGCGGCATGACGAAGTCTCAAGATGTTTCAATCCACGCCTCCGCGAAGGAGGCGACATCGCGCCGCCCGAGCCGCACAGCGCCGTGAGCCGTTTCAATCCACGCCTCCGCGAAGGAGGCGACGCCTGTCATTCAAGGAGCGCTTTGATTTCAGACAGTTTCAATCCACGCCTCCGCGAAGGAGGCGACAGCACGGGACGCATGGGAGGCACCTCAAGCGCAGGTTTCAATCCACGCCTCCGCGAAGGAGGCGACCGCACGTCGCCGGCCGCGCCGCAGCCGAAGCAATGGTTTCAATCCACGCCTCCGCGAAGGAGGCGACACCCCAGATTCTCGCCCGCATCACCCCGGACCTGGTTTCAATCCACGCCTCCGCGAAGGAGGCGACGAGAACGCGATGGCGGTTGCGCTTCAGGGCCTTGTTTCAATCCACGCCTCCGCGAAGGAGGCGACGCCATCCCGACGTCGGCATCCCCTATCTGACGCGGGTTTCAATCCACGCCTCCGCGAAGGAGGCGACGCCGAGGACGTGCGGATCGCGGCGAGCTGGTTGAGTTTCAATCCACGCCTCCGCGAAGGAGGCGACTACAGGACAAGGACGGCCGCTGGCGTGGGGCGTGGTTTCAATCCACGCCTCCGCGAAGGAGGCGACCGTTGATGACATAGACCGTATCGCCTTTTTTGCCGAGTTTCAATCCACGCCTCCGCGAAGGAGGCGACCTTGGTAACGCCGGAAGCATCCAGAATGGCATTGCGTTTCAATCCACGCCTCCGCGAAGGAGGCGACGGCAATCTCCAGTTTTTCCCGGCTTGCCCTGCTGGTTTCAATCCACGCCTCCGCGAAGGAGGCGACAGGCGATTTGCCGAATGCGCCGCTCGAAAGCATCCGTTTCAATCCACGCCTCCGCGAAGGAGGCGACTGCCGGTAATCGTCGTCACCGGCTCATCCGGCGAGTTTCAATCCACGCCTCCGCGAAGGAGGCGACAAAAGGCCATCGTAGGTGTTGAGGTTAAGTCGCGGTTTCAATCCACGCCTCCGCGAAGGAGGCGACCCGTGATCGTATGCGTCGGCTCGTCAGCCCCGTTGTTTCAATCCACGCCTCCGCGAAGGAGGCGACGTCACGGCGTTGTCATCGACGCGCCGTGTCCAAGGGTTTCAATCCACGCCTCCGCGAAGGAGGCGACTGTATATGTGCTAAACGATTGCTAGGGCAGAGAAAAGTGGCGCCATTGCGCGTATTGACTCGAAAATGACACCGAAGAGATGGCCCGGATTGCTGAGCACAAAATTTTTCTCGCAATTTCAAAGAGCTGTTATGAGTGCGAACCTGCATGGGTTCTTCGGCACGCTTATGGTTCGCACCCATGCGACGCAATGGGCCCATGCGATCAGACGATCAGCGTGCCGCCGAAATCAACCGCCGGCTTGGCGCCTATATGCTCCACCTTGCGTTGCCAGTTGGCGCCAAGGTAATAGTAGCGAAGGCTATCGAATTCCGGCTTGATTACACTTTCCAGGCGCGCCTTCAGCTTTACCCATTGCGCCGGATCGACCTCGATCTCGAAGACCGAAAACTGGACCCTCTGGCCATAGTCGCGGCAGGCTTTGGCGACACGGCGCAAGCGTGCTGCCCCGTTTGCCTCGGTCGTATTCACGTCATAGGTCACCAATACCAGCATGAGAGGTCTCCTACTTCCAGAGCCAGGGCGGATAAGCGTCGAGATCACCGCGCAAATGGCCAGCCAGCATCTGCGCTTGCAGATAAGGCGTCAGACCCAGCGGTGCCTTCTCCTCCAGAAATGGATGCAATCGCTCATCCTTCTTGCGCTCCTGCCATGCCGTGATCACCAGCTTGCGGGCATCGTCCGACATCATCACGGCACCGCCATCCCGCGTCTCGAAATCTTTTGCCCGCAACTGCCGCCGATTGATCAGGGACAGCGCCAGCCGATCCGCCAGAACGGGACGCATTTCCTCCATCAGATCAAGCGCCAGACTCGGGCGGCCGGGCCGGTCGCGATGAAGAAAGCCGACAGCCGGATCAAGACCGACGCTTTCGCAGGCGCTGCGGCAATCGTGGGTGAGTAACGTGTAGAGAAAAGACAAGAGCGCATTCACGGGATCAAGCGGAGGGCGGCGCGAACGGCCCGCCCATCGCATTTCCACATCGGGTGAACGGATCAAGTGATTGAAAACCGAAAAATAGAGATTGGCCGCCTCTCCTTCCGAACCACGCAAAGCGTCCAATCCCTCATCGGCAAGTTCGACGCGACGGATGATACGGGCCAGCCGTTCGGTAACGGTAGTGATCTCCGCTCGATCCGGCTCTGAAAATTCAGGTCCGTAATCGCGCAAGGACCGCATCAGCACCGAACGCTGATTGGCGATCTTGCCAATGACGATCGAGCGAACGATCTCATCCGGCTGATCCGAGGCGCGGTATTGCGCGCGGCGCAGCAACACATTACCCGTGACCGGGCCTTCGACACGCGCCTGAAACCGGCCGTTGCGATCCAGCATCACGATCGTGATGCCTGCCCCAGCGCACGCCGCCATCAATGCGGGAGACACGAAAATGGCGCCGAACACCGCCACCGATGCCAGCATGTGCAGCGGCACACGCACGCGCTCGATACCATCCACCTCAGCCACCAGATTTTCACCGTCCTTGCGCAGCGATGCGTTTTCGGTGGTGACATAGAGCGTGTTGAGCAGCTTCTTCATGGTGTCGGCTCCTCCGCCAGCAGCTTTTGCAGCATGCGGCCACGCCATGCCCGAACAGACCTGGCCACGGTATCGGGGCGGCAAAGTTCAATCAGGGAGCAGGCCCGACAGCGCTCGCGCCGGGTTGTAGGCGGCGGCGTCACGCGAGTATCGAAGACAGCCTGCAGATCCCTGACCGTTTCCTCGGTAAGCCGCCGCAACTCCGCATCAAAGGGCACGGCAAGACGGCGCTTCGTCTCGGCATAAAATAACGCCCCTTCTGGCACCGGATACCCGGTCATCTCTTCCAGGCATAAAGCCTGGGCACAAAGCTGCACCTCGTCAGCGCGGTGCAGCTTTGGCTTGCCACGCTTGTATTCAATCGGAAAGGCAACCTCCCGGTTCGCATCTTTCTCCACTGCCCGGTGGAATTCGACGACATCGGCGACACCGGCGATGTTCAACCGTTTCGAAGCAAGCGGCAGAGCCATCACCCGGCGCGTGCCGCGCCCTTTTCGCGATCCGCCCTTGTCGGCAACTGCATGCAGCACATTGCCTTCTGCCGTGAAGCGGTTATCGGCCCAGACCCGCTCGAGATGAATCAAGGCCGCCTGGCGCAGACAATAGACGGCATGCTGCAAGGCAGATAATGGAATGGGTTCCGGCACCCCCTCGCCGGCATTCTCCCCCGCCTGCCCCATCGCCTACAGCTTTTCGATGATTTCGACGCCCGCTGGCAGGTTCTCCCGGTCGATCGAGACGATGTAATCCGAAAATTTGCGGGCGGGCGGCTCGTTGCCGATCCTTATGTCATCGACATCGCGGAATTCACCGCCAACGTTGCGGCCAATCTTCACGCGATCGAACAACTGGCCAGCAGGCGCATTGCCGAGCGGGTTTTCATGCTTGAAAACGATCAGCTTGCGCGTCGTCATCTCGCCACGTGCGGCGGCCCGGTCGTGCTCGAACATGGCGCCGAGCGCCTCGAACAAAAGCTCCAGATCGCTTTCCGAAAACGTCGTCCGCTCCGCGAATTTGGCCGAGATAAAGCCGTGGGCGACATAGAGCCCATAAGGCACGATATGCTTGCGGCCCATCGTGCGGTTGTCGGTACGCTCGTTGCTGTCGTCGCCCCCCTCTGCCTTCTGCTTCTTTTCCGCCTCGTTGGTGGCTGCCATCCGCGTGATGGAAATTTCAAGCGGCATGATCGGCTCGACGGAAGTGGCGAACGTCATCTGCACCGGGCCTTTCACCTGGCCGCAATTGATACCCGTCGACATGACCGCACCAAAGGTGCGCACATCGAAGAAGTTCATGCACATGAAATCGCGCAGTTTCACCGCCTCCGCATCGTCCTTCGGGTTGAGCTTGGCATCCTTCTCGGCCTTGGGATCGTCCGGCCGCAACGCCCTGTAGGCCTGACGGTGCTTTTCGTTGAGGATTGCGCCCTCCTGAACGTAAATATGAAAGCCATCCTGCTTTTCGCGCGCCAGTTCCACGTAGTTGCGGATCTTGCGCTTGAGGCTGACATCGGAGACCAGCCCCTTGTTGGTTTCCGGATCGAGGCGCGGAAGGTTGCCCGCATCGGGATCGCCATTCGGATTACCGTTGGCGACATCGAAGATCAGCACGAAATCATATCGATTGGCGAGGATGGTCATTCTGCGGTCTCCCCCGAAACGGTTGTTTCAGCTTCTTTGCGTGTGAATTTCTGGTGATAATAGCCAAGCCCGAAGAGCGCTTGCTCTTCTGCGGAAAGCGATGCCGGATAGGGGTCGCCGCCCGGACTCATCAGCGTCATGATAGCCGCAACCTGCCGTTCCAGAACAACCTTGTAGCCCGGCTTCTGCTTGCCGAGCTTGGAAAGGTGATTGGCGGAGCCCTTCTCCAGCACCGAAAACACCTTGCGCGGCTGCGCGGAAGCCGATCCATAATATTTGTCTTTGATCGTGGCATTAACCTTGGACCCAAGAGCCGCCGTCTGGATCTGCTCATAGGCCGCAAAAAGCCGGCCCAGCAAATACCCTTTGTTGTCGTTCGTCTCATCCAGGCCCACAGGTGCCTCCCTTTTGAAATTGCGAACAAGCAGAGATTTGAGAATGCCAACGCGCAAGGCATTCACCTCGCCGTCGGCACGAATGCGCGTCAGCACGCAGGACATCAACGTCAGCGGATAATTCGTTCCGCTCAGGATGGAGCGCATCCACTCACCGGCCAGATTGGGCGCCACATTCTCCCGTTTACCGAGAACCGCCGTTTCAAGAAGATAGCGCCAGAGCGGAGGATAGCCTTCCCGTGGTCTGGGCTCGATGCGCATGTCGGACACGAATCTCTGGTAGTTTTCGGCCAGGACGCCGAAACTATCCTCGAAATAGAAGCGGATCGACAGACGTGCGGCATTGGGCGCCAGACCCAGCACATGGAAACGCACGCCTTTGGCAAGATCCGGATCGAAGCTGGCAATCGGCCTTCCCTCGCGGATTTTCGCCAGAATATCACCGGTCTTGCTCGACTGCATCGTCTCATCGATATTGTCGAGCATCCCGCCGAAAACGCTTTCCGCAAGCTCCGCGAAATCGGAGTTGGCTTCGGAAGCATCCGCCCAGAACACCGTCGAAGCGTCACCGATCTGGATGCGGTGGCCGCTGTCGCGCTCCAGAAACCGATTGAGGACTGTGATATATTTTGCAGCGGCAAGTTCCGACACCGGCGCATTGTCGCCCTGCTCATGACCGTAGGAGGTAAAAGCGTCGAGATTGAAAGAAACGAGGGCCGCTCCCGAGGATTGAGCGCCCCACACGCCCTTGATGGAAGGATGGAGACGCGCGACGGGGCCTGTCTCGCCGGTTACCAGGCAAATTCGGTTGCTTCTGCCACCCGCGGCAGAAAGCCTTTCCCAGAGGCTTTTCGCCGCAGGCCTGTCGTGAAGGCGAATGTTGCTCAGGCGCTCGTCCTCCAGCGCGAACACAACGTTCTGGTCTTTCATCTCGTCCGGCCAGACCGGCGCGATAAACTGGTTGGCGGTCCAGCTTCTCAGGAAAAGCAGCAGGGCTCGAAGACCGGCATCATCGGTATTCGCCAGATCGGCCTGGTGGCGCCGCACGAATTCCGCATGCTCGTCGGCGGTGCGCTTACCCTCTCCCGCAGTCACGCCCAGCACATAGGACGTCTTGTCCCAGAGAAAGTTCGGCGCGATGCCCGCCGTCCGCTTGACCGGTTGCGGCACCAGCATGGCCGGTGCGATTTTCTTCTTACCCCCTCCATCCCGCAGGTCAGTCACCGACGCCACGCTGCCATCCGCATTCAGCGAAATCAGGAACCCGATCTTTTCAGATGAAAACCCGAAGGGCGGCGCGTCCGGAAGCCTGTCATAAGCCTTCGCCAGCGAAGCCAGGATACTCATCGGCGGATCTCCGGAGAATTCGGCGGCGGCACCTTCACAACACCATTTTCCAGCATGGCCCGGAAGAACAGCGGCGGCCGGTCCCTGGCCTGATGATCGATGTCATACAGCATGAAGCCGAGGTCGCGGGTTTCCTCTATGGCCTTCGGTAAGGGAGCGTCAGGCGGCACAAGCTCGAAATGCGCCGCGAATTCCCGCGTGCCGAGACAGGGCTGGTGAAAACACTGCCCTCGCACGGCACGCCGGTTGAATATATCAAGATGCTTGCCTTCGTTGTCGTCCGCCCCCGCCCTGTCCGTCAACTCGAAATGTGCCTCGATGACATAGGCCGGTTTGACGAGCACGGTGGAGGCCCGCTGCTGGCGATCTTCATCCACCAGCAATTGCAGGCCTGCGAGATCGCCGCGCTTCATCGCGCTCCTGATCTTGCCCGCTGACGCCTTGCCGCCCACCTCGTTGCGCCGGATCGACTGAAAGCGGATGGGCTCCAGCACATGAATGGCGTCGACGACCCAGCGGATGGCAGGCTTCCAGTGAATCGCTTCTAGAATTCCACGCGCAGCCGAAGGTGTCGGAACGTCATAGCTCACACGCTCGACCTTCATTTCCGGTCTGGTAAAGCAGGCGTAATCGCCAGAAATTTTCAAGCGGATTCCGTAAAGCAAATTCGCCCCCTTTAACTCATTGCCAGAGTATCAAATCAGCCAACTCTCCACCCCGAGATAATCGGCATTCTCCCACAGCAAGCCAATCTCCTCATACATACTCACCGTCTGCAACACCGCGAACTGATCGCCCCGGATTTCCGGACGAATGAATTTCACATGACCATTTGCGAGCATGAGATCGCGCGCCTTTAACGGTATTTGTACAATGTATGTTTGCAATTCCCTAGCAATTACACCAGAAGGAATATCCGCTATCCCCAGTTCATCTACCGCTTTCTTCGCAATTTCGTCCCGAGCGATAATGACTGGCACCATTTTGCTCTCGATCATGCGGAAATCCGCTGCCACGCTGCGATAGGCGAAGTCGGTTCCCGTTCGATCTATACGGAAACGATCGAGAATGGCTTTCCGGTCGAGCCCGTTGATGCCGACGCGCCAATAAACTTCGCCGAAATAGGCCTCAATGGCTTTGGGGGACAGCAGATCCTGATGCTTGTCGACCATACGCGCAGTATCTGTGATCAATCCTTTGATTTCAGAGGGTGGCGGATAATCCGGCGCGGAAAATACCGTGACGATGCTGGTTTCCACTGCCCGCTTGCCCTCGCGATTGCAGCGGCCAGCAGCCTGAGCGATGGAATCCAGCCCGGCCTCGGCCCGCCAGACTTTTGGAAAATCCACGTCGACACCCGCTTCCACCAGACTGGTCGCAATCACCCTGCACGGCGCGCCGTCATTCAGCCTGCGCCTGATATCCGCGAGAATCTCCCGGCGATGCGCCGCATATTGCCGGGTCGTCAGGTGAACCAGCCCTTCCAGTCCGGCCGCTTGCGCCTCGCGAAAAAGTGCCAGCGCATGCTTGCGGCTATTGACGATCACCAGCCCCTGAGGCGTCGTCTCCAAGGCGGCGACAAGATCGGCATCGCTCATGTCGCCAACGCGCTCGATCGTCACGCGCCGCAAATCCCTTGCCAGCCGCTCGGGATCGGGCGCGAGTTCGCGGCCTTCGAGTGCGAGCCCGGCCGGATGCGCTGGCGGAAACTTTCTTTCATCCAGAGCAGGCTGCGTTGCCGTGCACAATACGATGGTGCACCTGTAATTGCGCGCCAGTTCATCGAGCGCGCGAACGGCCGGTGCGAGCAGATGGCGGGGAATGGTTTGCGCCTCGTCCAGAATGATGACCGAACCGGCGATATTGTGAAGCTTGCGCGCCTGGGAAGCCTTTGCCGCAAACAGGCTCTCGAAGAACTGAACATTGGTCGTCACCACGACCGGCGCGGCCCAATCCTCCATGGCCAGCTTCAATTTGTCCCGCGCCTCCCGACGCTGCCTGGAATCGAATTTTTCCTCATCGATTGCGGAATGATGCTCGAGCACATGCTCATCACCGAGAATATCGCGAAAGATCGAGGCCGTCTGGTCGATGATCGAGGTGAACGGAATGGCATAGATGATGCGCCGGTGCCCATGAATACGCGCATGGTCGAGCGCAAAGGCCAGCGAAGCCAGGGTCTTGCCGCCGCCGGTCGGCACCGTGAGGGTGAACAGGCCGGGCTTTTCCTGCGCCCTGTCACGCACATGGGCAAGAATTTCCGATCTCAGCCTGTTGAGATCGCCCGCATTGCTTTTTCTGCCCGCCATGAAGCGCTCGAAACCGGCAAGGAATTCCGGCAAAAGCTGCTGCAACGGCTGCCAGACGCGATCCACATGACGGCCTTCCAGAACCGAATAAAACGCTTCCGTATTCCTGAAATCGGCATCCACCAGACAGGAAAACAGCATGCGGCCGCAAAAGGCCATCTGAAACGCCAGCCTTTCCTTTTCCCACGAGAAGCCGGGCATGAGCCCGGACAGATCGGCACTGATTTCTGTCTCCCAGATCCTGTCCAGCGAATCGCGCTTGAACCCGGTAATACGTTCCGTGAGCGCGGATTCGATACCGCGCTTATCCGGCAACCCGGCGTGATGGCCGAGAATGGCATAAGCGATAAGTTCGGCGAAGAACCTGTCCTGCCCCTGCGCGGCTTGAAGCACATGCCAGGCCCCGGCCGTCGAATGATCGACGCGAATATCGGCGCCGGTCAGGCGTCTTTGAAAGTCTGCCGTGTATTTTCCAAGGTCGTGAAACAATCCGGCAAGGAACGCCGCCTTTTCCAATCCCAACGGTTCGGCCATTCGAGCCGCCAGCGCAGCAACCTGCTCGAGATGTTCCTTCAATCCCTGCCAGTCGCCCTTGTCATTTGCCCGGCCGGAATGCGCATAGTAGGTCATGGAGCCCTCGCCTTTTGCACACGCCAAGATTGCACAAACCAGGAGAACTGTCATACAAATTTTGAGTGGTTTCCACTTTATGCGGACCGACGAGGAAACCATCAGAATCGAAAAAAGCCGGATTTCGATTCGGATCGCAGGTTCCCAGAATCAATCGGGAAAACACCCGCGTCCTTGATGGAATGAACCTAGAATATCGACGGCATGAAGCTTCCGGGGATTTGACCAGACAACTTATAAACGTCAGAAATTTTCATGAAATGGAGCGGGTAGCGGGAATCGAACCCGCGTATTCAGCTTGGAAGGCTGCTGCTCTACCATTGAGCTATACCCGCAGGGTCATGGCCGTTTCCGAGGACGAATGGTGGAGAGAGTTGGATTTGAACCAACGTAGGCTGAGCCAACGGATTTACAGTCCGTCCCCTTTAACCACTCGGGCATCTCTCCAGATTTCGTCCTGGTCGGAAGGCCAAGTTCGCTTGACTTCGAGGCGTTCGCTCTCGCTGTCTGGGCGCTATATGAAGGGCTCAAACCGATCTGTCAACACGCCTTCGAACGAAAAATTCCGAAATTTTTCCGTGCCCTGTGGAAAGCCTTTGTAGCGGGCGGATCGCCTGCCCGGTATAAGACGGCATGAGCAAAAACGACGATACCGAAAAAACACCGCGCGACACGCATTACGCCAAGCTTCGCCGCGCCCACCGGGACGCACGCCGCGAAAAGGGAGAAATCCCCACGCCGCAAAAGCGCAGGCACGGCGCCGACCGGGACTGGAAGCCGCCCGCCCTGGAAGCCAATCAGGTCTTCCTGTACGGCCTGCACACCGTGCGCGCCGCGCTCGCCAATCCCGCCCGCAAGAATATCCGCCTGAGCGTGACGCAGAACGCGCTGGCGCGGCTGGAAATCGGCCCGCCGGAAGCCCTCGGCATTCCCGTCGAAATGGTTTCTCCCGGCGATATCGAAAAGATTCTCGGTCCGGAAGCGATTCACCAGGGCGTCATGCTGGAAACCCGGCCCCTGCCGGTGCGCCGTCTGGAAGCGCTGCGCGACAGCCCGCTGATTCTCGTGCTCGATCAGGTCACCGATCCCCACAATGTCGGGGCGCTGATGCGCTCGGCCGTCGCGTTCGATGCGGGCGCGGTCATCACCACCATGCGCCACAGCCCCACCGAATCGGGCGTTCTCGCCAAATCCGCCTCCGGCGCGCTGGAAATGATCCCTTACATCCAGATCACCAACCTTTCGGATGCGCTGAACGAACTGCACGATCTCGGCTTCCATTCGCTCGGCCTCGATTCGGAAGGGCCGGATGTGCTGGAAAAAAGCTTTACCGGCGAAAAGATCGCGCTGGTTCTGGGCTCGGAAGGCAAGGGCCTGCGCCAGAAGACCCGCGAGACCGTCAAAACGCTGGCCCGGCTGGACATGCCCGGCCAGATCAAGTCGCTCAACGTCTCGAATGCCGCGGCCATCGCGCTCTATGCGACGCGCAATTACCTGACGCGCTGACCGGAAGCAGGATTTACCGGGGCTGGCGCCACCAGTCCCGGTTCTCCTCGGCGACGGCGATTCCCGCCGTATCCGCCTCGGCCAGCCAGCCGGAAACCGCCCTGCCCCGCACCGTCATGCCGGGCGCGATATCGGCAAGCGGCATCAGCACGAAACCGCGTTCCGTCATGCGCGGATGCGGAATCACCAGCCGCTCCGTCTCCAGCGTCAGGCCGTCGAAGGTCAGGATATCGATATCCAGCGTGCGCGGCCCCCAGCGCTCGCCGCGAACCCGCTTCATATGCCGCTCGATATCGAGGCAGAGTTCGATCAACTCCACGGGCGAGAGGGATGTGCGCAAGGCCGCGCAGGCATTGAAGAAATCGGCCTGATCGGTCTTGCCCCAAGGCGGCGTGCGATAGAGGCGCGAAACGGCGGCCACCGCGCAATCGGCCCGCATGTCGAGCGCGCAGAGCGCATCGGCCATGGCGCGGCCGGGATCGCCGATATTGCCGCCAAGGCCGAGCGTCACACAATGCGGCAGCGCCTCAGACACGATGCTCGACCGTGACCTGAACGTAATCGAGAATGCCCGGCACCGGCGCGGAAGGCTTGCGCACCACGATCCGCGCCCGCTTGACCTGCGGAAAGCCGCGACAGATCGATTTCGCGATATCCTGCGCCAAAGCTTCGATCAGATAGCGGCGCGTGCCGGTAACGATGGATTCGATCAGTTGAAACACCTCGCCGTAATGCACGGTATTTTCGATCGAATCCGTATCCAGCGCATCGCCGGGATCGACCTCCAGCTCCGCATCCACGAAAAAACGCTGGCCGAGGAATTCCTCCTGCTCCAGCACCCCGTGGCGGGCGAAAAAGGAGCAGTTCTGCAAGTGAATGAGGTAATTGCCGCTCATGCCGCGACTCCGCCGGAACGCATGGAAGTGCCTTGAATCCAGAGCATTCCCCGCGCCGGGAAATGCGACATACGAAGAAATGGGGCGCTGCCGCGATCCATCCGAAGCGAAGCCCGTCAGGGCCGCGATTCGAAAGGCAGCATAGCATCGGCCACCGCCAGCGCATCCCTGTTGAATGCGACATTGTGGACACGAAAAATCGCAGCCCCCTTCAATCTCAGAATCGCGGTGGTCGCCGCCGTCGCCACGTCGCGCTCGCGCGCGTCGCGCCCGGTGACGGCACCCAGAAAGCGCTTGCGCGATGTTCCCGCCACCAGCGGCAGATCGAAGGCGCCGAGTTCCACCATGCGCGCCATCAGTTCGAGATTGGCTTCCGGCGTCTCCTTGGCGAAGCCGAAGCCCGGATCGAGCACGATCTGGCCGCGCCCCACCCCCGCCGCATCGGTGATAGCCAGCGAGCGCTCCAGGAAAAAGCGCTGGTCCTCGATCACATCCACCAGCTTTTCGCGCTCGCGCCCGGTATGCATCAGGCAAAGCCCGGCGCCGGTGCGCGCGGCGACACCGGCGATATCCGGCTCCCTCTGCGCGCCCCAGACGTCGTTGATGATATGCGCGCCCGCCGCAATCGCCAGTTCGGCGGTGCGGGCGCGATAGGTGTCGACGGAAATCAGCGCCTTGTCCGCCTTCGCCAGCGCTTCGATGACGGGCAGGATGCGGTCCTGCTCCTGCGCCGCCGAAACGGGCGCGGCGCCCGGACGGGTCGATTCGCCGCCGATATCGAGGATCGCCGCCCCCTCCTCCACGCAACGCATGGCATGCTCGATGGCCACGGCCGTCACTTCATGATCGCCGCCATCGGAGAAGGAATCCGGCGTCACATTGACGATCGCCATCAGATGACCCGTGCCGCCGAGCGGCAGCGAACGGCCATGCGCCACATTCCAAAGCCGGTGGCGCCGCAATTGCGATAGCATATCTGTCATCTCTATCCCGCCGGCGTTAATGATATAAAGCATTTCCCGGAAAATGGGGCCGGTTTTCCGTCCGGAAATGCGCTGGAATAAATTGCACCGTTTGACGCGAGGCGATGTATGCCGCAAGCTCGAAACAGTTTCAACCGGCAGACTTTTTCGCATGAGAAGACACTCCGCCTTCCGCCTCGCCCGCATCAGCGGCATTGCCCTTCTCGCGCTTCTGCCGGGCATGGCCGCGGCCGAAGTCTCCGTGCGCAAGACCGTGACCTATTTCGATATTCGCGGCGCCTCCGCCGCGGAGCTGGACCGGGAGTTGTCGCGCCGGGGTCCGAAGACCATGAAGACGGGCATGCGCCATCCGGGCGCGACGCGGATCAAATTCGGCGGAACCGTCACCTATGCGGATGTCGGCCATGCCTGCCGCATCGACACGGTGAAGGTGACCGTCTCGACGCAGCTCATCCTGCCGCGCTGGAAGAAGCCGAAAAGACACGACAAGGGCCTGCCGCTGATCTGGAACACGCTGGCGGCGGATATCAAGCGCCACGAGGAGCGTCACGCCGAAATCGCCCGCAACCATGCCCGCCATATGGAGAAACTCTTCTCGCGCCTGCCGCCGCAGCGCACCTGCGACGCCATGCAGGCCAGGGTCGGCGAAGCATCACGCCTGGCGCTGGAGGAGCACGATCTGGAGCAGGCGCGCTTCGACAGCATCGAGGCGGCGAATTTCGAAAGCCGCATGACGCGCCTCATGCATCACCGCCTGTCGTCGCGCCACGCGCTCGACTGAAGCGGCGATTCCGCAACCGCACTTTCAAGCCCGCAAGGCTTGCGCGAAGCTGACGCGCACCCTCGTCAATAACCGGTTATTTCTCGGTCTGGATATGGGGGGCGAGTTGCTCTAGGATGAATGCAACCTTCCGGATAGATCATCTGGTCCGGCAGACGAAAGACAGGCCTTGGCCGCCGCCTCACGGCAGACCGGCAAGGCGTGGGCAATTCGATACCGTTCTCCTGGCGCGTCCTGAGCCGCAGGTGTTTTCCTCCCTCGCCTGATAAGGCGATGCGCCCTCCTAGCCTCGCTTCTCGTCACCGGGAGCGAGGCTTTTTTTGCGCGGGCGGATGGAAAACGGAAAGCTCAGGCCTGCTTTTCCGGAACATGCACGGTCAGCCCGTCGAGATCGGGGCTGACCTTGATCTGACAGGAGAGCCGCGAGGTGGGGCGCACGTCATAGGCGAAATCGAGCATGTCCTCCTCCATCGCCTGCGGCGGGCCGACGCGCTCCGTCCATTCGTCGTCGACATAGACATGACAGGTGGCGCAAGCGCAGGCGCCGCCGCATTCGGCATCGATCCCCGGCACCGAATTGCGCACCGCATTCTCCATGACGGTCGAACCGTTTTCGGCGTCGAGGTCGAAACGGGTTCCGTCGAAGGCAACGATGGTAAGCTTGGTCATGGCATAGAATTCCGTTCAGACAATCCAATCGAACGGCCGTTCTTCCACAGATTGAGGATGCGCGTCAATCGGCCCGCCCGGCTTTGCCGCCGGGGGCGGCTCCGCCCGAAAAAGGCACAGGCGCGGGCAGCGAGCGCGGGCCCGGCGTGCCTTAGCGGCACAGGCCGAGAATGAAGCTCTCCGCCTCCAGCACGGCGGCGGTCAGCGCCGCCGCCGAAGCCGCATCCCCGGGCGAAGCTTCAAGCGCCGCGGCGGCCGCCGCCACGGCAAAGGCGCCGACGGCCGCCGCCGCCCCCTTCAGCCGGTGGGCGGCGGCGCAAACGGCGGCGGCGTCACCGGCCGCGCAATCGCGCAGGCAGCAGCGGGCATGGCGCGCAAACAGTTGCAGCACTTCGGTTTCCAGGCTTGCGTCGCCCATGGTCTGCGCATGAAGATGAACGAGATCGATCGGCCGGGCGGCGGCCAGGCGCGCGCCGCCAGCGTGATCGGGCACTTCGAAAGCGATATCGGGAACAGCCATTGGCGCAATCCTCGCCCTGCCGGTTGACGATGCCTGAGCTTGAGGGCGCGATCGCGTCTTTCCCGTTAAATCCGGCGGGTGGTGCGGCAGAAATCGCGCAGCATGGTTAACAAGGGCTAAATGTGGCTAAAACAACTGTTTTTTAGCCATAAATTGCTTTAAAATCTGTTAACAAAGCCCTTCGCCGCCAGCGCATTGCCGGGCGTCGAATTGTCTCCGCCCCGTGAATGTGTCACTACGATACTCTTGGAAAATGCAGCTTTTCCCGTCCGCGGCCTTCGCGGGCGTGGATAGCCGGACGGACACGATATCCCTGATGCCAAAAAACGGATATCTGCCCTAGATTGAATACCGGGCCGCAACCGTCACGAGGACGCGGGGCCCGGCGAAGCGGAGTGATGCGTTTCCGGCGAATGGCGGTGCCGGTGACAATGCGAACGAAGCCGATGTGTAGCGAGGCGTAAATCGTATGGCGAACAACAAGAACAACGAGTCGATCGACGAAAAGGCATATGAGGCGCTTGAAAACGCCTTGCAGATCAATTTTCGCGACGACAAGGCTCCGCCGCGACAGAAAGCCCAGCCGGAGAAGGCGGCGGTGAACAAGCCGCGCCCGCGCCCCTCCGAGCCGCCGCGCCGTCCCGCGCCCGAGGCGGCGCAGGGTCAGCGCGCGCCCTCCTCGGCGGCCAACGACGCCAGCCGCCGCAACTCCGCCAGCATCATGAAATCGCTGGATGGCGGCTCGCTGAAGCCCGCCCTGCGCATGGCCACGCTCATCAGCGCGCTGTGGGTGCTCGGCGGCGTTGCGCTTGCCCAGCTTCTCTACGCGCCGCAGCTCTGGCAGCTCGGCTCGCTGTCGGATTTCCTCGCCTTGCCCGGCGCAGGCGCGCTGCTGGCCGGAACGCTGCTGCCGCTGCTCCTGTTCTACGCCTTCGCGATCATGATCGCCCGCGCCCAGGATCTGCGCAATGCCGCCCGCTCCATGGCGGAAGTGGCGCTGCGCCTCTCCGATCCGGAAACCATCGCCTCCGAGCGCATCATGACGGTCGGTCAGGCCGTGCGCCGCGAAGTGATGGCGATGAACGAGGGCATCGAGCGCACCATCGCGCGCGCCGCCGAGCTGGAAACCCTCGTCCATTCCGAAGTCAACGCGCTGGAGCGCAGCTATACCGACAACGAGATGCGCGTGCGCGGTCTGGTTCAGGAACTGGGCAGCGAGCGCGAGGCGATCGTCAATCACGTCGAGCGCATCCGCTCGACGATTTCGGGCGCCAACGAGCAGCTCAAGGAAGACATGTCGCTGGCGACGGAGGAAATCACCCTGCGGCTCGCGACCTCGGGCGAGGCCTTCGCCTCGCTGATCGACACACGCGCGGCCGTGCTAATGGAAAAGTCCGACGCCGCCTCGGAGGCGATCGGCAATCTTCTCAACTCCCGCACCGAAACCCTGCTGCAAACGCTGAATTCCGCCGGTTTCGCCCTCACCAACGAATTCGACACCCGCCTGGAAGAGCTGAACATCGCGCTGAACGAGCGCGGCGGCGCCCTGCTGGAACAGTTCGAAACCCGCGCCTCGACGCTCGACCAGAACACCGAGCGCCTGAACGCCGCCCTCAACGAGCGCGCCCAGCAGCTCAACGAAACCCTGATCGCCCGCACCCGCGACATCAACGACACGCTGACCGGCGGCCACAGCACGCTGGCGGGAACGCTGGACGACGTGCTCGCCAAGCTCAACAGCTCCATCGAGGAAAAGGGCGCGAATTTCCGCCAGTCGCTGCAATCGAGCATCGACGACACCATCATGGATCTCGACCTGCGCTCCGGCTTCTTCGAGGAGCGGCTGCAAACCACGGTTCACCAGCTTTCGACGATCTTCGACGACCGCGTTTCCGAATTCACCGAAGCCTTCGAGAACCGCGTCGGCTCGCTCGACAGCAAGCTGATGGAAAGCCTGACGCGCATCGGCGAGACGCTGAGCGGCGGCACGGAATCCATCGACGGCATCCTCAATTCCAGCATCGACCGCCTCGGCAATTCGCTGAGCGACCATTCCTTCGCGCTGGCGACAGCGCTTGGAACCGGCCAGGAAGTGCTGGAAAGCAGCCTCGACACCCGCCTTCAGGAATTCAACGACCGCCTGCACGCCCGCTCCAACGAAATCACCGAGGTTCTCGCGGGCACGGCTGGCGAGATCTCCGATGTTCTCGGGGAAAAGACGGCGGAAATGGCGTCCCTCATCGGCTCCCGCGCCGAGGAGTTCCACCGCGCCCTGAACGGCCGCGCCGAGGAAATCTCCGGCGCCATCGTCCAGAAGACCGGCGAATTCTCGGCCATGCTGGACGAAAGGACCGCCACGCTTTCCGGCGAGCTGGAAACACGCGGCCGCGCGCTTGCCTCGACACTGGAAACCCAGACGGACGGCTTCCAGCGCGTCATCGGCGACCGCGCCAGTGAAATCGCCTCGGCGATGGAGCGCCGCACCGCCGAATTCTCCTCCATGCTCGGTGAAAAGACCGCCGACATGGCAAGCGAACTCGACATGCGCAGCATGGAGCTGACCGCAGCATTGGGAGCCCGCACCGAAGAACTGACTTCGACGCTCGGCAGCCGCACCGGCGAGATCACGCAGGCGCTCGACCGCACGACCGGCACGCTCTCCACCCTGCTCGACGAAAAGACGGCCACGCTCGCCAGCGAACTCGAAACACGCGGCAGCGCGCTTGCCTCGACGCTGGAAACCCGGACGGACGGCTTCCAGCGCGTCATCGGCGATCGCGCCAGCGAAATCGCCTCGGCGATGGAGCGCCGCACCGCCGAACTCTCCTCCATGCTCGGCGAAAAGACGTCCGACATGGCGAGCGAACTCGACATGCGCAGCATGGAGATCACCGCCGCGCTTGGCGCCCGCACCGAAGAACTGACCGCGGCCCTTGCCAGCGGCGCGGAAGCGCTCGGCTCCGCGATGAGCGACGGCATGCTCGACATGACCACGGCGCTCGGCCTGCGCTCGGATGAAATCGCCAGCGCTCTGGAACAGGGCACCGCCGCCATCGCCGACAAGCTGCATGGGGCGACAACAGAAATCGCCTCGGCGCTCGGCACCTCCGAGCAGCGGCTGGACGGCATCCTGTCGGAACGCGGCGCGGCACTGGTCGGCGCGCTGGAAGACAGCCGCGCCCGCTTCGAAGATAACTTCGTCAGCCGCGCCGATGCCGTCATCGACACGGTGTCGGGAAGCCACGAACGCCTCGCCCGCACGCTGAACGAGCGCGCCTCGGCGCTTACGGAAGAACTTTCCGGCAGCGAGAAGCGCATTGCCGACGCCCTGGAGCAGCGCGCCGCCTCGCTCGGCGCAACGCTGGAAAACGGCCATTCCCGCTTGGCGAATACGCTGTCCGACACGCAATTGCGCCTCGATCAGCTGATGGCCGACGGCAGCGCCGTCATGGCCTCGACCCTCGAGCGCAACGAACAGCGCATCGCCGAAACGCTGCGCGGCGGCCAGGACCGTCTCGACACGACGCTGGAGGAGCGCACCAATATCCTCCTCACCTCCGTCGCCGGAACGCATCAGCGCCTCTCGGGCGCGCTCAACGAGCACGGCGACGCCATCCGCGAAGCCCTGAAAAGCAGCGAGGAACGCCTTTCCAACGCCCTGCTCGACGGCCAGATCAATCTCGACATGACGCTGGAAACCCGCACGACAGCCGCCATCGAGGCGCTGACCGAGGCGGAAACCCGCATCGCCTCCACCTTGGGCGACCGCGCCGATTCCATCCGCTCGGCCTATGAGGAAAACCAGCGGCTTCTGGAAAGCACGATCACGGATCAGAGCGGCAGGCTGGCCGGGCTGATCGGCGCCAGCCGCGAAGCCATCGACACGGTTCTCACCGCCTCCGTGGAACGCGCCGAAACCACGATTTCGGCGGCGGCCCGCAACCTCTCCGAAACCGTTTCGGGCGGTCTTTCCGGCATCGAGTCCACGCTGAATGCCACCGACGACCGGCTGCGCGACGCGCATGAACGCATCCGCGTGACGCTGGACGAGCGCGGCGCCATGGTGGGCGATGCCTTGGAGCAGGCCCGCTCCGGCCTGGAAACCATGCTGGCCGAACAGGCCGCCAATCTCGGCACCACGGTCGCCACCAGCACCGGCATGCTGGAAATGACGCTGGAGGATCGCGAAGCCGCGCTGCGCCAGGCCATCGACGGCAGCGCCGAACGGCTGGAGCAGCGCCTGCGCGAAAGCACCGGCGAGATCTCCGACCGCATCCTTGGAACGGCCGAGCATGTCGCCCGCACCGCCGAGGACACCGCTTCCCGCATCGACCGCTCGGCCGATGCGCTCGCAAACCGCGTCGGCGAGACCGGCGCACGTCTGGAAGCCAGCTTCGCGGAGATGGACGGCAAGGTTCGCGGCAATGCCGACGCCGTGGTCGAGCGCGTCGGCGCCACCGGCCGCCAGCTTGCGGAAGCCCTTTCCATGCAGGTCCACGGCATCGAGCGCTCCAGCGGCGAGGCGGCGAACCGCCTGTCCGAAACGCTGGAAACCCGCCGCAACGACCTCACCGCCGCCCTCGACACCAGCACGGCCCGCCTCGCGGAGACCGTGGACGGCAAGGCGCAGCAATTGACCGAAGCCCTCGACAGCCGCACCGAGCGTCTGGACGAGCGCCTGACCACGATGAACCGTGCACTGACCGTCGGTCTCGACAATGTCACGCGCACCATCGAGGAAAAGGCGGGCGGTCTCGCCTCGACGCTGCGCCATGCGGTGACGGACGCGACACAGGGCATCGACGCCGAAGCCATGCGCACGGCCGATATGCTGTCGCGCACCGGCGCGCAGTTCGCAGACGATATCGACCGCAAGAATGCCGAGTTCACCCAATCCGTCGAGGAGCGCGCCGACCGCATCGTCAACCGCGTCACCGAGACCCAGAACCGGCTGGCCGCGCAGGCCGCCGCCGTCGCCCAGACCTTCTCGGCCGCCGGAAACGCCATCGTCAACAAGGTCGCGGAAGCCGAAGGGCTGGTCAGCAGCCAGGTCGGCGCGATCTCGCAGACGCTCGCCGATGCCGAAGCCTCGCTGGAAGCGCGCGGCGACGCCATCCGCTCCTCGCTGCATCAGGGCGCGGAAACCATCTCGCAGGCCATCGGCGAAGCGCAGCAGACGCTGTCGCAGGTGATCGGCAATGCCGAGCACACCCTGTCGCAGCGCGGCGCATCCGTCCGCGCCACCCTCAGCGAAAACACCTCCGAACTCGCCGGTCTGCTGGCCCAGGCCGAACAGACCTTCGAGGAGCGCGGCGCTTCCGTCCGCCAGACGCTGGAAAACAGCGCCAGCGATATCTCAGAAACGCTGTCCCAGGCCGAGCGGACCTTGGAGACCCGCGGCAACGCCATCCGCACCACGCTGCATGGCAGCACGGAGCAGATCGCCGAAACCCTGTCGGGGGCCGACCGGGCGCTGGAAGCGCGCGGAAACGCCATCCGCAGCGGTCTCGAAGCCCGCGTCCGCGAGATCGACGAGACGCTGTCCAATGTCGACAGGCAGCTTGAGGCGCGCGGCAATTCCGTTCGTTCGGCTCTGGACGAGCGCACCCGCGACCTGAACTCCATGCTGGCTGGCCGCTCCGCCGAACTGGCGCGCCTGATCGAAGAAAAGGCGCGTCCGGTCATCGACGAATATGCCGCCATGGGCGAGGCTGCCGCCGACCGGATCACCGCCGCTGCCCAGACCGGCGCCGATCGCCTGCGGGCGGAAAACACCGCCCTCATCAATGCGATCACCGCCCGGGCGGAAAGCGCCGCCAACCAGCTCGGCGCCATCGAGAACACGCTCGCCGAAAGCGTCAACGGCCTGATCGACCGCATGGCGCAGAGCAATTCCGGCATTGCCTCCGTGGTCAATCGCGCCAGCGAAGACCTGCAAGGCATCAACCAGAGCATGGAGGCGGCGGCCTCCCACTTCGCCGAAGCCGCCGACAAGGCCGCCGAGCGCGTCTCGACCTCGACCCGCTTCCTCGAAGGCAAGGTCGAGCGTCTGGCCGGAATTTCCGGCGACACGCTGGCGCAGGTTTCCGGCATCGTCACCCGCTTCGGCGATCATTCCAAGATGCTGACCCAGGCGACCGACCTGCTCTCCGCCGCCCAGACCAACCTCATCAGCACGCTGGAAGAGCGCGAGGAAGCGCTTCGCACACTCGCCATCGGTCTGGTGCAGCGCTCGGACGAGATCGAATCCTCCATGCGCTCGCTCGCGGGAATGGTGGAAAACGCCTTCGAACAGGCCGAGCAGCGTTCGCTTCAGGCCACCAGCACGCTGCGTCAGGGCGTCCAAAGCTCCTTCGCGGAGGTCGGCCGGGTTCTGTCCGATGCTGAAAAGCGCGCGGAAGCCGCCGCCGAAGGCATGCGCGACATGGTGCTCAAGGCATCGCAGGAGGCCCGCGGCGCATTGGAGCAATCCTTCACCGAAGCCGAGAAGCGCTCCGGCGATCTCGCGGGCAAGATGCGCTCCGGCGTTACCGAATCCCTGGCGGATATCGACCGGGTGCTGGCCGAAAGCGGCGAGAAGTCCGGTGCCGCGGCAGAGCAGATGCGCGCTGCCCTGCGCGAAGCGGTGGAGGAAGCCGTCAACCGCTTCTCCGGCGCGACGGATGAAATCCGCCGTTCGGCCCACGAGATCCGCAAGGAGCTGGACGTTACCCGCAACGAGCTGCGCAAGGGCGCCTTCGACCTGCCGGAAGAAGCCAAGGAAAGCGCTGCCGCCATGCGCCGCGCCGTATCCGAGCAGATCAAGGCGTTGCAGGATATCTCACAGATCGTCGGCCGCTCGTCGCGCTCACTGGAGGTTTCCGAACCGTC
>JBDHTA010000059.1:0-22361 GCA_039808465.1 Rhizobiaceae bacterium | reverse complement strand
GAATGCCGACAAAGCAGGCATCAAGCCCAGCCGAAGTCGGCTGCGTCGGAAGCCGCATCATCGTCGCAGGGCCCCCAAAACGGGGCATCTCGTTGCCGCCAAGCGGCTGGTTCAAGGGTCTCGTGGTCATGGTGTCCTCCGGATGGGCAAACCCTGCCGCCGGGCCGCCCGCAGCCGCGCAAACAGGCGGCGCGCGGGAGAATCAGGCAGGGCGCCGGCGGATTATGCACGATCCGGCGGGCGTTCAAACGGAAGAAAGCAGGCTTGCGCCGCCCGCCGCCGCTCTTGCCGCCAGGCTTGACAGGACCGGGGCAAACATATCCTTATGCGGGAAGCCCACAGGCCGCGCCGCTTCGCATGGGGGCGTGGCCCGCGCGGGCGAATGGCGCAATCGCAGAGCGGAGCATCATGTCAGATTACACGTCCGGAACGTCCGAAACCTTCGCCCCCGCGCGGGACAACAGCCGATTCATGATCGCAGGCATCCAGATGCATGTGCCGGTGACCGGCCGCAACATCGCCGCCATGACGGTGCAGATCGAAAAGACCATGGCGCTCTATCCGGGCACCGACATGATCGTTTTCAGCGAACTGGCCATGCATGGGCCGCTGCATGCCTGCGCGGCGGCCGATCCGGCTGCGGACGAGGCGGTGTTCCAGGCGCTCGCCGCCAAGCACCGCGTCTGGATCGTTCCCGGCAGCTATTTCGCCGAGCGCGACGGCAAGCTCTACAACCACGCCATCGTCATCGATCCCGATGGCGAGGTCGCCGGGCGCTACGACAAGATGTTCCCCTTCATGCCCTTCGAGCAGGGCGTGACCGGCGGCACCGAATTCCTGATCTTCGACGTGCCGCAGGTCGGCCGCTTCGGCCTGTCCATCTGTTACGACATCTGGTTCCCGGAAACCACGCGCACGCTGACCTCGGCGGGCGTCGAGGTGCTGCTGCATCCGGTGCTGACCGGCACCACCGACCGGCGCGCCGAGCTGTCCATCGTGCAGGCGACGGCGGCGATGTTCTCCTGCTACGTCGTCGATGTGAACGGGCTGGATTCGGGCGGCGTCGGCCGCTCCATCGTGGTCGATCCGACCGGGACGGTGGTGCATCGCTGCGGCCAGATGCAGGAAATCTTTCCCATCATGATCGATCTCGGGCTGGTGCGGCAGGTGCGCGCCGAGGGCATGAACGGGCTCGGCCAGACGCTGAAATCCTTCCGCGACAAAAGCGTGGTGTTCACCACCTACGAGAACAACGGCGCATCCGCCTATCTCGACAGCCTGGGGCCGCTGACCTCGATGCGCAAGCGCTATCCGCCCCGGCCCGCGCCCTCACCGGTAGCGGCACCACCCGCAAACGACTTCGGGAGCGCAGACACTGCGCTCCCGGTGACGATCGAGGCTGAAGCCGATCAATAATAGGGCGAACGGCACTGGGCGCGCACGCCCGCGCGCGGAACATAGGTGTTGTCCGAAGCGCGATAGGTGCGATAGCGGGACGAGCACCAGTCGAAGTGGCGCGGATTGACACCGGCCTGAGCCGGGCGGGAGTTAACCGCGCCGCCGATGATCGCGCCCGCGCCGAAGGCGGCGAGCGGATACCACCAGCCATCCGAGTGACGGCGATAGCCGGGACGGTGATTCCTGTAGCCGCGATGGCCGTGATACCAGCCGCGATCCCGGTGGCGGCGATACTGAATCGCCTCGACATCGGAGGTCTTTTCGATCTGCGGCGCGGCTGGCGACATCGCCGCGGCCGGAACGGCCGGCGTGAACGCCATCAGCAGGGCGGCGGCACAGGCTGTCCATGACCATTTTGAAGAATGCATCGTTGCTCTCCTTTTTTCTCTCCGTCCTTAAATCCACGGGAAAGGCAATGGTTCCATTTTTCCGGCCTTTTAAGAATTTTTTCCCTTCCGCCCGCGCCGCAGGCGTCTCTTTCCGAAGATTTCCGGCGCATTTTGAGGCTGGTCAAAGTCTGCCCGCCCGCCTGCCCTATTCTGGGCGTGGACAACGCAAGGAGACGACATGTCGAACACACCGCACACGCTTGGCGAGGAATTTCCCGGCCAGCTCGACGCCATCCACGCCCTCAAGGCCAGCGACGCGCATTTCGCCCGCATCCTCAAGGATTACGACGACGTCAACGACCGCATCCACCGGGCCGAAACCCGCATCGACACGCTGAGCGAGGAGGCGGAAGTCGCCCTGCGCAAGCAGCGCCTGGCGCTGAAGGACGAAATCGCCGCCGCTCTTTCGAAGTAAGCGGCCGGAAATAAAGAAAGGGCGGCGCTTCCATCGGAAGCGCCGCCCTTGTCATTCTTGTCATTCATGCCGCAGCGTCAGGCGGCGTCGGGGCGATGCACCGTCTTGACTTCGAGGAAGTCTTCCAGACCGAACATGCCGCCTTCGCGGCCGTTGCCGGACTGCTTGTAGCCGCCGAAGGGGCTGCCATAGCGGTGCGGGCCGCCATTGATGTGCACCATCCCTGCGCGCAGGCGCGAGGCGACGCGCTCGGCGCGGTCGGCGTCGCCGGTTTGCAGATAGGCGGCCAGGCCATAGGCGGTGTCGTTGGCGATCGCGATCGCTTCCTCCTCGGTGTCGAAGGGAATGATCGCGAGAACCGGGCCGAACACTTCCTCACGAGCGATGCGCATGTCGTTGTTGACATCGGCGAAGATGGTCGGCTTGACGAAATAGCCGGTTTCGAAGCCCTCGGGTTTGCCGGGGCCGCCGACGAGAACGCGCGCGCCTTCGGCGACAGCCGCCTCGATCAGCGCCTGCACGCGGCCGAACTGGATATGCGAGACCAGCGGGCCGATATGGCCGCCCTCGTCCTGCGGATTGCCGACGGTCGCCTCGCGGCCAGCGCGCTCGGCGATGTCCAGAACCTTGTCATAGACCGAGCGCTCGACCAGCATGCGGGTCGGCGCGTCGCAGGACTGGCCGGAATTGTTGAAGCATTCGGCGACGCTGCCCGCGACCCGGCCTTCCAGATCGGCATCGGCGAAGACGATGTTCGGCGACTTGCCGCCCAGTTCCAGCGTCACGCGCTTGACGGTATCGGCGGAATCCTTGCTGACGGCGATGCCGGCGCGGGTCGAGCCGGTGAAGGACATCATGTCGATATCCTTGTGCTTCGACAGCGCCGAGCCGCATTCCAGCCCGTCACCGTTGACGAGGTTGAACACGCCCGCCGGGAAGCCCGCTTCTTCCACCAGCTCCGCATAGAGCATGGCGTTGAGCGGCGTGAATTCGGAGGGCTTGAGAACGCAGGTGCTGCCGGTCGCCAGCGCCGGAACCACCTTCAGCGCGATCTGGTTGATCGGCCAGTTCCACGGGGTGATGAGGCCGCACACCCCGATCGGCTCGCGGCGCACGACGTCGCCATTCGGCAGGACTTCGCGGGTCTTGAGGCGCTTCAGCGCGTCGATGAAGCCTTGCAGGTGGCCGACGCCGACATCGGCCTGCTGCTCGCGGCTCATGGTGATCGGCGCGCCGAGTTCCAGCGTGATCGTCTGCGCCATCTCCTCGTAGCGGCGCTTGTAGACCTCCATCAGCTTTTCCAGAAGCGCGATACGCTCCTCGACGCTGGTCTGGCTGTAGGTGGCGAATGCCTTCTTGGCGGCGGCGACCGCCTTGTCGATATCGGCGGCGGTGCCCATGGAGATGACGGCAATCGGCTGTTCCGTCGCGGGGTTGATGACCTCGAGGTCATTCGGCTTGATGGGATCGACCCACTGGCCATCGATATAGAACTTGCGCTTGTCGAGCATTCTCGTCTCCCGTCACTGTTGCGCCGTCCGAAAACGGCTTCATCCTCCACGGCCCGGAGACCCGGGCCGGAAAAAGCTCCACGGAAGGCATATCGCCAGCCAGCGCGAAATGATAGCGCCTGCACGCGGATTTGATCAAAAAATCCCCATCCGCGCCAAGCGGATGGGGATCGCGCCGGCGTCACCCGGCGGCGGCGAAGCGTTCCGGGCGGAAGGTTTCCAGCAGCGGATGGCGCGCGGCTTGCGCCATTTCATAGGCGATCAACTCGCCGACGATCAGGCCGAGCGTCGCGCCGCTGTGGCTGAAGGCGACGTAATAGCCGGGAATGGCCTGCAACGCGCCGAGCACCGGCTCGCCATCGCCGGGGATGGGCTTGCGGCCCGGCCCGTAGCTCGCCACCTCCAGCTTCGGATTGCCTTCCAGCACCGTCGAGGCCTCGGCGAGCAGGGCGTCGAGCGTGGATTGCTTCACGGCGTAGGAGCCGTCTTCATTGGTTTCCACCTCACCGGCCGCCCAGTCGGCATCGACGCAGAAAGCGCCGCCGGGGGCGGGACGCACCGCCACGCGCGGCGTGTTGAGCACAGCCGTCAGCGGATGGGAAAGCGGCTTCGTCACGATCAGGAGCGCGACCGGCGTGCCGTCGTCGATGCGCTGGCCCGCCTCCGCCGCCATGGCCGGAACCGAGGGGCCGGTGGCGAGCAGCACCGCATCGCCCTCGTAACGCCCGCCCTTTTCGGTGGAAGCGCCGACGGCGCGGCCGTTTTCGACCACCACCTTCGCCTTGCCCTCATCCGTCACCAGCCGCCCGCCGCGCTCGCGGAACTCGATCAGCAGGTGATCGATCAGCGACGGCAGGTCGACCCAGCCCTCGCCCGGATTGAAGATCGCCCCCTGCGGCGTGACGGCGCGGGCATCGACGCCGGGGGTGACGGCGGCGATCCCGGCGGCATCCAGATGCTGCGCGTCATAGGCGAGCGAGACTTCGTGGGCGTAAGCGGCGGCGATTTCATTGCGGTCATCGTCGCCGTCCCAGGTCAGGCCGCCATCGAAGCGCAGCCAGTTCACCGGGCCGACCCGGTGCGCAAGGGTGCGGTAACGGTCGAGACCGGCCATGCGCAGCAGGTGGTATTCGTTCGAGCGCATGCGCGCCGAGTTCAGCCAGGAGAGCGAGCGGCCCGATGCGCCGTTGGCGGCGGGGCCATCGTTGAGAAGCGTGACGGCAACGCCGCGCCGCAGAAGCTGGACGGCGGTGGAAACGCCGAAAATACCGGCGCCGACGATGACGGCTGTGGAGATTTTGCTGTTGCTCATGATCTGCACTTTCGGAAATGCGTGGGAAAACGGTTACAGGACTTCGGCGAGGAAGCGTTTCAGGCGCGGGCTCTGCGGATTGTCGAAAATCTGCCCGGGCGAGCCCGCCTCGACGATGCGGCCCTCGTCCATGAACACCACCTGATCGGCCACCCGGCGGGCAAAGCCCATTTCATGGGTGACGACCACCATGGTCATGCCGCGCTTGCCGAGATCGGCCATCAGGTTCAGCACGCCCTTGACGAGTTCCGGATCGAGCGCGCTGGTCACCTCGTCGAACAGCATGACTTCCGGCTCCATGGCAAGCGCCCGGGCAATCGCCACGCGCTGCTGCTGGCCGCCGGAGAGGCCGCCGGGGCGGTGATGCTGGCGGCTGGCAAGGCCGACATCGGCAAGCCGGGCCCTGGCGACGCGCTCGGCCTCCTCCTTCGGCAAACCCTTGATGCGGTTCGGCGACAGCATGACGTTTTCCAGCGCCGTGTGATCCGGAAACAGGTTGAAATGCTGGAACACCATGCCGACGCGGCGGCGCAGCTTTTCCGGCTTCATGGTGAGAATGCTGCCGCCATCGAGCAGGATATCGCCCGCCTTCGGCTCCACCAGCCGGTTGAGGCAGCGCAAGAGCGTCGACTTGCCGGAGCCGGAAGGGCCGATGATGCAGGTGACGCTGCCAGGCCTGACCGTGAGGTCGACGCCCTTCAGCACCTCCAGCTCGCCATAGGCCATGCCGAGATTGCGGATTTCGAGGCTGCCGCCCTTGAAGGCGGGGGCGTTGGCGGCCGCGCCCTTTCCCGCCCCTTCCAGCTCGCTGACTTCCTCCAGGCCGCTATGGACGGCCGATGGCCGCTGCTTGCCGACGCGCAGCCGGTTGTCGATGGCGTTGACCAGATGCGTCAGCGGCACGGTGATGACGAGATAGAAGACGCCCGCCAGCAGCAGCGGCGACAGGTTGCCGGTCACCACCGCCTGATCCTGCCCGACGCGAAAGATTTCGCGCTCGGAGGCGAGCAGGCCGAGGAAGTAGACGAGGCTCGAATCCTTGACGTTGCCGATGAACTGGTTGACGAGCGCGGGCAGCACCCGGCGGATGCCCTGCGGCACCACGATGAGGCGCATGCCCTGCCCGTAGCTCATGGAGAGTGCCCGGCAGGCCTCCATCTGGCCGCGATCGACGCTCTGGATGCCGGACCGGAAGATCTCGCCGATATAGGCGCCCGCGATCAGGCTGAGCGCCATGATGCCGAGCGGATAGGGCGAGGGGCCGAACAGGTCGCGGCCGATGCGCGCAAAACCCTGCCCGATCAGCAGAATGGTGACGATGGCCGGAAGGCCGCGAAAGATATCGGTGTAGACGCGGGCGGGAATGCGCAGCCAGGGCGAGCGCGAAATGCCCATGATCGCCAGCACCATGCCGATGGCGACGCCGAGCACGGTGGAGGCGGCGGCGAGGATCAGCGTGTTCTTCAGCCCGACCATGATCATGGTCGGCAGGATTTCGGCCATCGCGTTCCAGTCGAGGAAGCTGCGGCGCAGGTTTTCAAGCCAGTTCATCGAATCTTCCTTTGGGGATGGCGTTCGAGGGACCGGTCACGGCCCGCCCCTCATCCGCCTGCCGGCACCTTCTCCCCGCTTGCGGGGAGAAGGGACATGAGGAACCCACTCATTCCATATGAGCCATATGCACCAGTCGCCGCCGGATCGGAAACCGGCGCGGCACCCTTCCTTCTCCCCGCAAGCGGGGAGAAGGTCGCGGCAGCGGGATGAGGGGCCTGCCTGCTCACTTCGGAAGATATTCATCCGGCATCGGCGAGCCGGGGAACCACTTTTCGTAGAGCGTCTTCCACGTCCCGTCCTGCATCGCCTCGTGCAGCGCCTTGTTGAGCGCCTCGCGCAGCGCGTCGTTGCCCTTGCGGATGACGAAACCGGCGGGGGCGTCGAAGCTCGGGATGTTGACGGCGATCTTCAGCGCCTCGTAGCGGCCGCTATAATCCTTGGCGGCTTCGTAATCGAGGAAATGCGCGTCGATGGTGCCGTTGTTCAGCGCCGAGACGGCGGAATTGTTGTCGGGGAATTTGACGAGATCGGTGCCGTCGAAATTCTTCTGGGCATAGATTTCCTGAAGCGTGCCCTGCACGACACCGAGGCGCTTGCCTTTCAGGCCCGCCGCGTCGGTGATCGGCTCGGGGGTCAGCACCGAGAGGTAACCGGCGAGATAGCCGTCGGAAAAGTCGACGGTCTGCTTGCGGGCCTCGGTGGTGCCGATGGCGGCCACCGCCACGTCGAAGCGGCCATTGGCGACCGACGGCATCAGCGCCGAGAATTCCTGGCCGGTGAAGATCACCTGGTCCTTCTTGAAGCCCATGCGCTCGACCACGTTCAGGAACAGTTCGATGTCGAAGCCGGTGAAATTGCCGTCCGCCGTGGTGAAGACGTAAGGCTTGGCGTCGCCCATGGTGCCGACGCTGATGGTGCCGGGGTCGATGAGCCCGAGCGGATTGTCCTCGGCCATCGCGGCCATGCCGCCGGTGGCCGTGAAAGCGAGTGCGAGCGCGGCGGCGCGCAGCCGTCCGAACAGACTTCTGCGGGAAATTCCTGCGGTTGCGGGTGCATGGATCATCAGTTGCGTTCTCCTGCTCTGGTGGTTTTGTGACCGGGAAACAGCGCGCGCGGGATCGCATCCGGACGGCGGCGAAAACCTCCGTCCGGCCGTCGCGTCAGTTCGGCCGGTTTATGCATTTCCCTCTGAGACCGGTTTCAATTCCTCCTGAGACCGGTCTCTTTCAGATTTGACGATTGTTATATTCGCATTGACCCTGCGTCAATATGTCTTGTAGATCTGTCGCCATGGAACAGGACCAGCCAAGACTTGCCTCCGTGACCGTCGCCGATGTGGCGCGGGCCGCGGGCGTTTCCAAGGCGACCGCCGCGCGCGTGCTCGGCGGCTACGGAACGGTGAGCGACCGGGCGCGCGCGGCGGTGACGGCGGCGGCGAAGGCGCTGGACTACCGCCCCAACGAACTCGCCCGCTCGATGACGACGGGCCGCTCCGGCACCATCGGCGTCGTGGTCGGCGATATCGAGAACCCGTTCTTCAGCCTTGCGGTGCGCGGCATCGCCGATGTGGCGCGGCTGGCCGGGTTCAACGTCATCCTCACCAATTCCGGCGAGGAGAGCGGCTTCGAAAAGGCGGCGGTGAAGACGCTGACCGCCCGGCGCGTCGACGGGCTGATCGTCTCGCCCGCCCATGACGGCGATATCGAGCATCTGCGCGACGTGGCGCGCTCCGGCCGCCCGCTGGTGCTGCTCGACCGCGCCGTTTCCAGCCTCGGCGTCGACGCCGTCACCGCCGACGACGCGGCGGCGGGCGAGCGCGCCGCCCGGCTGCTGATCGATGAGGGCCATCGCCGCATCGTTTATCTCACCGCCTGCGATCCCGGCCCGCAAGGCTTCACGGCGCTTGGCGATCTCTATACCGGCTCGGTGCGCGAGCGCGTCTCGGGCTTCCTCCGGGCGGGCGCGGAGGCAGGCATCGCCGACATGGCCGCGCTGGTGCGCCCCGGCGCCAACACGCCGGAGCGCGTGCGCCGCATCGTGCTCGATCTGCTGGCGCTGTCGGAGCCGCCGACCGCCATCATCGCCTCCGACAGCGTCATCGGGCTGGAAGTCTTCCGGCTGGCGCGGGAGCTTGGGCTCGACCTTCCGGGCGGGCTGTCGCTCGTCTCCTTCCACGACGCCGACTGGACCTCGGTCACCTCGCCGCCGGTCACGGTCATCCGCCAGCCGGTCTACGACATGGGCGCGGCGGCGGCGCGGCGGCTGGTGGAGCGGCTGAAGGGCGAAACCGGCCCGGCCCGCCACGCGGTGCTGGAAACCGCGCTGGTGGAGCGCGGCTCCGTCGGCCCCGCCCCCGCGCAAACCCGCCCTCCCCTGCGCCGTCCCGCCTGAGCGATCTGCACCGTTTTCTCCGCCATCTCACGGCGGCCGGGATCTCCAGAAGGGCAAAACAATCACATATACGGTTCGCCCCTCATCCCGCTACCGCGACCTTCTCCCCGCTCGCGGGGAGAAGGGGATATGCCGCTCCGTTTTCCTCAAAATAACAGCTATTCGTGGGGCAAGTCCCCTCTCCCCGCAAGCGGGGAGAGGGTTAGGGTGAGGGGCGAACTTCATATGCGATCACCCGATGCGCCCGCCCCCGATGCAAGGCTTTGCCTCTTTCCGCCACAATTTGCGGATTTTTCCCGGAAAACCATATTTCCTTGCGGAAAAATCCCGTTTCTGCCCGCCAAATGCGAAAAACAGGCGCAATCATTGTTTATCGTCGCCCGCGAATGCACCGGGGGCCGGTGCCGCCATCGATGGGGTTACGAACATGATCTACAAGAACGGGCTGCTGCTTCCGGCAGGCGTCTCGCGCCGCTCGCTGCTCAAGGGCGCGGCCGCCACTTCGGCCGGTCTTCTGGCCGCCACCGCCTTCCCCGGCATGTCCTTCGCGCAGGCCGCGCCGAAGCGCGGCGGCCACCTGATCCTCGGCCTCGACACCGCCTCCAGCTCCGACCGCATCGACCCCGCCACCTATACCGAAGCCTATATGTACAATGTCGGCTTCCAGATGTTCAACACGCTGGTGGAAATGGGCGAAGGCGGCAGGCTGGAGCCGTCGCTGGCCGAATCCTGGGAGCCGACCAAGCCGGACGCTTCCGAATGGCGCTTCAAGCTGCGCAAGGGCGTGCAGTTCCACAACGGCAAGGAACTCGACGCCAAGGACGTGCTCTACTCCATCAACCACCATCGCGGCGAGGATTCCAAGTCGGGCGCCAAGGGGCAGCTCACCAGCGTCATCGAGATGCGCGAGACCGCGCCGATGGAGATCACCTTCACGCTGGCGGGCGGCAATGCCGACTTCCCCTACACGCTGACCGACGTTCACCTCGGCATCACCCATGACGGCGCCGATTTCGACAAGGGCATCGGCACCGGCGCCTTCGTGCTGGAGGATTTCCAGCCGGGCGTGCGCGCGCTGACCAAGCGTTTCGAGAACCACTGGAATCCCGAGCGCGGCCTCGTGGATTCGGTCGAGACCATCGGCATGAACGACGCCACCGCCCGCGTTTCGGCGCTGATGAGCGGGCGCGCCCACATCATCAACCGCCTCGACCCCAAGGCGTCGGAACGACTCGCCTCCATGGCGCAGATCCGCATTCACAAGACGGAAGCCAACACCATCTACTGCTTCCCGATGCGCTGCGACACCGCCCCCTTCGACAATGTCGACCTGCGCCAGTCGCTCAAGCACGCCATCGACCGCGAGATGATCCTCAAGAACGGCTATGGCGGCTACGGCGTCATCGGCAACGACACGCCGATCGCGCCCTGGAACCCCTATTACTCCGCCGATGTGCCGAAGAACGACTACGATCCGGACAAGGCCCGCTCGCTGATGAAGAAATCCGGCTATAGCGGCCCGATCGAGATCGCCGTGTCGGATAACGGCTTCCCCGGCTCGGTCAGCGCGGCCCAGCTTTTCCAGGTGGCGGCGAAGAAGGCGGATATCGATCTCGCCATCAACCGCGTGCCCTCCGACGGTTACTGGGAAGATACGTGGATGAAGAAGCCGTTCTGCGCTTCCAACTGGGCGGTGCGGCCGACGGCGGATGCGATGCTCTCCATGATCCTGCATTCCAACGCGCCGTGGAACGAGACCTATTTCAAGAACGCCGATTTCGACAAGAAGCTGGAAGCGGCGCGCGGCGAGCTGGATCAGGTGAAGCGCAAGGCGCTCTATCACGACCTGCAAGTCATCCAGGCCGAGCAGGGCGGTTACCTGATCCCGATCTTCGTCGATCAGCTTCTGGCCAGCGCCGCCAATGTCGAGGGCATCGTCAACATTCCCGGCGGCGGCGATCTCTCCGGCAACCGGGTGGCCGAAAAGGTCTGGTTCAACACCTGATCCCCCTCCCCCGATCCAGCGCTGCCCTGACCCCTCAGGGCAGCGTTTTTCGTTTCAGCGTTTTTGCGAGGCAAATCATGATCCGCAACCATATCGGCAGCCGCATCGAGGATGCCGCCAACGCCATCGAGGCAAAGCTCGTCGGCATCCGCCGCGATCTCCACGCCCATCCCGAAACCGGCTTCGACACGGTGCGCACGGCCGCCGCCGTGGCGGACGCCTTGGGCGAGGCGGGCATCGCCCACCGGACGGGCGTCGGCCGCACCGGCGTCGTCGCCACCATCGAGACCGGACGCCCCGGCCCGACCCTGCTGCTGCGCGCCGACATGGACGCCCTGCCCATCCACGAGCAGACCGGCCTGCCCTTCGCCAGCAAGATCGACGGCAAGATGCATGCCTGCGGCCACGACCTGCACACGGCGACACTGATCGGCGCGGGCATCGTCCTCAAGGATCTCGCCCCGCACCTCACCGGCACCGTCAAGCTGATGTTCCAGCCCGCCGAGGAAACCTCCGACAGCGGCGCGCGCGCCATGATCGAGGACGGCGTGCTCGACGGCGTCGACATGGCCATCGGCTTCCACAATCACCCGGATGAGGACGTCGGCCAGTTCAGCTATGTGCCCGGCATCGCCAACGGCTCGTCGGACGAGTTTTCCATCGTGGTGCGCGGCAAATCCGGCCATGCCGCCCGCCCGCATGTGGCCGCCGACCCCATCGTCGCGGCGGCGACGCTGATCCTGCAATTGCAGACCATCGTTTCGCGGGAGGTCGATCCCATGCATCCGGCCGTCATCACCATCGGCGGCATCGAGGGCGGCAAGACGGAAAACATCATTCCCGACGCCGTGCGCATGGTCGGCACGGTGCGCACCCAGCATCGCGAAAACCGCGACCTCATCGAAAACGCCATCCGCCGCCAGTGCGAGGGCGTATCCGCTTCCATGAACGTGCAATGCGAATTTACCATGGTGCGCGGCGTCCCCTCCCTCGTCAACGACGCGGATCTGACGCAAAAGACCATGGACGCCATCGCCGCCCATTTCGGCAAGTCCGCCGTCGACCGCCGCGACTCCGGCCTCGGCGCGGAGGATTTTTCGCTGATCGGGGAAAAGGTGCCCGCCTTCCAGCTCGGCATCGGCGCCCGCACCCCCGGCCGCGACGACAAGCTGCACAATTCCGATTACCAGCCCGACGAACGCTGCATCCGCAACGGCGTCATCGCGCTGGCGCTGGCGGCGTGCGATATTCTGTCAGCGGAGCGGGGGTGAGGGAAAACCCCCTCTGCCTTCCAGCCTTCCCCTAAAAGGGGAAGGCAATCGCATATGAAATTCGCCCCTCACCCTAACCCTCTCCCCGCCTGCGGGGAGAGGGGATTTGCCCCACGCATGGCTATTGCTTGAGGAAAACGGAGCGGCATATCTCCTTCTCCCCGCCTGCGGGGAGAAGGTCGCGGCAGCGGGATGAGGGGCCTCACGCCATATGCGATTGTTCCCTTGCGGGGAGGGATTTGAGGCAGGTCCTGCCGCTTACCCCGCCAGCCTTTCCCGCAACCGGTGAATATGCCCTGCCCCGATGCCGCAGCAGCCGCCGACCATCGTCGCGCCCGCTTCCACCCAGTCGCAGGCAAACGCGCCGTAGCGGTCGTCCGTCAGGTCGGCGCGGGTGCCGTGCAGGGTTTCGTTGGCGGCGCTGTCGTCGGTTTCGCTGTCGAAGGCATTGGCGTAGACGCCGATTTCCAGCGAAACGCCACGGGCGGCGAAGACGCGGGCGGCCGTTTCCACCGCCTTGCGCATGACTTCCGGGCGCGAGCAGTTGAACAGCAGCGCCGCAGCGCCCGAGCCAGCGGCCCATTCGGCGGCGGCTTCCACCGTTTCGCCGGAGCGCAGCGCCGGTTCGGCGGTTTCATCGGCGTCGGCCAGCGTGAAGGAGATCCAGAAGGGCTTGCCGGTCTTTTCGACGGCCTGGCGCACCGCCTCGCCTTCGGCGATCAGGCTGAGCGTTTCGCCGAGCCAGACATCGACGGAAGGCGCGAGGTTCTCGACCAGAACCGAGAGATAATCCTGCACCTTGTCCGGCTGGAAAAGCTCGGGCTCATAGGAGCCGAAGATCGGCGGCAGCGAACCGGCGACGGTGATCTTCCTGCCCTCCGTCTCATCCGCCGCCTCGCGGGCGAGACGTCCGGCGAGCGCGATCAGGCTGGCACCCTCCTCCCGGAACCGTTCCTCGCCGATATGGAACGGCACCAGCGCATAGCTGTTGGTGGTGACGACATCGGAACCGGCGTCGATGAATTCGCGATGCACCTGCTTGACGATCTGCGGCGCGTCGATCAGCGCCAGCGCCGACCATTCCGGCTGGCGCAACTCCGCGCCGAGGCGCTGCAATTCGCGGCTCATGCCGCCGTCGAGGATCGTGACCATGGTTTTTTCCTGTGTTTGTGATGTCAAATCATGTTTGTACTCAGGCGTCCAGCGCCTGAGAGAGATCGGCGATCAGGTCGGCGGGCGCTTCCAGCCCGATCGACAGGCGGAAAATGCCATCGCCCGCGAAATCGCGGTAGGAGGCAAGCTGCGCGCCCTCCAGCCGGTAGGTGGAGGCCATCATTTCGCCCGTGTCCATCAGAACCACGATGCTGCGCTGGTGACCGAGGGAGAAGGCGTAATGGGCAACGCGCAGCTTGTTCGCCAGCCGCTCCGCCGCCGCATGACGGTCCCGGGTCTGGAAGGTCACCATGCCGCCGAACAGCGCCATCTGCCGCCGGGCGAGCGCGTGCTGCGGATGCTCGGCGAAGCCGGGATAGGTGACCTTCGTTACCTCGGGATGGCTCTCCAGAGCGCGGGCCACCTGCATGGCGGTATCGGAAACGGTTCTCATGCGGGCAAACAGCGTGTCGATGCCGCGCAGGATCAGCCAGGCATTCTGCGCCGACAGCGTCGCGCCGAGATAAACGCCCGCGCGGGCGCGCAATTGCGCGATCAGCGCCTTGCCGCCGCAGACCACGCCGCCCAGCGCATCGCCATGGCCGTTGATGAACTTGGTCAGCGAATGGATGACGAGATCGACGCCGAATTCCCCGGGGCGCGTCGCGACCGGCGTGGCGAAGGTGGAATCGCAGGAGACCAGCGCGCCGCGTTCATGCGCCATGCGCGAGACTTCGGCGAGATCGGTCAGCCGCAGCAGCGGATTGCAGGGGGTTTCGCAATGCACCAGCTTGGTGTTGGGGCGGAAGGCGGCGGCGAGCGCGGCAAGGTCGCTCATGTCGACGGCGGTGACCTCGATGCCGAAATCCGGCAGCACGCGGCGGGCCAACTCATTGGCCCCGGCATAGCAGACGTCGCTGACGATCAAATGATCGCCCGCCTTCAGCAGCGTGAAGAAGGTCGCGGCGATGGCGGCGATGCCGGTCGCGGTGGCGAGCGCTTCCTGCGTGCCTTCGAGGGCGGCCATGCGGCGTTCGAGATCGCGCACCGTCGGATTGGTCCAGCGGGCATAGAGGAAGGGCAGGTCGGCGAGATCGGCGACGCCATCGGCGGAGAAGGCGCCGTCGCCCGGCACCAGCGCGTTGTTGACGGACATGGAGATGTTCGGCGCGATCGCCCGCGTCACCGGATCGACGGTCAGACCGCCATCGAGCGCCAGCGTCTGCCGGTCAACGCCGGAAAGGGAAGGGGAAGGGTGCGCCATCGGTCAGCCTCGCATGCGAAAATCATGGCGGCACTTTATGGGATTGTCCGGCCTCCAGACGGCAATCTCGGCCGCCGCCGCGCCAAAAAACGCCTGCGCGCGGGGGTCCGGCGCGGCGATTTTGCATGATTTCCCGGCGGGCTTTTGCTACAGGCGAATGCGCAGAAGGAGACGACGATGACCGAGCCCCTCGACCAGTTCGACCGGGAGATCCTGAGGATCGTTCAGAAGAACTGCCAGTTGAAGGCCGAGACCATCGCGGAGATGGTGGGCCTGTCGGCATCGGCCGTGCAGCGCCGCCTCAAGCGCCTGCGCCAGAAGCGCGTCATCAGCGACGAGATCGCCGTGGTCGACCGCAGGCAGGTCGGCGGCATCATGACTTTCATCGCGGGCATGGAGATCGAGCGGGAAAATTACGAGGCGCTGGCGAAATTCCGCCACTGGGCCGACCAGCATCCGAACATCCAGCAGATCTATTACGTCACCGGCCTTGTCGATATCATCGCCATCATCACCGCCCGCGACGTGCTGGAATATGACGATATCTCGGCGCAGATGATGGCGGAAAATCCGCAGATCAAGCGCATGCATACCAATGTGGTGCTGAAGGAGCTGAAGCTCGGCCTGTCCGTGCCGATCGCCGAAGCCAATTGATCAGTCCCCGTTCTCACTCAAAAATTCCGCATAAAGCGCATCCAGCCGCGCAGACAGGAACGCCCCGAATTTTCCGGCATTGCCTGCCTTCATCGACAGCGAAAACGCCTTGCCGCTCTGGCTGATTTCCGCCGTCACCGACTGGTCGGCGGGCTTCCAGAGGGTTTTCGCAGGCGCAGCGGCGCTCTTGCGCACCGGCCGGGCGCGCCGGTTCAGGCCCGCATGAAGGGCGGCGAAACGCTCGTCGGAGGGCAGGGCGCGGAAATCCGCCGATGCCGCCATCTCCGCCGCCTGCGCGGCATTGGCGCCACGGCCCGCGAGCAGCGACAGCTCCACCCAGCGCTCGCGGCCGATGCCGGGTGCGGGGCCGATCGCCTCGATCAGATCGCGGGGAATGCGCCCGGTCACCGACAGCATTTTCGAAACGCTGGCGGCATTGGCGGCCAGCGCCTGCCCGATCACCTCGCGGTCATAGCCCAGTTCCTCCAGCCGTCGCGCAAACAGCGCCCGCTCGATGAAGCTCAGATTGGCGCGGGCGGAATTTTCCTGCCCCTGCGCGATCACATGGGCGCGGTCGTCCAGCGCCTTGACGACCGCCTTGACGGCGATGCCGAGCGCCATCGCCGCCCGCACGCGGCGATGGCCGAACACCACCTGGTAATGCCCGTCCTTCTTCGCATGCGGGCGCAGCAGCACCGGCGAATCCTGCCCGCGGGCGCGGATCGCCTCCAGCAACTGCCCGAAGGCTTCGCCGTCATCCTCCAGCCGGTCGGAGATGAAGGAGGCGTCGATGTTTGCGGGATCGATCTCGACCACGGTTTCGCCTTCGAGAAACCGGTCGGCCTGCCGCGCCAGCTCGTCCAGCGAGCGCACCAGCGATTTGCCCGCCCCGCGCATGGGATAGGCGGCCTGCGCCCCCGTTTCACCGGGCATATCCGCCAGCCCTTCCAGCAGGTTCTTGCGCGCCATGGCTCTGCTCCGTTTTGCCGTTACCACTTGTTTCGATTGCGAAAAACGCCGATTTTGTCAGCCGACAAACCAGCAGGTCTCACCGTCCCCATGCCTTGTGCACCAGCGACACGATCTCCCGGTTGACCGTATCCACCGCCTCCAGCGCCCGGTCGTAGGTGGCGCGGTTCATCGAGGCGCGCTCGATCTCGTAGAGCGTCTGCCGGGTGATGCCCGCATCCGAAACCGCCGTCGATTTCAGCATCTGGCTGGTCAGCATGAACTCATGGAACATGCTGGACATGAAGCCGACCATCTGCGCCTGCGGCACGTCGGTCGGCTCGTAGCGGGTGATGAGATAGCGGTACCAGGAGAGGTTCACCTCCGCGCCCGCCGCCCGGATCGGCTTGAGAATGCCGCCCAGCATCAGCAGGAATTGCCCCATCGACATCACGTCGAGCATCTGCGGGTGGATGGTGATCAGCACGCTGGTCGCCGCCGTCAGCGCCGTCAGCGTCAGGTAACCGAGCTGCGGCGGGCAATCGACCACCACGGCATCGTAGCGGCCATCGACCTCGGCCAGCGCCCGGGCAATGCGGGTGAAGAAGGTGCGGCCCTCGTTCCTCGTCCGGTCGGACATGGCGAGCGGCGTGTCGTATTCGTATTCCTGCAAATCGAGATTGGCGGGCACGATGTCGAGGCCGGGGAAATTGGTCGGCTGGATGATATCGGCCAGCGGCCTTCGCTCGCCGTCATAGCGGATGGCGTCGTAGAGCGAGGGCATCTGGTCCAGCTCCGGCTGGAAGCCGTGCAGGGAAGACAGCGAGGCCTGCGGATCGAGATCGACCGCCAGCACCCGGTGGCCGGTCAGCGCCATGTATTGCGCCAGATGCGCGGCCGTGGTCGTCTTGCCCGAGCCGCCCTTGAAATTGACGACGGCGATCACCTGCAATTTCTCGCCCGCCCGGCGCGTGGGCAGATACATGCGGCTTTCCGAACGGCCATGGGCGTCGAAATAGCGGCGCAGCTCCAGCATCTGCGCCGCCGTGTAGGAGCGCCGCCCGGAGCCGGATGTCTGCGGCGAGGGGCCCTTGCCCTCCAGATGCAGCTTCTTCAGCGTGCTCTGCGACACCCCGGTATAATGGGCCACCTCCGCCAGCGAAAAGCTGCGCAGCGATTTGCGCGCATTCGGCGGAAACCGCTGGACGCTGAGCAGATGCAGCTTCTTGGAAATCAGGTCGCCCTGTTCGAGAATCCGGTCCTCGAAGTGAAGCGGCGGCTGGCTGGCGGCCATCGAATGCGCGTTCATGGGCGGGTCGACTTTCAGATAACGATTTTCAAGCGGAAAAGCCCGTATAACCGTTATTTACGCCCATCGGCGCCGGACGGCAAGAAATTTAAGGTTAACAAAGTCTTAACGGCATCCCGGCGGGACGCCGCCAGAGGCGGCCCGTGGCGGTGAGGCGGCGTTCAGCCTTGCGCCAGCGCATCCTGGACGGCGGCAAGCCAGATGGAGACGGCAACCGCGCCCGCATCCCGCGTGCCCTTCGCCCGGTCGCCGAGATAGCTCGCCCGGCCGCGCCGCGACACCATCGCGGCGGTATCTTCCGCCCCGCGTTGCGCCGCCGTGACCATGGCGGGCAGGGCATCGCCGCGCCCGGCCGATAGCGCGTCCTCCAGCGTCCGCGCCGCCGGGATCAGCGCGTCGAGCATGGTGCGGTCGCCTTCCCTCGCGTCGCCCATGTCGGAAATCGCATCGGCTGCGGCCCGCAGCGCCAGCGCCCAACCGGCAGGGGAGGCGGCATCCGCCTTCGCCAGCGCCGCGCCCGCCCTTGCCAGCCCCGCCGCATAGAGCACGCCGGAAGTGCCGCCGACGCTCTTTCCGAGAACGGCGGAAAGCTTCGCCAGCGCGGCGGCGGGCGGCAGCGCGCCGATCTGCGCCATCTGCTCCAGCACCGCGCCCGCGCCGCGCGCCAGATTGGCGCCGAGATCGCCGTCGCCGGAAAGGCGGTCGAGTTCGGTCAGCGGTTCTTCGGCCGCAATCAGCGCCCGCATCACCCTGTCCAGGGCGGCGGCGAAACGCGGGCTGGCATCGCCTTCCAGCGCCGCGCCGTCGGCGGCGGTCGGTTCCGCGATGGTTTCCGGATGGCTGCGGGCGATGACGCCGCCGCCGCTCCATGCGGAGGCGGCGGTGGGCGCGTCGAGCAGGGCAAGCGTGGCGTCATCCACCGGCAGCAGCGAGATCGAAACGCCCGCCATGTCGAGCGCGGTGAGGAAGGCGCCGCTCCAGAGGCGGCGCACCTCCAGTCCCCGCGCCCGCGCCGCCGCGATGGCGGCGCTGGTGACGATGGCGATCTCCATCGGCGGCGTCGCGCCGAGATTGTTGACGAGCAGCGCCACCGGCGTTCCCGCCATCAGCCTCCGGTCGTCGGCAATGGCATCGACGATGCCGGACACCAGTTCCCGCGCCGGGGTGATGGTTTCGCGGCGCACGCCGGGCTCGCCGTGAATGCCGAGGCCGAGTTCGATCTCGCTGTCGCCCAGCGAAAAATTCGGCTTGCCCGCGGCGGGCACGGTGCAGGCCGACAGGCCGACGCCAATGCTGCCGACAGCCGCCGCCACCGCCTGCGCCCGCGCCTTTACCTGCGCCAGCGGAAGGCCTTGCGCGGCCGCCGCTCCCGCCGCCTTGTGCACCAGCACCGTTCCGGCAATGCCGCGCCGCCCCGCGCTTTCGGTGGTGGCCGACAGCGCCACGTCATCGGCGACCAGCACGGTTTCCACGGCAATGCCTTCGGCCCGCGCCTGCTCCGCCGCCAGCTTGAAGTTCAGCCGGTCGCCGGTGTAGTTCTTGACGATCAGCAGCACGCCCGCGTCCGAGGCGACGACGCGGATGGCGGCCAGCACGGATTCGGTCGGCGGCGAGGTGAAGACATCGCCGCACACCGCCGCCGTCAGCATGCCCTCGCCGATGTAACCGGCATGGGCGGGCTCATGGCCGGTGCCGCCGCCCGAAACCAGCGCCACGCGGCCCGATGCCCTGAAGGCCTCGATATCCGAGCGCAGCACCACGCGCTGACCGGCAATGACGGACAGATGCGGGCAGGCCGCCACCAGCCCGGCCAGCATATCGTCCACCACGGTTTTCGGCGAATTGATCAGCTTTTTCATCGGCACCTCTTCCCATGGCCAGCGCAGGCGGCCTCTCCGGCGCCGACGATAGGGGCGGGGCGGAAATCCTGTCAAGCGGCGGGGCGGGCCGGGGCGGAGGAAGAAAGCTTGACGCTGCCGCCCGGAAAGCCTTATCTGCGGGGTGACGGTTCCCCGAGCGATGACTCCGAGGGGATTAATAGGGAACGCGGTGAGGACGACCCAAAAGGGACCGAGACCGTGGCTGCCCCCGCAACTGTAAGCGGATTGCCGTCCATCCCCGTGACGCCGCAGGCGTCATGCCACTGGGCAGGGCCCGGGAAGGCAGATGGACGGCGCCAATCCGCGAGCCAGGAGACCTGCCGTCGAAAATCCATTCCATGTCACGGGCGGGGATGCCCGGCACAGGAGAGATCATGACGCCGCACCGCCGGATGCCCCCCGCCATCTGTTGCCGCCTCCGCGCAGGCAGGACGACCGCTCGTGGCGTGAAGACCCCCTCTGCCTGCCGGCATCTCCCCCACAAGGGGGGAGAAAGCTAGAGGCTTGCTTTTCCGTTCCTTTTATCGCCGAGGGGGCGGCAGGCCCAAGTCCCTCCCCCTTGTGGGGAGGGATTTAGGGAGGGGTCTTTCGCCCGATACGATTGCTCCGCGAAGCAGGGGAGGGCGGCGCGATGAAGCTTTCGGCGCAATCGGCAAGCTGGTCCGTCGCGGGCATCGAGATCGTCCGCGAGGTTTCGCTCGATATCCGTCCCGGCGAATTTTTCGGCATCATCGGCCCGAACGGCTCCGGCAAGACCAGCCTGATGGCGCTGCTGTCGGGCCTGCGCAGGCCGAAAGGCGGCCGGGTGCTGCTGGACGGCAAGCCCCTGCACGCCCTGCCGCGCCGCGAGATCGCGCAGAAGCTGGCGCTGGTGGAGCAGCAGGCCGACACCGGCGAGCGCATCACCGCTAGGCAGGCGGTGGAGCTGGGCCGCACGCCCTATCTCGGCCTGATGTCGCCGTGGTCGGAAAGGGACGACGCCATCGTCGATGCCGCCCTTGCCAATGTCGACATGGCGCATCTGGCGCAACGCGACTGGCACACGCTTTCCGGCGGCGAGCGCCAGCGGCTGCACATCGCCCGCGCCTTGGCGCAGCAGCCGAAAATCCTGCTGCTGGACGAGCCGACCAACCATCTCGACATCGGCCACCAGATCGGCCTGCTCGACCTCGTGCGCCGTCAGGATCTGACCGTCATCGCCGCCCTGCACGACCTCAACCACGCCGCCATGTATTGCGACCGCATCGCCGTGATGCAGGGCGGGCGGCTGGCGGCGCTCGGAACCCCGCGCGAGGTGCTGACGGCCGAGCGCATCGAAGCCACCTTCGGCGTCGAGGCGGAGGTCGTCCACCATGGTTCGGGCGGCCCGGCGATCCGCTACCGCCCGGCGGCGCAGGCGCCCGCCCGCGCCCGCATGAAACTGGCCTGAGGGAGAGCGGCATGAGCCTTGCCGGAGACAATTACAGCCTCAAGGAAGATATCCGCGAATACTGGTCGCTGCGCTCGAAGACCTTCGATCTCGCCTTCGGCCACCGCATTCCGCCGGGACCGGAGATGGACGCCTGGGCCGCCGCCGTCACGCGGGCGCTGGGGCCGGAGCCGCGCAGCATTCTGGAGCTTGCCTGCGGCACCGGCGAGGTGTCCAACGTGCTGATGTCGCTCGGCCACCGGGTGACGGCGCTCGATTTTTCCGAGGCGATGCTGGGGGTCGCCCGCGCCAAGCATGCGGGCCGCCCCGCCCGTTTCATTCTGGCCGATGCCGAAAACACCATGGAGCCGGACGGCGCCTACGATGCCGTCGTCTGCCGCCATCTGGTGTGGACGCTGACGCGGCCGGAAGACGCGTTCGCCGACTGGTTCCGGGTGCTGAAACCGGGCGGGCGCCTGCTGATTTTCGACGGCGACTGGGCAAGGCCGACGCGCCTCGGCAGGCTGGCGGCGCTGGCGATCCGCCTCATCGACCGCATCAGCGGCGAGGAGCCGCATTACGAAGGCGGTATGCATGACCGCCATGCCAGCATCATGCACCGGCTGCCCTTCGGCCATGGGCTGACGGCGGGCGAACTGGCGCCGCTGCTGGCGGCGGCGGGTTTCATCGATATTGCCGCCGCCTCGCACGCGCCGATCGCCAGCGCCCAGCGCCGGACGGCGGACCTGCGCAATTGCCTGCGCACGCTGCTCTATCGCCGCTTCATTCTCTCCTGCCGCAAGCCCGGCTGAGCGGCTGGAATATCTTTCCGCCTTTGCGCCCGATTTTACGAGGATAGTCCGGACGGCGTGCCGATTTCGGACGTTCATTCCTCAAACTGGCGCGGCTTCCGGCCTACTCTTGGCCATCCACTTCCACCGACGACCGAAAGGACCGGCCATGAGCCTGCGCATCAACGACACCGCCCCCGATTTCACCGCCGAAACGACGCAAGGCGCGCTTTCCTTCCATGACTGGATCGGCGACGGCTGGGCGGTTCTGTTCTCGCATCCGAAGAATTTCACGCCGGTCTGCACCACGGAACTGGGCGCCATGGCCGGTCTCGAAGGCGAATTCCGCAAGCGCGGCGTCAAGATCATCGGCATTTCCGTCGATCCCGTCGAAAGCCATGCCAAATGGAAGGGCGATATCAAGGTCGCGACCGGCTTCGACGTCGATTACCCGCTGATCGGCGACCGCGATCTCAAGGTCGCCAAGCTCTACGGCATGCTGCCCGCCGATGCCGGTGACAGCGCCGAAGGCCGCACGCCCGCCGACAACGCCACGGTGCGCTCGGTCTACGTCATCGGCCCCGACAAGAAGATCAAGCTGGTTCTCACCTATCCGATGACGACGGGCCGCAATTTCGCGGAAATCCTG
>JBDHTA010000058.1:0-22425 GCA_039808465.1 Rhizobiaceae bacterium | reverse complement strand
GCGGCTGCGGAACCGGATCGCGGGAGGCCTGGCGCGCCGCCTCGCGGCGGTAATCGGCAAGCCAGCGGTCGGCCGGATTGGTGCTGTCGATATCGACGCCGAGCGCGTCGTCGGGGAAGCGTGAACCGGCGGCGAAGGCCAGGTCGCGGTCGCCCGGCAGCGTCCAGACCGCGCCGGTGCGTTCGCTCAGCCAGGCGGCATAGGCCAGCGCGTCGTCATGGCTGACGCCGGTTACGGGGGTATTGGCGGCATCGCCCGTGGGAAAAGTCGGCTCGGGCGGCGCGCAGGCGCCATCGGCCACGCAGCGGCCGTAATCGGCGGCGGTGACCTGGTATTTCATGATGGTCAGCGGGCGGCGGATCGTCACCGCCGTCATCGGCCCGTCGACGGCGAAGCCGTTGCGGAAATATTCGCCGCTGTCGCGATACTCGAAGCTGCGCGGCGCGATCTCCACCGTCTGCGGCTCGCCCGGCGCCGGGCCGGCGGGGGCCGGGCCGATGATGCCGGTTTTCATCACAAGCGCTCCGGTCAGTCCGGCCAGCAGCAGCAGCGAGGCCCAGGGCAGGCCCGGTCTGGATGTCAGCGCAGTCATCTTGCCTCCTTGCATCCTGCCCGGGCGAATGCGGCCGGGGCGGACGCCGATGGGAAAGGGGCCGCCAGCGGCGGCCCGGAGCAGCGCGCCCGTTTCAGGACGGGCGCGCCTGCGGCAGAAGCGTCAGACGCCGCTCGGGGGAACGACCGAGGTCATCAGGTCGTCGTTCCAGTCGCCCGTCACCGCGAAGTGCGCGGCCGCCCCCAGTTCGAACGCCTCGATCAGATTGTGATTGAGGTAGGCATAGATGCCGGGCTGCTGGAAGGTGTAGAAGGCAGCGCCCGCTGCTCCGCCCGGAATGAACCAGGTTTCCTGATCGACATCCGGCACGTTGTGGAACTTGCCGGTCTGCCAGACATAATCGCCATGGCCGCCGATCAGGTGCGGGCGGGTGTCGCGATTGGCCTGCGAATGCACGATCAGCACCTTCTCGCCCACTTCCGCCTTCAGGGCATTGTCGCCGGTCAGGGCGCCGACCGCGCCGTTGAAGACGATATGGGTCGGGATCAGCGTGCGCATGACTTCGGTCATCTCGGCATGGGAATCACCGGCGGTCTCGTATTTCTTGAAGTTGCCGTCGGCATCGCGGGGAATGTAGTAATCCTGCTCGCCGATGTAATAAACCCGGTCATAGACCAGCTCCTTGCCGTGCCCGTCCGTCAGGCCTTCGCGCGGCAGCACCATGATGGCGCCGTTCATGCCCGAGACGACGTGCCAGGGCACCATGCCGGGAGGGGCGCAATGGTAGACGAAGACGCCCGCCTTGGTGGCCTTGAACCGCAATATCGTCTGCTCGCCGGGGTTGACGATGGTGAGAGCGCCGCCGCCGAGCGCGCCGGTCGAGGCGTGGAAGTCGATATTGTGCTGCAATTCGTTGGTTTCGGGGTTGATCAGCGTCAGCTCGACGTAATCGCCCTCATGCACCACCATCAGCGGGCCGGGAACCGAGCCATTGAAGGTCATCGCATGGACTTCGGTGCCCTTGTCATCGATGATCATCTTCTTTTCTTCGATGGTCAGGGTGAATTCGTAGACCTTCGGGCCGCCAATGGCCTTCTGGGTATGGGCATGGACGAAGGGCGGCTTGACGAGGTCGACCTTGACCCGCTCCAGCCTGGCGATATCGGCGGCCGTCGAGGCCGCGTTGGTCTTGATGTCGCCGCCTTCGGCATGGGCCATCGATGCCGCAATGATCGGCGTCAGGACGCCGGCAATGGTAGCTCCGCCGAGAATGGCGCGGCGTGTCATCTGAAACTGCTCAGTCATCGCTTTTTTTCCTTTTTCCGTAAGGACGAAGCCTGTGTATCGCTCCGTCGATACTGTTGTAGGCCCGTTCGCGATGAGCTGTTTGTGATGGGACAAACAATTTTCAACGAGCGCTGCGACAATCTGGCAGATGCCGGTCCGGCCTTGTTTTTTCGGGAAAAATCGCGCCCGCGCAGGCGGCTGACAAAGGAACGCAAGTCTCTCTTTCGTCATGCCCGGCCTTGAGAACGCAATAGACCCTCGGGACAAACCCGAGGGCGACGCCGTTGAAGGCATGGCGGTTTGTCAACGCGTTGACGAACCGGAATCTTTGCGGACCGCTTGCCTTTATATATCCGCCGTTTCCCGCATCATCTGCGGCGACCACGGCGGGTCGTAGGTCAGGCGGATTTCGGCGCTGGTGACACCGGGCACGGCGGCGGCGCAATTGCCCGCGGCCGCCTTCAGGAAATCGCCCGCCGGGCAGCCCCGCATCGTCGTCGTCATGGTCACGCGCACGCTGCCGTCATCTTCGACGGCGATATCGTAGATCAGGCCGAGATCGACGATGTTGCGGCCGATTTCGGGGTCGGCGATCGTCCTCAGCGCATCGCGGACCGCCGCCGCGAGCCGGGCCTTTTCCGTCTCGTCCATGGCCTCATTCTCCTGTGCGCCCGGCCCGCACCAGAATGCGGTAGGCGGTGCCGGTCTCGTCGAAATTGCCCGCCCATTGATGGCCGCGCTTCGTCAGTTCCTGAAACAGAAACAGCGGCTCGCGCGACAGCAGCGCGAAAAGCACCTCGCCCGCGCCCATGTTTTCGGCTTCGGCGAGGATGCGCACCATCGGCTCCGGCGGGTCGAGTTCGGTGAGGTCGAGATGCAGGCGCGGCTCCGGCCAGTTCTCCGGCTGGTCCGCGTCGGCGGACGTATCGACCGGCGCCTCCTCCGCCCGGGGCGTGAACAGCACCTCCCAGTCGCCGCCATCGATCTCCCGCGCCTCATGGCCGAAACCGCGATCCTCCATGACCGTGAACAGCGGATGCGGGCAGAAGGGCGCAAGCAGCAGCAATCCCTGCCCCGGCGCAAGGCCCTGCACCGCCGTCACGATCTCCCGGAACGGCTCGCCGCCGTTGCGGAGTATCGGCCGCACATCGAGCACGCGGGCCCCGGCACTGGTTGAAACTTCGGGCATGGTCATCTCCTTGAAGGGGAAAGGGGCAGGAAAAGATGCGGCCGCACCGTCCCGGCTGGCAAGCGCCTGTCGGGCGGCACGGCGGAAAGCCGCCGGGTGCGGATGAATTCCCGCATCAGCGCCAGCGTGGCGGCAGTTTGCAGGCAGACCGCGCCCCGGAACAGATCCGGTGCGCCGAAGAGCAGCGCCAGCGTTGCCGCCGCCACCGCGCCGTAATAGACCGGGAACAGGATACGCGCATGCTTTTCCTCGACAAGATCCTGCATGCGCGGCACCGGCGCGCGGCCGAGAACCGGCCCATAGGCTTCCAGCCAGGTCAGGAAGGCGACGATCTTGTAGAGCTGGGCAAGGCCGAGCCCCGTCAGCCAGCCGAAGACGAAGAGATAGACCGCCGCCGCGACGCCCTCCCCGGCCCTGACGGCCGGTATGTTGAACAGCAGGATGGAGACCGCGAGCGCGGCGAAAGCGGCGAAGCTGGCGCGGATGTTCAGTTCCGCCGTGGCGCGCTTGCGGGCGCGATAGATAGCGAGCACATCGCCGCCATACAGCAGCGCCGCCGCCAGCGTCAAAAGCAGCGCGGCGGCAAACGCCACCGCCACGCCGGACATGGCGAAGAGAACGAGAGGCACGCAGGCCGCCGCAAGCCCGATGGCAAGGCTTGCCGCCCAAAGCGCGGCCCGGCTGGTCCTTCGCTCGATATCCGGCGAGAGCAGGAACATCGACAGCAGGCGATAGCTGACGCCCGCCGCCGTGACGCTGAGCCAGCCGCCAAGGCCGAGAACGGCATGCAGGCCGACGCCATCGGCAATCAGCCGGGCAAGCGGGGCGTTGTCCTCAAACCCGGAGAGGGCAAGCGTGAAGGCGAAGCCGATCAGCACGGTTCCGCCAAGCGCCGCCAGCCCCGCCGCCACGAAACGGGCTGGCAGCGGCAATGGCCGCGCCGAAAAGAGCGTTGCCGCGAGAATGGCCCCGACAAGGCCGAAGCCGAGGAGAAGCAGCGCGCCGCCGAGCGGCAGCAGCGCCAGCGGCAGGTCGGCGGCGCCGGACAGCGCCACGAACCCCGCGACGAGACAGAAGAGCCCGGCAATCAGCAGCAGCAGCGCGGGTGCCGCCAGCGGCGCGCCCGCCAGCGGCTTTGCCACCAGCACCGGCACGAATTGCATCAGCGCGCCCGCCATCAGCAGGCTCAGCCAGCCGATAGCGATGACATGCACGACCACGAAGGTTTCCGGCGCGCCGATGGCGGCGAACGGATAGCCGTAGCCCGAAATCATCAGCCCCTGCCCGGCGAGCAGCATCAGGCTTGCGGCGGTGAAATAGGACATGGTCCAGCGGGAGAGCGTGGCGCCCGGCATGGCGTTTCCCCTTCGCCGCGCCCTGCCCCCGGAAGGGGAAGCGCGGCGGATCTGCATCTCTACCTACGAAAATTCACGGCGGAAACGGATCAGTGCCCCGAGGCGCACCCGCAGCCGCAACTGCCTTCTTCGTCCGCCAGCCGCCCGATCTCGACGCGCCAGACCTCCGGCCCCTGTTCGAGATAATCCCAGCCGAACTGCCCGGGAAAATTCGCCATGATATGACGGCGGAGCGGCTGCGGATCGTGATCGCTGGTGACCAGCATCGAGGATCCGGGAGACAGCGCGCCGAGCATGCCGAAGATGCGCGGATGGCGCTCATACGAGGGAACGAAGCGGACGTCGATGGAAGGCTTTTCCAGATGTTCAGACATATCGGTGGTTCCGTCCGGCCGCTACCGTCACGCTCCGGACGGCGCGGCCGACCAAACCGGAACCCGCCAAGCCTAACCCCGCCCCGCCCCCGCCACTTTGACGGTCCGCAAACAAGGGCGGAATTTCATCTCATGACACAAGGCCGCGATAGATCGCCGGAAGTGCGGCGGGAAGCCGGGCGATGTTGCCAACGATGGCGTAGCCGTTGCGGCCGAAAATGGCGGGCACATAGGCCTGCGCCTCGCGGTCCACCGTGACGCCGAACACGCTGACGCCGCTGCGGCGCGCTTCCAGAACGGCGCGGCGGCTGTCTTCCAGCGCGAAGCGGCCCTCGTAGTGATCGACATCGTTCGGCTTGCCGTCGGTCAAGAGAAGCAGAAGCTTGCGCCGGTTCGGCTGCTCGCGCAGCTTTGCCGAGGCATGGCGGATCGCCGGGCCGATTCGGGTGTAGAAGCCCGGCTTCAGCGCCGCGATGCGCGCCTCGACGCCGCGCCCCATCGGCTCGCCGAAATCCTTGACCGTCTCCACCCGCACCCAGTTGCGCCGCCGCGAGGTGAAGGTGAGGATCGAATGCCGGTCGCCGCAGGCGGCAAGCCCATGCGCCAGCACCGTCAGCGCCTCCTTCTCGACATCAAGCACGCGGCGGTTGTCGAACCAAGCGTCGGTGGAGAGCGACACGTCGACGAGAATGGTCACGGCGAGATCATGCGCCTGCGGGCGGCTCATCATGTGGATGCGGTCGCTGCCCGGCCCGCCCGCCGCCAGATCGCTGCGGGCCCGCACCACCGCGTCGAGATCGAGTTCGGTGCCGTCGATCTGCGCCCGCAGCATTTCACGGCGCGGCCGCAGCACCTCGAACTGGCGGCGCACGCGGCGGATCAGGCTTTTGGTGTCGTCGGCGGCGTCCGGCACCGTCGCCGTGTCGGAGGCGGGCGAAGCCAGCACCCGGCAATGATCCGGCAGGTAGACGCAGCCGCGGTAATCCCATTCGGGATAGGTGTATTCGCCGGTCAGGCGGCTGCGGTCGAGCGCTTCCGGCGGCAGGTCGAGATCGAAATGGAAGCGGGCGGAGGGACGGCCCTTGCGCTCGCCGAGCGTCATGTCGTCCAGCTCGTCGGCGGCGGAGGCGTCGTGGTCGTCGCTGTCGTCGCCGGGGCGGCCGACATTGACCATCTCGGCCATCGCCAGAATCTTCTCGAAACGGTTGAGGATGAAGGGGCTGCGATCGGATTTGCGGCTTTGCGCCTTTTCGCGCTCGGCCACATGCCGGGCGGTTTCGGCGCCCTGCCGGCCGCTGCCCGCCGCGGGCTGGTCTTCCTCTCCGCGCCCCTCGCCATCCTCGCGCAGCAGCGCCTCCGGCCAGAGCGGCACCGGCAGCATCGGCAGGTAGCCGGGGGGCGCGCGGTGCGGAAAGATGACCGGCAGCGTCTCGTCCTCAATCCCCGCCCCCTTCTTCAGCATGCCAAGAATCCGGTTTTCGACATGGCGCTCGATGGAGGGCAGCGGCCGGTGGCCGCGCGCCGCAAGCGTTGCCGCGCAAAGGCGGCGGTAGTGTCCGTCAAGGCCCGGAAAGGCGGCAAGAACGGCCTTCGCGGTCGCTTCGGCCCGCGCCAGCACGGCAAGGTCGCGCTGAAGCGGATCGTCCAGCGTCACCCGGTCGAGCGGCATGGCGGCCATGGCGGCGGCAAGCCAGATATAGAGGTCGCGGTTGAGATCGCGGTTGGCGAACAGGGCGATTTCGCCGGGCAGCATCAGCGTCGCGTGGTCGCGGCCGGGTTGCACCAGCTTTTCCTCGCCAAGCCCCATGCGCTGACGCAGCCGCAGGCGATGCGAGGAGGTGCGGCCGCGCGCGGGCGCGATCTGCACCGTGCCCTCGCCGCCAAAACCGCGAAAGCAGACGGCAAGCACCGGCCGGATCTCCTCCAGCCGCACCGCATGATGCGGATGGCGCGGCCAGGTGCCGGTATTGCCGACCAGCCGGTGCCAGGCCCGGCCGACGGTTTCTTCAAGCTCCAGGAAATCCAGCATGGGTCGTACCTCAGCGAATTACAGCGCCAGCGACTTCGATCAGCGCCGCCCGCACATCCGGCTCGTCGGTCAGTGGCTCGATCATCGCGGCGCGCACGGCCTCGCGCACGTTCATGCCGCTGTCGATCAGGCAGGCGCAATAGACCAGCAGGCGGGTGGAAACGCCCTCTTCGAGATCGTGGCCTTTCAGGGCGCGCAGCCGGTGGGCGAGATCGACCAGCGGCGCGACGCGGCCCTCGTCCAGCCCGCTTTCGCTGGCGACGACGGCAATCTCCGCCGCTTTCGGTAGGAAATCGAACTCGATGGCGACGAAGCGCTGGCGGGTGGAAGGCTTCAGCGCCTTCAGCAGATTCTGGTAGCCGGGATTGTAGGAGACCACGAGCATGAAGGAGGACGGGGCCTCCAGCACCTCGCCGGTGCGCTCCAGCGGCAGGATGCGGCGGTCGTCGGTCAGCGGATGCAGCACCACGGCGACATCCTTGCGCGCCTCGACGATCTCGTCGAGATAGCAGACGCCGCCCTCGCGCACCGCCCGCGTCAGCGGGCCGTCCACCCACACCGTGTCGCCGCCCTTGAGCAGATAGCGGCCGGTGAGATCGGCGGCCGAGAGGTCGTCATGGCAGGAGACGGTGGAAAGCGGCAGGCCGAGCTTGGCGGCCATATGGCTGACGAAGCGGGTCTTGCCGCAGCCGGTCGGCCCCTTCAGCAGCAGCGGAAGCTGCCGCACCCAGGCTTTCTCGAACAGGGCGCATTCATTGCCGGAGGGGCTGTAGGCCGGGATATCGGCGAGCGCGCGCGGCGTGTCTTTGAGAAGGATGGTCATTCTGGTCTCCACGAAACGGGGGGAAGAAGCGCCAGCCCCGCATGATGGCGGGGCTGGCCCTTGCTCATTCGGCGGGCTGCACCATGCGGGTCAGGCTGTCGCTGCGCTCCTTGCCGGGCACCAGCACGGCCCAGGTGAACATCAGCGCCGAGATCACCACGACCACGCCGGAGCCGAGCCGCATCCAGTAGAACAGCGCCAGCTGGTCCTGCACCTCCATGTAGTTGATGCCCATCACGCGCTGGAGATGCGTCTGCACCACGCCGGCGAAGGTCAGCGAGAAGGTCATCACCGACATGGCCGTGCACATGGCCCAGAAGCTGGCGATGGACAGCCACTGGTTATAGGGCTGGCGGCCGCGGATTTCCGGGATCGCATAGGCCATGATGGCAAGGTTCAGCATCACATAGGCGCCGAAGAAGGCCAGATGCCCGTGGGCGGCGGTGACCTGCGTGCCGTGCGAGTAATAGTTCACCGACGACAGCGTATGCAGGAAGCCCCAGACGCCCGCGCCGAAGAAGGCCATCACCGAGCAGCCGATCGACCACAGAAGTGCTGCCTTGTTCGGATGGCTGCGGCCCGCCTTCCAGGTCATGACGAAGGAGAAGATGACCATGGTGAAGAACGGCGCCACTTCCAGCGTCGAGAACAGCGAGCCGATCCACTGCCAGTATCCCGGAGCGCCGATCCAGTAATAATGGTGGCCGGTGCCGAGAATGCCGGAAAACAGCGCCAGACCGACGATGACATAAAGCCATTTTTCCACGACCTCGCGGTCGACGCCGTTGATCTTGATCATCAGGAAGGCCAGCACCGAGGCCATGATCAGCTCCCAGACGCCCTCGACCCAGAGATGAATGACGTACCACCAGTACATCTTGTCGAGCGACAGGTTGGCCGGATTGTAGAAAGCGAAGAGGAAGAACAGCGCCAGCCCCCACAGCCCGAACAGCAGGATGTTGGTGACGGTGGTCTTGCGGCCCTTCAGCGCCGTCATGGTGATGTTGAACAGGAACATCAGCACGACGATGACGATGCCGACCTTGGCGGCAAAGGTCTGTTCGAGGAATTCGCGGCCCTCATGGATGCGGAACAGGTAGCCTACCACCGTCAGCCCCGCCGCCACGAAGAACAGCCAGAACTGCACGACGGCGAGCTTCGGGCTGTAAAGCTCCGTCTCGGTCTCCTCGGGGATCATGTAATAGGTCGCGCCCATGAAGCCCATCAGCAGCCAGACGACCAGCGCGTTGGTGTGGATCATCCGCACGATGTTGAAGGGCAGGAGTTCGGACAGGATGTTGGGCATCACATAGATGAGGCCCGCCAGCACGCCGAACAGCACCTGGGCCAGAAACAGGCCGAGCGCGCCGTAGAAATACAGCATCGCCACCTTTTGGGTTTGATATTTCATTGTCGTATCTCCTCAGCCCGCATCGTTCGGCGGCCAGTTCTGGGTGTTGATCCGGCTCGTCCATTCGAGGAAGTCGGCGAGATCGTTCAGCTCCTGCTCGGTGAGATGGAACTGCGGCATCTGCCGCCGCCCCTCGATGCCGGTCGGCTGCGCCGCCATCCACGCCTTGAAGGTGTCGCGCGCCCCTTCCGGATCGTCGGCGCCGCCGTAGCGCTTCCAGACATTGCCGAGTTCGGGCGCGAAATAGGCGCCCTCGCCCAACAGCGTGTGACAATTGATGCAGGCGTTCTTTTCCCAGACATGCTTGCCGCGCACGACGCTTTCCGACAGCGTCGACTCGTCCGTCGCGGTGGTGCGGATGTAATAGTGAGAGTGAGCCGTCAGGCCCACGAAGATCGCGAAGAAGAAAATGGACCCGCCGTAAAAGACGTTGCGGGCTCCGGTTTTGGTCAGGCGTTCCGCCATCTCCCGGTCCTTTCCCTTGCCGGAAATCCCGGCCCGGCGTTAGAACCCCGCTCTCTGCTTTGCAGGCGACCCCTTCGCCAACAGTGCGGGTGGTTCCGTTCTAGCCGCCGCAGAAAAGCCTTCTTTGCGCTTTTGCAAACAGCCGTCTTTTTGTCACCCGGCCAATGCCGCGGCGATGGCGCGCGCGAAGGCGAGCAGCAGCAGCGCGGCGGGCCAGGCCAGCAGAGCCACCTTCAGGCCGCCATGGCGCGCGCGCAGTTCCATGAAATCGAGAATGACGAAGCGGCCCTTGGCATAGGCCATGACCAGCACGGCGGCGACCGGCACCAGCAACCCGCCGCCAAGCCCGCCGATGACGGCACCGAAGATCGCCAGCATCATCAGCATGGCGAAGGCGGAAACGAATTGTTCGCGGTCCTGCCGGGTCATGAATGCCTCCTGTCAAAGCCATCAGGTGAGATAGACGATCGGGAACATCACCAGCCAGACGAGATCGATCGCGTGCCAGAGCGTCGCGATCGTGACGATATTCGCCCGCGAGGGACGCCAGGCGACGAGGAGAAGCACGCCCGCGCCGAAGAGAACATGCAGCAGGTGAAATCCGGTGATCAGGAAATACAGTTCCGCCAGCCGCCCGGCCTCGCCGATGCCGGAGCCCGCCTCGATGGCATATTCGCCGAGCTTGACCGCCACGAAGGCAAGGCCGAAGACGGCGGCGATCGACAGGGGCCGCCGCGCCTTGGCTTCGCCGCCGCGCGCCGCCAGCGCCGCCTGCCAGCCGCTGACAACCAGCAGCACCGTGTTGAGCGCCGCAAGGCCCGGATGCAGGTGCGACCTCAGAAGCGCCGCGCCCCCGGTGTCGATCAGCGTCATCACCATGAAGGCGATCAGCAGCGCGCCGAAGGCGGCCAGTTCGCTCCAGACCAGAATCCAGAGCAGCAGGGAATCGCCCTCTTCGCCCTGCTCCCGCGCGGCCGCCGCGTCCATGTCGTTCATCGTTGCCATGGCTTCTTGTGGCATGGAAAGCGGCCCCGCTCTTTGCGCGGGCACAAAGAGCGGCCTGCCCGGAAACGGCATGATGCGGCGAAACGAAAGGATTCCTCCATGACGGACGCCCAGTTCGGCCTGATCGTGGCCGCGCCTGTGATCGCCGGTTTCGCGCTGCTGCTCTATCGCATGGGCGTGTTGCAGGGCGCGGGAACCATTTCGGCGGTCGCCGCTTCGGCCGTCATCGCCATCGTGCTATTCTTCGGACAGTAGACGGCTGCGACATTATTGCAACTTTCACGGCAAAAGCCCCGGCATTAGAAAGACCATGCGACATCATATTTACCGGCACTGCGACAGGATCGTTCCATGAAAGGCCGCGCCCCTCCCGAACGCACCATCGTCATCGACGGCAAGCTTCTGCCGGAGGTTCTCGACGAAGCGATGATTCATGCGGTGGTGCATGGGTTCTACGACGAAATCCGCAAGGACGATCTGCTCGGCCCGGTCTTCAACGGCGTCATCGCCCCGGCGGACTGGCCGGAGCATCTGGCGAAAATGTGCGATTTCTGGTCCTCGACGCTGCTGCGGACCGGGCGTTACGAAGGCCGCCCCCTGCCGCCGCATCTGGCGATCCCGGAGCTTGAAGAGGAGCATTTCCACCGCTGGCTGACGCTGTTCCGCGCAACGGTCGAGCGGCTCTGCCCGCCGGAGGTGGCCGATCTCTTTCTCGACCGCGCCCTGCGGATCGCCCATTCCTTCCGCCTCGCCATCGCCTTCCATCGCGGCGACAACACCGTGACGGTCGCGCCGATCTCCCGCGACGCCTTGGGCTGACGGACGGGACACGTTCTGCCCTGGACAACACCGCGTCGATGGTAATCCCACCGGCGCGGCGCTATAATCGCGCGGGGATAGCCCCTTGATTCCTGCGGGAGCGCGAGATGAAGGCAGACAATTCACCGGTTGCGAAGGAAAAGCTCAGGATCGGCTTCATCCTGGCGCGGTCTTTCACGCTTTCGGCTTTCGCGCTGTTCGTGGATACGCTGCGGCTGGCCAGCGACAAGCAGGACCGTTCCGGCCGGGTGCTGGCCGACTGGCAGGTTCTCGGCAGCAACCGCCATTTCGTCACCTCCAGTTGCGGCGTGCAGGTGGCCCCGACATCGGATTTCGTCGATCCCGGCAATTTCAACTATATCGTCGTCGTCGGCGGATTGCTGGACGAAAAGCGCGCCGTCGATGACGACACCATCCGCTATCTCAAGAAAGCCGAGGCGCAGAAAGTGCCGCTGATCGGCGTCTGCACCGGCACCTTCATCCTTGCCGACGCCGGGTTGCTGGAAGGGCATCAGACCTGCGTGAGCTGGCTGCATTACGAAGCCTTCCGCGACCGGTTTCCGCATCTCAAGGTCAGGGCCGACCGGCTGTTCAACCTCGACCGGCGGCGCGGCTCCTGCGCGGGCGGGGCGAGCGCGGCCGATCTCGCCGCCCTGATCGTCCGGCGCGCCCTCGGCAACGATGCCGAGCGCAATGCGCTGGAGGTGCTGCAAATCGAAAAGGCGCGCACCTTCCGCGATATCCAGGTGCGCCGCCCGCTTCTCATCGAATGCGACGATCCCCGCATCAAGGCCGTCCTCATCGTCATGGAGCAATCGCTGGGCGAAGGGCTGACCATCGCCGAACTGTCCAGCCATGTCGGCATTTCCCGGCGCCAGCTCGAACGGCTGTTCATCCAGAAGATCCAGCTTTCCCCGGCGCAGGCCTATCAGCGGATCCGGATGGAGCGCGCCCGCACGCTGCTGATGCAGACAAAGGCGTCGATGGTCGAAATCGCCCTTGAACTCGGCATGGAAAACGCCTCGCATTTCACCCGCGCCTTCCGCAGAACCTACGGCATCACGCCGACACAGGCGAGAAAGCTCGCCGGAAGCGAGCAGGCCGCGCAGTAAAGAAGCCTATGCCGTTTGGGCGGGCAGCGGCGGCATCTGCGGCCAGCGCAGCAGGGCTTCGCGCCCCGCGTCCGTCAGGCCGTAAACGCCCCTTTCCAGCCGTTCGAACCAGCCATAGACATTGGATTGCAGGATTTTTCCGGCATCCGGCGCGGCGGCGCGCACGTCGCGCAGGCGCAGCGGCCCCGCCGCCAGCGCGGCGGCGCAACCCAGCGCCTGCTGGCGGTAGGCCGTCATCAGCGGCGTGCGGGTGCTGCCGCCCGCGACGGGATCGCCAAGCCGCCTGCGATGCTCGCGCACGATCCGCGAGCGCCGTTTCGGATCGGTGCGCGGCATGGGCGAGACCGGCGTGACGATCATGCCGACATCGCCCTTGTCGGAGACGCCCAGCATGCCGATGCCGAGCCTGCGGCAGAGATCGCGGTAACGCCTGTCGGCCTCGCGCCCCCTGCCCTTCGCCGATACCCGGGCGGCGATCCACACCTCGTCCGAAACCCGGGCGCGGTCGACGGCTTGCAGGATGAGTTCCAGATTGAAGCTCATCTTCAGCTCGCAGATCACCACGACGGGCGGGTCGCCCTCGCTGAGCCCGACGAGATCGCAGCCGCCGACCTCTCCCTTCACGGCATAGCCTGCCGCTTCGAGAAAGCCTTTGACCGGCAGATAGAGCGAAGTTTCCATGGGCCTTTCCGGGCATGCGCTGAAAGCCCGCGCAGGCGGGCATGCCGGGCAAACCGTAGCCAGCCATGGTTAACGCAACGCTAATCGCTGGGGGATCAGCCGATCTTCGTCAGCACGCGCCCCTTGTGGGCGGCGATGTGATCGGTCTTGTCGCTCCTGATTTCATATTGCGGGTCGTCTTCGGAGGCGCGGTGGCGGTGGCCCTTGTAATCGAAATCGCTGTGATGGACCTTGATGATCCTGCCGCTCACCCTGCCCGCTTCCGAATTCCAACTGACATGATCGCCGACGGAAAACTTCGTCATCCTTCTTCTCCTGTCTCGCTTCCGGAAAGGTGGGGCGCGGGAAAGAAGAAGGCAAGCGCAATGAAATGCGCTATGAAGACAAAAAAATTGCATCGAACGGAGAGGCCATGGATATCGACCGCGCCCGCACCTTTCTCGAAATCGTTCACACCGGCAGTTTTCTCAAGGCATCCGAGCGGCTGCACGTCACGCAGACGACGGTGAGCGCGCGCATCCGCACGCTGGAGGAGGCTTTGGGGCGCAAGCTGTTTGCGCGCACGCGCAACGGCGCGGCGCTGACAGCGGCGGGACGGGAATTCGAGCGCTTCGCGCAATCCTTCGTGCAGGTCTGGGAGCGGGCGCGCCAGCAGCTTTCCCTGCCGCCGGGGCGCACCGGCATCGTCGCCATCGGCGGGGAAACAAACCTGTGGAACCCGCTGCTGCTCGACTGGCTGGTGTGGATGCAGCAGCGCTGCCCGCAGACCGCCATTCAGGCGCAGGTCGGCGTTCCCGATCAGTTGCTGGAGCGGCTGCGGACCGGCGTGCTCGATATCGCGGTGCTCTATGCGCCGACGCTGATGCCGGGCTTCAAGGTGGAGCTGGTGGAGGAGGAGCAGCTCGTGCTGGTGCGCAAAACCGCCAGCCCCGGCGACGACGGCAAGCCGGATTACGTGCATGTCGACTGGGGACCGCAATTTTCCGGCCAGCACGGCATCGGGCAGGCCGGGTTCGTGGAACCGGCGCTTCAGGTGGGGTTCGGCCCGCTTGCCCTGCATTATATCCTGAGGGCGGGCGGCATGGGCTATTTCCGCAGGGGAACGGTCGCGCCCTATCTCAAGGACGGGCAGCTCGAACGGGTGGAGGGCGCGCCGGAATTCACCTATCCGGCCTATGCCGTCTACCCGGAAGCCGCCGAAGCCCGGCGCGAGGTGCAGGACGCCCTGCGCGGTCTCAAGCAGGTCGCCCGCTGACGCGGCCAGCGGGCGGCCCGGCGCTTACCCGCGAACCAGTTCGCCTTTGGGGTCGTACCACGGGCCGAACTGGATCTCGATCGGATAGCGCTTCATCGCCACTTCCACCTCCCAGTTGCCGCTCGCCAGCCATTCCTTCGTCACGCCGTCATCACAGGACACATAGCCGAGGCCGAGCGAGGCCTGCACGCGGTGGCCATAGGCGCCCGACATGATCGAGCCGGTAATGCGGCCGTCACGCAGCAGCGGCTCATGATGGAACAGCATCGGCGCATCCGCCCCTCCCTGAACCTTCACCTGCGCCAGACGCTTCCTGAGCGGCCCCTCGGCCTTCTGGCGCGCAAGCGCCTCGCGGCCGATGAAGCCGCCCGGCTTGTCCATCGCCACGGCAAAGCCGACGCCGCCTTCGAAGGGCGTGTCCTCCTCGCCGATATCGTGGCCCCAGTGCCGGTAGCCCTTTTCCATGCGCAGCGAATTCAGGGCGAAGAAGCCCGCATGCGCCAGCCCGAGCCCCTGCCCCGCTTCGGTCAGCACGTCATGGACATGCGCCGCCTGCTCCGTGGGAATATAGAGTTCGTAGCCGAGTTCGCCAACGAAGGTGAGGCGGCTTGCCCGCACCCGGGCATAGCCGAGATCGATCTCGCGGCTGTGGCCGAAGGGAAAAGCGGCATTGGAAAAATCATCCGGCGAGACGCGCGCCATCAGCTCTCGCGCCTTCGGCCCCCAGACCGCCAGCATCGCCAGCCCCGAGGTCATGTCGGTGATGTGGACACGCGCATCCCCGGCCATGTGACGCTTGAACCAGGCGAGATCGCGCCGCTGCGACACGGCAACGGTGACGACCATGAAGGATTGCCCGCCAAGCCGCGTCACGGTGACATCGGCCTCGATGCCGCCCGCCTCGTTCAGCCATTGCGTATAGACCACCCGGCCGATTTCGACATCGCAGTCATTGGCGCTGATGCGGTTGAGCGTTTGCAGCGCGTCCGGGCCCTCGACCATATATTTCACGAAGCAGCTATGATCGAAGAGGGAGACGTTTTCGGCGGTGTTGCGGCATTCAGCGGCAACGTTTTCGAACCAGCTCGGCTTGGCGTAGGAATAGCGGATATTCGCCACCTCCTCGGGAGCGCCGAAGAAGCCGGGGCGCTCCCAGCCAGCGGTCTCGGTCATGAAGGCGCCTGCCGCCAGCAGCCGGTCGTGGAACGGCGAGCGGCGAACCCCGCGCGCCGTCGTGAACTGGCGGCTGGGCCAATGCATATCGAAATTCAGGCCGAGGGATTCGACGGTGCGGTCTTCGAGGTAGCGGCGGTTGCGCTGGAAGCTCTGCGTGCGCCGCACATCGACATCGGCCAGATCGACCGGCGGGCGGCCGTCGCGAATCCAGGCCGCGAGCGACTTGCCGACGCCGCCGGAAGACAGGATGCCGATGGAATTGAAGCCGGTCGCGCAAAACAGCCCGGCCACTTCCGGCGTCTCGCCGAGCAGGTAGCGGTTGTCAGCCGTAAAGCTTTCCGGCCCGTTGAAGAAAAGCTGCATGCCCGTATGCTCCAGCAGCGGCACGCGGGCCGACGCCGCCTCCAGATGCGGGGCGATATGGTCGATATCCTCCGGCAGCGTGTCGAAGCAGAAGCTCTCGGAAATGCCCTTCTGGCCCCATGGCTTTGCCACGGGCTCGAAGAAGCCGACCAGCAGCTTTCCCGCGTCTTCCTTGTAATAGGTCCACTCGTCCGACAGGAACAGCACCGGCAGATTGCGGGGCAGATCCGGGATCGCCTCGGTCACCACGTAGAAATGCTCGGCCGCGTGCAGCGGCAGCGTCACGCCGATGTCCGCGGCGAGATCCCGCGACCACATGCCGCCGCAGATGACGACGGTGCGGGCATCGATGCGGCCCTTGTCCGTCATGACGCCGGTGGCCTTGCCATTCTCGACGAGGATCTTCGTGACCGGCAGGTTCTCGATGATCCGGGCGCCGCCCATGCGCGCGCCCTTGGCATAGGCCATGGTCACATCGGCCGGGTTGACCTGCCCGTCATTCGGGAACCAGAAGCCGCCGACCACGCCCTCGGTATTGATCGGCGCCCAGCGCTCGCGGATTTCGCCGGGGCTGACCGCCTCGACCGGAAGGCCGAAATTCCGCCCCATGGAAGCGCCGCGGGCCAGTTCCTCGTAGCGCGCCTCGTTGGTCGCCACCCGCAGCGAGCCCGAGCGGCGGAACCCCGTCGCCTGCCCGGTCTCGGCTTCGAGCTGGCCGAACAGTTCGCCGGTATATTGCGCCAGCTCGGTCATCTGCCGGGTGGCGCGCAACTGCGTCACCAGCCCGGCCGCGTGCCAGGTCGTCCCGCTCGTCAACTGGCGGCGCTCGCACAGCACGACATCGGTGATGCCGAGCTTCGTCAGGTGATAGGCAATCGAGCAGCCCGCGATACCGCCGCCGACGATGACCACATCGGCCTTCGATGGGATGTCCATGAAACGCTTCCTCCTCCAGCAATGGGCAAACCGGCAGCCGCCGCCCGCCATTTCCATGGGCGCGCCTGCCTGTGGGCCGGACCATAGCACAGGCCGGACAAAACTCTACAGAAAACATGCCGGGTTTAAAAATAAGCGCGGCGGCCCGATGCGGTCAGAATGTCGGCGGCGTGTTCACCCACAGCAGGCGGCAGGCCCCGGTTCCGGCCGTGCGCCAGGAATGAGCGCGGTGGCTCTCGAAATAGATCGAATCGCCCTCATGCAGCGTCGCAAGGCCAAGCCCCTCCACCTCGATCTCGAAACTGCCTTCCAGCACGCGGATGAACTCCTCGCCCTCATGCCGGTAAAAGCCCTCGCTCCCGGCCCCCGGCGCCAGCGTCCATTCCTGGCAATCCATCATTCGCGGCCCCGAGGCCAGCTCCTGAATGCGGATGCCTTTGCCGAGCGACGGCAATTGCCGCCCCTCCCCCCGCCGTATCACCGCCTTGACCGCGCCAACGGGGCTTGCCGTCAACTGGGTGACCGTCACGCCCAGCGCTTCGGCGACGGCGCGCAGCAGCGGCACGCTCGCGCCACGCGAGGTGCGCTCCAGCGTGCTCAGGATCGAGGCGGAAACGCCAAGCTGCGCTGCCAGCGCGGAGATCGTCAGCTTCCGCTCCTTGCGCAGCCGGCGGATTTCATGGCCGAGCCGGGATGGCGGCGTGTCGTCGCCAGCGGAACCGGGGGCAGCGGGCAGCGTCTCTTCCAGCGACGATTTGATCGCCGCCAGATTGAGCCCGAGAACGGAACGCAGCCGCACGATCTGGTGGACGCGGGCAAAGTCGTCCTCGCTGTAAAGCCGGTAGCCGCTCGGCGTGCGCGAGGGCGTGATCAGCCCGTGCTGCTCCCAGAGCCTGAGCGTGGCGGGCGGCACGCCCGTCGCCGCCGAAAGCTCCGAAACCTTGTAGTGCCTGCCCATCGGAACGCTCAACGCGGCCGGGGCGTCATGACGAAGATCGCCTTCGTCGGCACGCTCGCGGAAGGATTGTAGAAGGTGTGAAGGCGGCGCGGATCGAAGGTCATGGAATCCCCCGCGCCGAGGATGAAGGTTTCCTCCTCCAGCCGGATGGCCAGCTCGCCCGAGAGAACGAGGATGAATTCCTCCTCCGAGCGCAGGGCGTAAAGCTGTTCGCCGCCGGTGCCGTTCGGCTCGATTTCCGACCAGATCGCCTGCAATCGCGTGTTTCCGCTCGGCGTCAGCAAATGGTCGGAAACGCCGGTGCCGCCGAAGCGGATCGGCGGCCGCTCCCCGGCGCGCACCACCGCCGATTGCGAGGAATTGAAGAGATCGCCGACCGGCATGCCGAGCACTTCGCAGAGCCTGACGAGGGACGCCACCGAGGGAGAGGTCTTGTCGCGCTCGATATCGCTGAGGAAGCTCTTGGTCAGCGTGGTCGCCTCGGCAACGGCATCGAGCGTCATATCGAGTTGGCGCCGCCGCTCCCTCAGAAGATGGCCGATGCGCGGCGATTGCCTGGAACTGGTTTTGGGTGTTTGATTGTCTGTCATAAGACGACTTTTAGATGAATATGGCACGAGTCGACCATATCAAAACGCCACGGGAGCGAACACGCCGGAAATTCGATATTAGAGAACTTTGTTGACTTATACCGAATTTCGTGGAAACCCTGTCCCCGGCCCGAACGATCGGGCTCCAATAATAGCAAAAGCTCACTGACGGGCGGCGTCCGGCCGAGGATGGCGGGCGCCCCGGCGGGACTGTTCAAGGGGAACGAACGATGGTTTCTGCAATCAAGGGATCGTGCTTCGCACTGGCCGCGCTGGCGGCATCGGTTGCCAGCGCCGCCGCCGCCGACGAGGCGCGCCCGGCCTTCACCGGCAAGGGTGAATTCGTCGTCTGCACGGATGCGACATTTCCGCCGATGGAATTCTTCGAAAAGGCCGAGGACAAGAATCCGGTCGGCTATGACGTCGACGTGGCCGAGGCGCTGGCCAAGCACTGGAACGTCACGCCGCGCCTGCTCGTCGTCGATTTCGCGGGCCTGCTGCCGGGGCTGGAGGCGCAGCGCTGCGATGCGGTCATCAGCGGCATTCTGGTGACGGAGGAGCGCACCAAGACCTATGACGCCTCGCCCTATCTCGGCACCTCGCTCGTCGTCTTCTCCTCCGCCAAGAGCGACCTGGCGATTGCCGATCCAGCCGATCTCGACGGCAAGGTCGTGGCGGTGCAGGCCGGAACGCATTACGTGGAGGAACTGGAAAAGGTCAGCGCCAAGCTGAAGGAGGGCGGCAAGGAAGGCCTGAGCATCCAGACCTATCCGAAGCAGACCGACGTCATCCAGCAGGTGCTCGTCGGGCGCGCCGCCGCCGCCGTTTCGCAGGATACCGAGCTTGCCTATCGCGAGCTTCAGAATCCGGGCCAGTTGAAGACCATCTACACCTTCCCCGGCAAGGACCGCTTCGGCGTCTACCTGCGCCGCGCCGGTGACGACAAGAAGGCGGTCGACGCGGCGCTGGCCGCACTTGCCGAAAACGGAACGCTGAAGGCCATCACCGAAAAGTGGCGCCTGTCGCCCGATGCGATTGCCGTGGGCAAGTAAGCAACCGGCCTTTGCCTGCCAGTGAGCGGCCCGCGCCCGGCGCGGGCCGCCTGTCTCCGCACGCATCGCTTCGTGAAAACAGGGCCATCCGCAATGACCTTCGATCTTTCCGTCTTCTGGGGCGCGCTGACGTCGGAAACCTTCTTCCGGGGCGCCTGCATCACCGTTCTTCTCTCCGTGCTGTCGCATGGCGTCGGCATCGCCATTTCGATCCCGGTCGCGGTGATCATCAATCGCGGCACCGGCTTTCTGCCGGGCATCCTGCGCGTCTTCGTCGGCGTGCTGCGCGGCGCGCCGACGCTGCTGCAACTGCTGTTCGTCTGGAACGCGCTGCCGCAATTCTTCCCGGTCTTCCGCGAGCCGTGGTTCACGCCGTTCCTGGCCGCCTGGATCGCGCTCAGCCTCAACGAAGCCGCCTATCAGGTCGAGATCAACCGGGCAGCGCTCAAGGCCGTCGATCCCGGGCAGATGGATGCCGGGCGCGCCCTTGGCCTCAGCCGCTTCAAGATCTTCCGGCTGGTGACGCTGCCGCAGGCGATGCGCGTCGCCATTCCGCCGACGGTCAACGAGTTCATCACGCTGCTGAAGATCACCTCGCTCGCCTCGGTGATTTCCTTGCAGGAGTTGATGAGCACGGCCTCGCGCGCGGTGTCCACCACCTTCCAGTTCTCGGAATATTACGCCGCCGCGCTCGTCTACTACCTGATCATGGTCTACGCGCTGGTCTTCCTGCAAGGCAAGCTGGAGCGGAAATACACCTGGGACCGCTCACGCGCCGAGGACGCGGGCGATGCGGGCGCCGTGCAGAAGGCCATGGCGTTCATGCGCCGCGCCTGACGGCCGAAATCACATCATCAAGGGAATCGTCCGCCCGGGCGGACCAAGCAAACGAGGAGCGAGGAAATCCATGAGTGAATTCGATGTGGAAGGCGCCAAGCAGCAGATGGAGCGCTGGTACTGGTGGGGCATTCCCACATTCTTCCGCTGCGACTGGAAGGAGGAGCCTTCCGACAGCGACATCGCCCTGATCGGCGTGCCGCACAGTTCCGGCAACGGCTCCACCGAGCGCGACCAGCATCTCGGCCCCCGGGCCGTGCGGCACCTGTCGGCGCTCTACCGGCGCGGCCATGGCCGCTTCAACCTGATCCCGTGGGATGTCTGCCGCATCAACGACGCGGGCGATGTGCCGCTGCCCGAAGCCATGGTCAACGATATCAGCGTCGGCCATATCGAGGCGTTCGCCAAGCGCTTCGACCGGGCGGGAACCCGCCTCGTTTCGATGGGCGGCGACCACGGCATCACCGGCCCGCTGGTCAAGGCGGTGGCGGGCGAACATTCCCGCCTGACCGGCGGCCAGAAGGTTGCGCTGGTGCATTTCGATTCCCATACGGACAGCTACAATCACCTGCCGCACTGGCTCGGCAACCGGCGCTCGGCAGCGCATTGGGCGAGCTATCTGGTCGAGGAAGGCCATGTCGATCCCCATCGCTCGACGCAGATCGGCATCCGTCCGAATGTCGGCACGCCCGGTTCGAAAAACACCAGCGAGGAGCTTGGCTACCGCATCATCGGCATGGACGAGATCGAGGAGATCGGCGCGAAGGGCGTCATCGAGGCCGTGCGCGAGCGCGTCGGCGATGCCCCCGTCTATGTGACCTTCGACCTCGATTCCCTCGATCCGGCCGATGCGCCCGGCGTTTCCAACATCGAGCCCGGCTATCCCGGCATCCGCATCGGCGAGGCGGTCCGCATGTTGCAGGGCCTGCGCGGGATGAACGTCGTCGGCGCCGATGTCGTCTGCCTGATGCCGACCAAGGACAACCCCAACCAGATCACCGCGATGAACGCCATGGTGGTGATGTTCGAATTGCTGTCGCTGATGGCCGATTACATCGGCAGCAGGAAATAACGCCTCCCGGGCGCATCGACGGCGGAGGGAGCCGGTTTCAAGCTTCCTCCGCGGCGGCTATCCGGCGATGCGGTAGAAGCGCAGCCCGTTCGTCTTCATGATCGCCTGGATGTCCTCGGGCCCGTAGAGTTCGCCGAGAAGCTGGCAGGCAAGCTCCACCACCTGCGCATGGCTGGCGGCCAGCGTGCAGACCGGCCAATCGGAGCCGAACACCAGCCGCTGCGGCCCGAAGGCGCGGGCGACATGGGCGACGAAGGGGCGGATGCGCTCGGCAGACCAGTCCGCGCCCGCCTCCGTCACCAGCCCGGAGAGCTTGCAATGCAGGCCGGGAATGGCCGCGAGCGCCGAAATCCCCTCCGCCCAAGCGGCGTCCAGCGGCTGCGTCATGTCCGGCTTGGATATGTGATCGACGATAGCATGCAGGCCGGGCGTGGCATGCAGGGCGCCGATCATCGCCGGAAGATGGCGGGGGAAGGTCAGGATATCGAAGGGAATGCCGCGCCGGGCGACTTCCGCCAGCGCCGCCCGGAAGCGCGGATCGGCGATCATAGCCGGATCGTGTTCCTGTAGCATCGGCCGCAGGCCAAGCCATTTCGGCTGCGCGGCGTAATGGCCCAGCCGTTGCGGAAAATTATCGGCCAGCATGTCGAGCCAGCCGACAACACCGGCGACGAAATCCGTGCGCGCCGCGATGTCCAGCAGGTAATCGGTTTCCGCCTCGGTTTCGGCGGCCTGCACCAGCACGGTCTGCGTGATCCCCGCCTCGCGCATCAGCGGCCGGAGATCGTCCGGCCCGAAATCGCGAAACAGCGGTTTCAGCTCCGGCGTCATCCAGCCGTAATCGCCGCGGGCGACCGCCCAGAAATGCTGATGCGCGTCGAGCATCGGTTTCTCCTCCCTGTCCGCGTCAGGTGCGCAGCACGCCCTTCTTGACAATGATATTGGCATAGAGCCGCCGCTCGCCGGTGGCGATCACGGCATAGGCATCCTTGGTCCGCTCGTAGAAGGCAAAGCGGTCGACGGGATCGAGCGGGATGACGCGCCCTTCCGCCTTTTCAAGCAGCATCTCGAATTCCGGATAGA
>JBDHTA010000057.1:0-22547 GCA_039808465.1 Rhizobiaceae bacterium | reverse complement strand
GTGGTCGCGCACGATCTCGTCCAGCGCCCCGAAGGGCTCGTCCATCAGCAGCAGATCGGCATCGAAGGCCAGCGCGCGGGCGATGGAGGCGCGCTGCTGCATGCCGCCCGAGAGCTGCCAGGGATATTTCTTGCCGAAGCCGCCGAGATTGACGAGGTTCAGCGTCCGATCGATGCGCTTCTTCTGCTCCTCCCGGGAAAAGCCCATGATTTCGAGGGGAAGGGCGATGTTCTTTTCGATGGTGCGCCACGGATAAAGGGCGGCGGCCTGAAAGACATAGCCGTAGGCGCGGGCCTTGCGGGCCGCCTCCGGCGACAGGCCGTTGACGGAAATCTTTCCCTCGGTCGGCTGTTCGAGATCGGCGATGACGCGCAGGAAGGTCGTCTTGCCGCAGCCGGACGGGCCGATGAAGGAGACGAAATCGCCCTTGTCGATATTCAGCGTCACGCCGGTCAGGGCGTTGACGGGGCCATCATTGGTCTGGAAGGTCAGGCCCAGTTTTTCGGCGCGGACGACGGTTTCATTGGTGATCGGCATGGGCACCCGGCAGTTTCTTCGCCGTGATTGCCGGGCGGTTGGGAACCGCCGACATCACAAGCAAGGCTGGAGGAAGGCGGTTCGGCATGGCGTCACACCCCGCTGGCGGGGATGCCGGTGCGTTCCACTTTTCGCGGCGCGGTCAATTCCTTCCAGGTCGACAGCGCCTTGTTGACCGCCGTGAACGGCTCGCGCTTGACGAACTGGCCGTGGCCCTCGCGGGTCTTGACCGTGCTTTCCTCGATGGCGACTTCGCCGCGCGTCAGGGTGAAGCGCGGCAGGCCGGTCACCTCCTTGCCCTCGAAGACGTTGTAGTCGATGGCCGATTGCTGGCTTTTCGCTGAAATCGTCTTGGAGCGCTTCGGATCCCAGACGACGATATCGGCATCCGCCCCGACGAGGATCGCGCCTTTCTTCGGATAGATGTTGAGGATCTTGGCGATGTTGGTGGAAGTCACGGCCACGAATTCGTTCATGGTGATGCGGCCGGTGGCGACGCCATAGGTCCACAGCATCGGCATGCGATCCTCCAGCCCGCCGGTGCCGTTCGGGATCTTGCGGAAGTCGCCGGCGCCGGTGCGCTTCTGATCGGTGGTGAAGGCGCAATGATCGGTTGCCACCACTTGCAGCGAGCCGGATTGCAGGCCCGCCCACAGGCTGTCCTGATGCTGCTTGTTGCGGAAGGGCGGGCTCATGACGCGGCGGGCGGCATGATCCCAGTCCTTGTCGAAATATTCGCTTTCGTCCAGCGTCAGGTGCTGGATCAGCGGCTCGCCATAGACGCGCATGCCGTTTTGGCGGGCGCGGCGGATGGCTTCATGCGACTGCTCGCAGGAGGTATGCACCACGTAAAGCGGCACGCCCGCCATGTCGGCGATGATGATGGCGCGGTTGGTCGCCTCGCCTTCGACGGCGGGCGGGCGGGAATAGGCGTGGCCCTCGGGGCCGTTATTGCCCTCGTCCATCAGCTTCTGCTGCATGGCGGCGACGACGTCGCCGTTTTCCGCATGCACCAGCGGCAGCGCGCCGAGTTCCGCGCAGCGCTGGAAGGAGGCGAACATCTCGTCGTCGTTCACCATCAGCGCGCCCTTGTAGGCCATGAAGTGCTTGAAGGTGTTGATGCCGTGCGTCTGCACCACGGCCTGCATGTCGTTGAAGACCTGCTCGCCCCACCATGTCACCGACATGTGGAAGGAATAGTCGCAATTGGCGCGGGTGGATTTGTTGTCCCAGCGCTTCAGCGCGTCGATCAGCGACTGGCCGGGATCGGGAAGACAGAAATCCACCACCATGGTCGTGCCGCCCGCCAGCCCGGCGCGGGTGCCGCTTTCGAAATCGTCGCTGGAATAGGTGCCCATGAAGGGCATTTCCAGATGCACATGCGGATCGATGCCGCCCGGCATCACATAACAGCCCGTGGCGTCCAGCACGTCGCCGCCGGAAAGATTCGGTCCGATTTCGACGATCCTGCCGCCATCGATTTTTACGTCGGCCTTGTAAGTCAGGTCGGCCGTGACGATGGTTCCGCCCTTGATGACTTTGCTCATGTCCGCTGTTCCCTTGTTCTTGTCGAGTTCGTTGCGAATGAGGATATGTCGGCCCGCGCCGGTTCCGGCGCGGCAATTGTTGCGATGTACTGCGGCTCTCCCTTTGCGCCGGATCGATGATGGCGGGCTGCTCAGCCCGCGATTTCGGCCGTTTCCAGCACGGCGCGCAGCAGCACGTCCGCGCCCGCGGCGGCCCATTCCTTCGAAATGTCTTCGGCCTCGTTATGCGAGATGCCGTCGACGCAGGGGCAGAAGATCATCGTCGCCGGCGCCACCTTCGCCGCCCAGCAGGCATCGTGACCGGCCCCGGAAATGATGTCCATATGGCTGTAGCCGAGATCGTCGGCGGCCTTGCGCACCGCGGCGACCAGCTTCGGATCGAAGGGCACCGGATCGAAATGGCCGACCGGCTCCACCGCGAAGCCGACGCCGAGATCGGCGCAGATCTCCGCCGCGCCCTTTTCGATGCGCTCCCGCATGGCGTCCAGCTTGGTCTGGTCGGGCGAGCGGATATCGACGGTGAAGACCACCTTGCCCGGCAGCACGTTGCGCGAGTTGGGCGAGAAGAAGGCCTGGCCCACGCCGCCGACGCAGCCCGGCTGGTTTTCCATGGCGACGGTCTGCGTCAGTTCCAGAATGCGGGCCATGGCGAGACCGGCATTGACGCGCATGGTCATCGGCGTCGAGCCGGTATGCGCCTCGCGCCCGGTCAGCGTGAATTCCAGCCACCACAGGCCCTGCCCATGGGTGACGACGCCGATCTGCTTGTCTTGCGCTTCGAGGATAGGCCCCTGCTCGATGTGATATTCGAAATAGGCGTGCATTTTTCGCGCGCCGACTTCTTCCTCGCCTTGCCAGCCGATGCGCTTCAATTCGTCGCCATAGCTCTTGCCGTCGGGATCCTTGCGGTCATAGGCGTAATCGAGCGTATGGATGCCCGCGAAAACGCCGGAAGCCAGCATGGCGGGGGCGAAGCGCGCGCCTTCCTCATTGGCCCAGTTGGTCACGACGATCGGGTGCCTGGTCTCGATGCCGAGATCGTTCAGCGTCCGAACCAGTTCCAGCCCGGCGAGCACGCCGAGCACGCCGTCGAACTTGCCGCCGGTCGGCTGGGTGTCGAGATGGCTGCCGACATAGACCGGCAGCGCATCGGGATCGGTGCCGGGGCGGGTGGCGAACATGGTGCCCATTTTGTCGACGCCCATGGTCAGGCCCGCTTCATCGCACCAGCGCTTGAAGAGAGCGCGGCCCTCGGCGTCGAAATCAGTCAGCGTCTGGCGATTGTTGCCGCCGGCAATGCCGGGGCCGATCTTCGCCATTTCCATCAGGCTGTCCCACAGCCGGTCGCCATTGATACGCAGATTCTCGCCGGGTGCTGCCACCATGTCCTGTCCTCACCAGTTAGCCCGCATCCTTGCTCGGCGGCCCTCTGCCGCTTAGCGGATGCCATCCCCGGACGTTATATTTTCTCTTGCCGGAGATTCTCAATCGATATTGCGTTTATCGCGCGTTCGGCGGATAATTTGACCGAATGGTAAACTACAACTTCCATGCCCGTTCTCAAGACGGAAAAGATAAAAAATTCAGACAAAATAACAGGCGTTTGCCTGAATTTTCGCCATGGCGGAATTTTGGGCGGATATGGTTGGGCATGGTGGAAACCGCAACGGAAACGGACGGCAGATGACGATCCCCAGAGCCGCGAGAACCCAGCGCCGCACCCGCATTCAGGAAGAGAAGGAAGAGCAGATCCTTCAGGCGGCGCTGGAGGTTTTTTCGCAGCGCGGGTTTCGCGGCGCCACCATCGACCAGATCGCCGAGGTGGCGGGCATGTCCAAGCCCAATCTCCTTTATTATTTCCGCACCAAGGAGGCCATGCACCGCGCGCTGATCGACCGGGTGCTGGACACATGGCTCGATCCGCTGCGCGCCTTCGACGCCGATGGCGACCCGCAGGCGGAGATCGCCAGCTATATCCGCCGCAAGCTGGAGCTGGCGCGGGATTTTCCCCGCGAAAGCCGCCTGTTCGCCAATGAGATCCTGCAAGGCGCGCCGCATATCGAGGAGGAATTGAAGGGGCCGCTGAAAAGCCTTGTCGATGAGAAGGCGGAGGTCATCCGTTCCTGGGCGGGGGCGGGCAAGATCGCCGATTGCGATCCCTATCACCTGATCTTCTCGATCTGGTCCACCACCCAGCATTATGCGGATTTCGACGTGCAGGTGCGCGCCGTTCTCGGGCAGGACCAGGCGGGCGAGAGCCGTTTCGAGGATGCCGCCCGCTTCCTGGAGGGCCTGTTCGTGAAGGGGCTGGAGATTCGCGGCTGACGCCGCTTACGGCTTCGACGGTTCGGTGAAGCGCTTGCGCATCACCAGCAGAAACAGGATGAACATGGCCGCCACCGGCCAGAAATCCGTCGCCTGATCCCACGACCAGCGCCACATCAGATAGGCGTCGAGATGCGGCGGGGCCATATGGACGCTGACCTCGTAATCCCGTTTCTCGCGCCCGTGAAAATGGCCGGTGGCGAAGGCCGCGCCGATCAGGATGCAGATGCGGTTCGGCAGCACGAAAAGACGGGCGATCAGCGCCACGGCGATGGTGATGCCGACCGCCTCGATCATATGGCCGAACCAGTCGAGATTATCCTGAAACCATCGCATCGCCCGCTCTCCATTTGGTTGTAAAATTCATGCGGCGATTTCGCGTGAATTGTTCTATCAAGGAAGAATCGCGGCGAAAGCAGTAAGCGCCGAGCCAACCGGCGCGCTGGTGAGGATAGGCCACACCAGCATTGGCGAGTGCCTCGCTAGCGATACGGAGTGATGACAATGGGCTTCTTGCCTGTGACGATCACGCTGACGATAAAGAAAACCCGCACGGGCTGGCAAGCTATCGTGCGGGTACAATTCTTAGTCTAAGCGAAACGGAACGGGAGTTAGCGCTCCCGTTCCACTCCGATAATCTACTGCGTCAGCCTGATGTTTTCAAGTCCGGCGAACTTCCTCATTCCGCCGCCTGCCGGGTCATCGGGTTGTTGGGATGGGTCGTCCAGTTGGCGTAATCGGAATCGACCGTCTTGCCGGTGCGCTGGTCGAGCGCGCCCGCTTCCAGCGCCACCATGCTGATGCAGTTCTCGACCGGGCAGACGTTGACGCAGAGATTGCAGCCGACGCACTCGTCCTCCATCACCTCGAAATGGCGCACGCCGTTTACCATGGAGGTGATCGCCTGATGCGAGGTGTCCTCGCAGGCGATGTGACAGCGGCCGCATTTGATGCAGGCGTCCTGATCGATGCGCGCCTTGGCGATGTAATTGAGGTTGAGATATTTCCAGTCGGTGACGTTCGGCACGGCGCGGCCGGTGATATCGTCCAGCGTGCGGTGGCCCTTGGCGTCCATCCAGTCGGAAAGGCCGGTAATCATCTCCTGCACGATCTTGAAGCCATAGGTCATCGCCGCCGTGCAGACCTGCACGTTGCCCGCGCCGAGAACCATGAATTCGGCGGCATCGCGCCAGGTGGTGACGCCGCCGATGCCGGAGATCGGCAGGCCCTGCGTGTCGGCATCGCGGGCGATCTCCGCCACCATGTTGAGCGCGATCGGCTTCACCGCCGGGCCGCAATAGCCGCCATGCGTGCCCTTGCCGCCCACCGTCGGCTCCGGCGCGAAACTGTCGAGATCGACGGAGACGATGGAGTTGATGGTGTTGATCAGCGACACCGCATCGGTGCCGCCCGCCTTGGCGGCGCGGGCGGGGTTGCGGATATCGGTGATATTCGGCGTCAGCTTGGTGATGACCGGCATGCGGGTATATTGCTTGCACCAGCGCACCACCATTTCGATATATTCCGGCACCTGTCCCACCGCAGCGCCCATGCCGCGTTCGGACATGCCGTGCGGACAGCCGAAATTCAGTTCGATGCCATCCGCCCCGGTTTCCTCCACCAGCGGCAGGATCGCTTTCCATTCCTCCTCGACGCAAGGCACCATGATCGAGGCGATCAACGCCCGGTCCGGCCAGTTCATCTTCACCTGCTTCATCTCGCGCAGGTTCACATAGAGATCGCGGTCGGTGATCAGCTCGATATTGTTGAGGCCGAGCAGGCGGCGGTCGGCGCCCCAGATCGCGCCGTAGCGCGGCCCATTGACGTTGACGACCGGCGGCCCTTCCGAGCCCAGCGTTTTCCAGACGACGCCGCCCCAGCCCGCCTTGAAGGCGCGCTCGACATTATAGGCCTTGTCGGTGGGCGGCGCGGAAGCGAGCCAGAAGGGGTTGGGCGATTTGATTCCGACGAAATTATTGCGAAGATCAGCCATGGTCCCCCTCCCTTCAGGCGACGGCGGTGACCGGCTGCGCTACGGCAGCCAGAGCGCGATGGATGGATTCGGCGGCATCCCGCCCTTGCGCGACGGCCGAAACCGTCAGGTCCTCACCGCCGAGGATGCAGTCCCCGCCCGCCCAGACCTGATCCAGCGAAGTGCGGCCTTCGGCATCGGTGACGATGCGCCCGCCTTCCATGGCAAGGCTGCCGAGGCCGGAGGCTTCGAACGTCTGGCCGATCGCCTTGAAAATCTGGTCGGTGGCGATGACGCCGGTTTCACCGGTGCCGACGAGGCGACCGTCCTCGGAAAGTTCTGTATATTCCACCTCGATGCCCGCCACGCGGCCATCGCGGGCGATGATCTTCTTCGGGGCCAGCCAGTGACGGATGATGACGCCCTTCGAAGCGGCCAGATCCTGCTCGAATTCGGAGGCGTTCATATGCTCGCGCCCGCGCCGGTAGCAGATGGTCACTTCCTCGGCGCCGAGCAGCTTCGACTGGATGGCGGCGTCGATGGCGGTCATGCCGCCGCCGATGACGACGACCCGCCGCCCGATGGCGACGGCGGACTTGTCCTTGGCCTGCCGCAGTCCGGCGATGAAATCCACCGCGTCGTTGACGCCTTCCAGATCCTCGCCCTCGGTGCGCAGCGCGTTGACGCCCGCAAGTCCCAGGCCGAGGAAGACGGCGTCATATTGCCCGGTCAGATCCCCCAGCGAGAAATCGCGGCCGAGCTTCTGGTTATGCCGCACCTCGATGCCGCCGATGGAAAGCACGTAATCCACCTCGCGCTGCGCGAAGTTGTCCGTCGATTTGTAGGTGGCGATGCCGTATTCGTTGAGGCCGCCCGCCTTTTCGCGGGCGTCGAGGATCACCACGGAATGGCCCTTCACCGCCAGCCGGTGCGCGGCGGCAAGCCCGGCAGGGCCGGCGCCGACCACGGCGACGGTCTTTCCGCTCGATTCCGCCCGGCGGTAGAACTGCTGGTTCTCCTGCATGGCGATATCGGTGGCGTAGCGTTGCAGGCGGCCGATCTCGACGGGGCGATGCTCGGCGGTGTTGCGCACGCAGGCCTGCTCGCACAGCGTTTCGGTGGGACAGACGCGCGCGCACATGCCGCCGAGGATGTTCTGGTCGAAAATCGTATGCGCCGCGCCGACCGGATTGTTCGTCGATATCTGCCGGATGAACAGCGGAATATCGATCGCGGTGGGACAGGCCGTCATGCAGGGCGCGTCGTAACAGAAATAACAGCGGTCGGAAGCCACCAGCGCCTCATGGTGATCGAGACGCGGATGCAGGTCGGAAAAATTGGCGTCGTATTCGGCAGGCGAAAGCCTGCCTGCTTTGATCCCAGTGTCCAGTCGTCCCATCGGAGTTCCCTTTTTGTGTAACGGCCAGTGATGTGAAGCGTAACGCAGGATAAATTATTTATCAAACGGTAAAATTTTAAAACGAACCGGGCATCCTGCATTTTGCAACTGCGAAATGGCGTTGAAAAATCTTGTATTTTTTCGAAAAAGGCGATTGTGCACTGCAAAAAGGCAGTCTGACTGTTTTCGCGGCAGGATGCTGCGTGAATTATACTCGAAAATTCATGTTTTGTGCCGCCGTGCCGAACCGGCGCCGCAAAGCGCCCGTGAAAAAAATCGCAAGAGGCTGGAACTTTCCGTGGCAGGCGGCGTTTTATCGGCGTCGGACAGCTTATCGCATCGACCCCATGCGCGCCCCAGAGCTTTTCCGGCTTCACTCACGGTTCCCCTCCCGGTGAGTGCCAAGGCAGCCAGCGCCCCCAATCGCTGGCTGCCTTTATTTTTTGCCGGATTTCCGGCCCTTTGTTTTTTCGGATGAATTTCGCTCAGACGGGGCGGGCGAGGATTTCGAATTCTGCTTCCGGCACGGTCAGCCGGTATTCGATGCTGTGCGGGGTGGTGGCGAAGCTGGCGGCGCCCGCGACGGAGGATGGCACCACACGTTCGAGAATGGTGCGCCCGAAACTTCTTTCCTCGAATTCGCCGCCATGCGGCGTGGCGTTGGCAAGCTCGGTCCAGACGATCAGGATGGCGTTGCGGTTTTCGAATTCCACCTCGCGGCATTCGATCGAGATGGTGGATGCGCCGGAGGCGATGGCGCCATGGGCGGCGGAATTGACGATCAGCTCATGCAGGGCCAGGCCGATATGCACGGCGGCATTGGGCGAAAGATGCGCGTTGATGCCCTCCACGCGCATCGGCGCGGCGCGGTCGGGCCAATAGGGGGCGAATTGCTTGTCGACCAGCTCGAACAGATAGGCGCCGCGCCAGCTGGAATCGGTGATCAGATCCTGCGAATGCGACAGCGATTGCAGCCGCCCGCGAAATTTCTTGAGGAAGTAATCCAGCGACACGGTGTTGCGCGCCGTCTGCGTGGCGATGCCCTGGATGATGGCGAGCAGGTTTTTTGAGCGGTGCGACAATTCCCGCAGCAGCGATTTCAGGACGCGCTCGCGGTGGCGCGTGTCGGTGACGTCTGAGACGATCGACAGCAGGCCGAAGCGCTCGCCATCGGCGGTCGGCTCGATCTTCAGTTCGTAGACGCGGGCGCCTTCCGGGGTGGTGCATTCGACCTCGGTGATCGCGGCTTCGCCGTTGCGCAGCACCTGCCGCTTGATGGCGCTGAGGCGCGCCCCGTCGGTATCGCCGAACAGGGTGTAATCGTCCTTGCCGATCAGCGTGCCGGAGGCGGCGAAATGCTCCGGCAGGTTGCCGGCATAGGTGACGGTCAGGGTTTCATCCTGCTGGATGATGCCTATCCCGGCGCCGACGAGCGCCTTTTCCAGCATGCGGGTTCTGGATGCGGCGCTGGCGTCGACTCCCGCAAAGGCTCCTGAGGAGGAAGAGTGCGTATTCACATACCAGCCTTTCCCTGCAACGCCGTCCGGTCCACCGCACGCAGGCCCGCCGCTTGCCGGTATTCCGGCGGGCCCCATTGCAGAATTTTCATCGTTCCGGGCTCTGGCATCGAACCGGAGACGCCCGATCATCCGCAGAACGATCTTGCGCCATGCCGGTTCCTGCTGTCCGGAGAATAAACCTTACGCTGCGGCCCTTGTGCTTTCGTTAAAGAAAAGCGCCTGGCTGATCAGCGCCTTCACCATGTCGGGATTGAAAGGCTTTGTGACGAGGAAGGTCGGCTCGGGCCGCTCGCCCGTCAGCAGCCGTTCCGGGAAGGCGGTGATGAAGATCACCGGGATGGAGCTGCTTTTGAGGATATCGTTCACCGCGTCGATGCCCGAGCTGCCGTCGGCGAGCTGGATATCGGCCAGCACCATCGAGGGCTGGGTGGCGTTGTAGAGCTTCACCGCCTCGGCATGGGTGCGGGCGATGCCGGTGACCCGGTGGCCGAGGCTTTCCACCATCTGCTCGATATCCATGGCGATCAGCGGTTCGTCTTCGATGATCATGATATCGGTCGCCACCTGGCGGGAAATTTCCTGCGAGGCCTGGTCGAGAAGGCCGTAGACGTCCTTTTCGGTCATGTCGAGGATTTCGGCGACCTCGTCGATGCGGAAGGCTTCGACGGAGGTGAGCAGGAAGGCTTGGCGGGGCAGGGGCGGCACTTTCGACAGGTTCAGCGAGGCGCGCTGCTCCCAGGCATAGGGCGAGACCGGTTCGGGAATGGCAATCGCCGTGGAACCAAAAAGATCGGTGTAGAGTTTGTACAATGCAACCCGGTCGTCGGAGGTCTTGGGATAGATGCTGATATCGGCGATGATGGCTTCCAGCACGGCCGCGACATAGGCATCGCCGGAGGTCTGGCTGCCGGTCAGCGCCCGGGAATAACGCCGAAGGTAGGGAATGTGCGGCGCGATTCGAGTGGACAGTGTCATGTAAATACTCCCGATTTAATTCGCCCCCGATACGGGTATCGATCCCGGGGTGAACGCAAGGACATCAAAAAAGTTCCGCAAGGCGCGGAACTTTTTTGATGTCCGGGAATTCCTCCCATGACTTGCAGTTCATTTTCGCGCACCATCATGACGGATCCAATGGCAGATTTCAGGACAATATCAGGCGAGGGCGATGAGCCGGCCCGCGGGCCGCGCCGTCCACCTGCGATCTTGGAGCATTTCCAGCAAAAATGTGAAGCGGTTTTGCGTCCGGAAATGCTGGAAAGCGAAGAATTGGAGCATTTCCGCCGGGAATGCGAAACGGAAATGTGTGAAAACCAGCAAACGGAACGTATAAAACCATATGCAACATACAAGAGCGATAGTTTGATGATGGATGGCAAGAAACAGGATCACGGGGCCATTCCGGAGGCCGGGCCGATGGCCGACCTCATGGATCCGAACAACCAGATCGGCGTTCGCCTGCGCTCGCTTTACGCCGCCGTGCAGGACGAGGTCATTCCAGACCGCTTTCTCGATCTTCTGGAGCAACTCGATCGGGTCGAGCGTATGGCGGCCACCAAGACCGCCAATGAGTGAGGGCGCGGCCATGGACGCACAATCGGGTTTCAAGCGCGAAATGCTGGCGGCTCTTCCGAGCCTGCGCGCCTTCGCGATCTCCCTCATCGGCCGCCACGACCGCGCCGACGATCTGGTGCAGGACACCATCATGAAGGCCTGGGCCAAGCAGGACCATTACCAGATGGGCACCAACATGAAGGCATGGCTGTTCACCATCCTGCGCAACGAGCTGTTCAGCCAGATGCGCAAGCATGGCCGCGAGGTGCAGGACAGCGAGGGCATCTTCACCGAATCCATGGCGACGCATCCGTCGCAATACGGCTCCATGGATTTGCAGGATTTCCGCCGGGCGCTGGACAAGCTGCCGCCGGACCAGCGCGAGGCGATCATCCTCGTCGGCGCATCGGGCTTTTCCTACGAGGAAGCCGCCGAGATTTGCGGCTGCGCCGTCGGCACGATCAAGAGCCGGGTGAACCGCGCCCGCCTGCGCTTGCAGGAAATGCTGCAAGTGAGCGGCGAGGGCGATTACGGTCCGGATGCCACCTCCGCGCCGCTGACCTCCAAGGCTTTCGCCTTCTGAGTTTTTAACAGTGCGGGGAATTGCATATAAGCGAAGACCCCTCGCCTCAAATCCCTCCCCACAAGGGGGAGGGACTTAACCTGCGGCACCCTCAATGGTTCAAAAGACCGGAAAAGCAAGCGTCTTGCTTTCTCCCCCCTTGTGGGGGAGATGCCGGTAGGCAGAGGGGGTTTTCCAGATGCGATTGCCCTGCTGCGTAACGTATGACGAGAAGAAAACGGCCGCATCCTGTGCGGCCGTTTTCCTTTGCGAAGCTCGGCATGAAAAAAGGCCGCTCCGGTGAAGCGGCCTGCCGTTTTCGGTGGTTTCTCCGCTCAATCCCTGCGGCGCGGCTTGAGAAAGGAATTGAGAAGGCTGATGCCGATGCCTGCCAGAAGCAGCGGCTGCGCCCTCAGCATGGTCAGGCCGACGGCGACGCTGGACTGGATCGCCATGCGCCGCTCGCGGGCCTTGCGCTGCTCGATACGGTTGTAGATCGCCATATAGACCAGCACGATCAGGCCGAGGACCAGCGCGCCGATGGCGATGATCAGCACCGCGATTTCCGGGGGGTGGCGGCGCGCCAGCCAGATCGCCAGCGCGATCAGGCCGAAAATATAGGCGGTGAAGAACAGGACGCCGGAGATGGCAACCATGATCCCGGTGCGTTTTGCCCGCTTCACCGCGCTTGCGGCATTGAGGGCGGCCATCTGGCCGATCAGACCGAGCAGAACCTTCATGACGGCCGCCGGGTGGCCAGAGCAATCAGAAGGCCGATGGCGGCGACGGTGCCGATGGTTGCCACCGGGTGACGGCGCAGCGTGTGGCCCATCCGGCCGCAGGAGCGCCCGTAGAGATCGCGCAGCTCCTCGATGACGGCCTCACTGGCCGCCGACAGGTCGTCCATGCCCGATTCCGCCTGGCGGCGCAGGCGTTTTCCTTCCTTCTCGCCGCGTTTGGCGAGTTGACGGCTCAGCGATTCCAGTTCGTCCTTCAGGGCTTCGACCTGATCTTCGAGTGAATTGCCGAAACGGTCGAGCGTGCCGCCACGGGCGGCATGCCGGACGGACTGAAAGAAGGAAGAGGCCATATCGCGCTCCTGATGTTGCTGAAATACAGCCAAATCAACGCATCAGGCAGGCGAAAGTTCCGCGCTTCGCCTCAGGAGAGGGCGCTTTGCGGCAGCACGAAGGGCGAGCCGTCCCTGGGGATTTCGTTGACCTTCAGGCCGCAGCCGAAAACCTGTTGCAGAAAGCCCGTCGTCATCACGTCGGCAACGCTGCCCGCCGCCGCCACGCGGCCTTCTTTCAGCAGGATGAGGCGGTCGGCGAAATGGGCGGTGAGGTTCAGGTCGTGCATGACGGCGATGACGCCGCCGCCCCGGCGGCAGAAATCCCGCGCCAGTTCCATGATCGTCAACTGGTGGCTGACATCGAGGCTGGAGACAGGCTCGTCCAGTAGCAGCCAGCAGGGCTTGCCGTCGGCCTGAGGCTCGGGGATCTGGCAGAGCACGCGGGCAAGCTGGGCGCGTTGCTGCTCGCCGCCGGAGAGTTCCTGATAGAAGCGCCCCTCGAAGCCCGGCAGATCGACGGCGGCGAGCGCCTGCGCGATCATGCGGCCCGCTTTGTCTTCCGCCACCTTGCCGGATGCCGTCAGCCCAAGGCCGACGATCTCGCGCACCGTGAAGGGAAAGGAAATGGTGCTGGATTGCGGCAGCACGCCGCGCAGGCCAGCCAGCTTCCAGCCGGGAAGCCTGCGGATATCCTCGCCATTGATGCGCACGCTGCCGCCATAGCTCAACTCGCCGGTGATGGCCTTCAGCGTCGTGCTCTTGCCCGAGCCGTTCGGCCCGGCGATGGCGGTGAGTTCGCCGGGGCGGGCTTGCAGCGAAAGCCCGTGCAGCGTCGGCCGTCCGCCGAGGCTGACGGTCAGGTTTGAAACGTCGATCATGTTCACAGACCAAGCCGGGCGCGGTTGCGCATCAGGATCCACAGGAAGAACGGCCCGCCGACGGCGGCGGTGATGATGCCGATCGGTAGCTCGGCTGGCGCGACGAGGGTGCGGGCCAGCATGTCGGCGAAGATCAGCAGCGTGCCGCCGAGCAGCGCCGAGGCGGGCAGAAGCGCGCGGTGATCCGGGCCGATGGCAAGGCGCAGCAGATGCGGCACGACGATGCCGACGAAGCCGATGCCGCCGCTGACGGCGACCGCCGCGCCCGTGGCGGCGGCGACCGCGACGATGGCGGTGTTCTTCAGCCGTTGCACCGGCACGCCCATGTGGAAGGCGGCGGCCTCGCCGAGCGCCATGGCGTTCAGCCCGCGCGCGAGGAAGGGCACCACCAGCAGCGAGGCGAGCATGATCGGCCCGGCGGTGGCAAGCTTCGCCCAGGATGCGCCCGCCAGCGACCCCATGCCCCAGAAGGTGAGGTCGCGGAGCTGCTTGTCATCGGCCATGTAGATCATGATGCCGGTCAGCGCCATGGCGAGCGCGCCGAGCGCGATGCCCGCCAAAAGCATGGTGGCGACCGAGGTCTGGCCCTGTGTCGTCGCGACGCGGTAGAGCACGAGCGTCGCCGCCAGCCCGCCCGCGAAGGCGGCGAGCGGCAGGGCATAGGCGCCGAGCAGCGACACCACGGGCGTGATCATGCTTCCCCCCAGCACGATGACGGTGACCGCGCCGAGGCTCGCGCCCGAGGAAACGCCGATCAGGCCGGGATCGGCGAGCGGATTGCGGAACAGGCCCTGCATCACCGCGCCGGAAACGGCGAGCGATGCCCCGATGATGAATCCGAGCAGGGCGCGGGGCAGGCGGATATCGAAGACGATGATGCGGTCGCGCACCGACAGCGCCGTTTCGGCGGCCTTGCCGCTGAAAAGCGCGCCGAGCACATCCGAAACGGAAGCATCCGAGGCGCCGGTGGTGATCGACAGCAGGACGGCGCCGAGCGACGCCGCCAGCAGGAGCAGGATGGCGAGCCGGGCGATCCCGGCGCGGTCGCCGCCGCGATAATCGGAAACGGCGCGTATGATATGGCCCCGCATGCCGCGCCCCTCCCGTTCCGCCTGCTGGTAGGCCATCGTCATTCTCCGTAAACCGCCCTGGTCAGATCCCGCACGGCGCTGGCCGTGCGCGGGCCGAAGCCGAGCAGGTGCAGGCCATCCATGCGGATGACCGCCTTGTTCTGGGCGGCGGGCGTCAGGCCGAGCGCCGGATGCGCGGTGATTTCCTTGACGGTGGCATCATGGTTGCCGCCGCGCTCCATCATCAGGATGGCGTCGGGCTTCGCTTCGATGATGGCTTCGTCGGTCAGGGCCTTGTAGCCCGGAAAGCCCTGCGCGGCGTTGACGAGACCGGCGAGATGGATGATGCCGTCCGCCGCCGTGCCGCTGCCCGACGCCATCACCTTGCCGTTCTGGAGGCTGAGGATGAACAGCACGCGCTTGCGCTCGTTTTCGGGATGCTTCGCGGCGGCGGCGATCGCGTCGTCGAGATCGGCGGCCACCTTGTCATGCAGGGCCTTCGCCTTGTCCTCGACATGCAGGGCTTCGCCCACCGCGTCGATCTTGGCGAGGATGCCGTCGCGGGTATAGGTGTCGGGCACCACCACCATCGGCACGGCCGCGCTTTTCAGCACCGCCATGGCATCCGGCGGGCCGGAACCTTCGATGGCGAGGATCGCGCTCGGATTGGTGGCGAGCACGCCTTCCGGCGACAGCGCCCGCATATAGCCGACATCGGGCAGGGCCATCGCCTCCTGCGGATACATGCTGGTGGAATCGCGGGCGATGAGCCGCTTTTCCTCGCCCAGCGCATAGACGATCTCGGTGACCGCGCCGCCGATGGACACGAGGCGCGAGGTGTCGAGGGGCTTTGCCTCGCCGGCATGGGCGGCGGCTGGCGCAAGCGCCAGCGCGGCCGTCAGGGCGAAGCGCCGCAGGGGGGCGGCGGATTTCAGAAAACGCATGGCTCGTTCGTCCTTATGCCGCGACGCTGGTTTGCGCGCGGGGCAGGTTTTCGACCAGCTCGCGCCAGCCGGACAGCTCGCCGCCGCCTTCCTTGCGCTTGCCGAAGAACTGGATGATGAGTTCGCCCTTCGCATTGAAGGCCTCGAAGGAGGTCACGGTGCCGTCGGCGGTCGGCTTGCGCACGGCCCAGGCCTCGGCGATGTGATCCTGCCGCAGATGCAGGTGGAAGCTCGGATCCATGACGTTGATCCACGGCCCCATCGGCTGGATGTTGGAAACCGGACCGCCATGGATCTGCACCATGCCGCGATTGGCGACGAAGCACATGACCGGAAGCTGCGTTTCGGCGGCGCCGCGCAGCAGGTCGGCCACCGCGCCATCGGCGAGCTTCCAGGCGTAATCCTCGCCGACGATGCGGATGGCGCGCTGGCGGCCGATCTTCAGCTTCTTCAGCATGCCGAAGAACTGGTGGGTGTCGGTCATGCGGCTCCAGGCGTCGCGCAGGTTTTCCTGCGTGACCGAGGGATCGTCCTCTTCGCTCAGGCTCAGAGGCTCGGCTGCGAAATCCTGCGACTGGTTCTCCAGCGTGAGATCGGCGACGATGGCGCGGTAGGCTTCGACGTTGGAGGAGGGGCGCAGATGCAGCTTGAAGACGGCATCGCCCGCCTTGTCGAAATATTGCAGGCTCAGGCGCTCGCTGTCGCCATCCTTCTTGCTGACGGCGAAGCCATGCGCCCAGGCATTGTTGAAGATGCGCAGATCCATGTTTTCGCCGAGCGTCAGCGACACATGCTCGCCGGGCGTGATGGTTTCGAATTCGCCGATCTTCTCGTGCACGGCGCTTTCGTTGCGGGTCAGCGCCATCACCTCGCCCAGTTCCTTCACGCGCTCCAGCAGCCGGTTCGGATGGGCGTCGATGCGGGTGGCGGTCAGGCCGACTTCGGCGGCCACCAGCGCCGCTTCGGAAACGCCGAGCGCGGCGGCGATGTCGCGCTCGCGCATCCTGGCGTTCTCGGCCCGGTAGGCGCGGATTTCGGCGGGGGTCGGTGCTTTCGTCTCGGTCATTTCGAAAACCTATTTGTTGAGAATGAGTTTGCCCTGCCGGGTGATCTTCATCCGGTAGAGCGCTCCTTCATGCAGAATCGCGATTTCCTTGCCGCCTGCGAACAGCTCGGCGGCGTCGATGACGCGCATTTCCGGGGCTGCGGCCGGTGCGAGCGCGGCTTTGGCTGGCGTGTCGGGCGTATCGGCGATCATGGTGCGGGGCGTGCTTCTGCGATTCGGCAAGGTGTTGACGAGCTATCTTGATCTCATCTATCAAGTTTTTTTAAGGTGACAATACACGAGTATCATTGTCAACTTTAATTTTGCCGTCTATGAAGGGCGCAGGCGCACGCACGTGGGGCGCCCGCAATGGTTTCCGGTGTTCTGATGAGGGTGTTATGAAGACATTTGGCGTTCTGGCCGCTTCGGCTCTGATGGTGTTGGCTCAGGCCGCGGGTGTATTCGCGCAGGAGGCCGAAGGCGCCAAAACCGGGCAGGCGGCAGAAGCCAAGGCGAGAATCGAGGTGGAGCTGAACGCGCTCGCCCCTTCGCAGAAGGGGTGCCTGATGACCTTCGTCGCCCGCAACACCATGGCCGCCGCCGTGTCCAAGATTTCCTTCGAGCTGGCCTTCTTCAACGAAAAGAACGTGGTCGACCGCATCACGGTCCTGGATTTCCGCGATCTGCCGGTCGGCAAGAAGCGCGTGCGCCAGTTCGACATGCCCGGCGTCAAATGTGACAGCATCACCCGCATCATCGTCAACGACACGCCGGTCTGTGAAGGGCCGGGACCGGGCGAATGCATGCAGGGCCTTACCACCCGCTCGCAGCTTTCCGTCCCGTTCGAAGGATGAAACACCCTTCGCAGGAAGGGGAAGGAGCGATGATGGTTCAGTCCAGAAAGATCCGCGCCGAGGCGTTCGCCATGCCGGAGCGCGCCGCAGGGCCGGGCGTCAACGACAATATTCCCGGCATCGTCGCGGGCCACAGCATGCCGGAACTCGACAATGTGCCGCGCCAGCCCGCCGCTGAAAACGTCATTCATTATGCCCGCGTCGCCGAGATCGGCTCGTTTCCCGACAGCGTGGCGCCGCAGGCCGCCGCGGCCGATGAGCAGCCCGCGCCCGCGCTCGACGCCGTTCCCGAGAAGGCGGAAACCTCCGTGCCGAAGCGCGCGGCCCGCACCGTGGCCGCCAGCCTGTTTTCCTGCATCGCCCATGCGGCCGTCTTCGGCCTGCTGGCGGTGACCATGGTGGCGGTGCCCGAGGATCCGGTGGAGGAGGCGGGGTCCATCGTCTCCGTCACCCTGCTTGGCGATGCCGAGCTGGACCAGCTTGCGGCGGGCGAGCCGGAACTGGTCGAGGCGGAAGAGGTGGAGCCGGAAACCGTGGCGCCCGCCGAGCCCGAGCCGGTGACGGCGGAACCGGTGCAGCCGGTGGAAGCCGTCACGCCGCAGCCGGTTGAAACCGCCCAGCCCGTGCAGCCCACCGAAACGCAGCCCGTCGATGCCGAACCGGTGATGCCGACCGACGAGCCGGAAGTGCTGACCGCCATGGTTCCGGCCGAACCGGTGGTTTCGCAGCCGGTGCCGGTGATGGCGCCGGTCGAGCCGATGGAGCCGGTGGAAACGCCGGTGCCCGAAACCGTGGTTCCGATCGAAAAGCCGGAGGTGCAGAAGCCCGAGGTCAAGCCGGAGCCGAAAAAGCCGGTCGCCCGCCAGAAGCCGAAGCCGGTGGAAAAGCCGAAGAAGAAGAACGTGGCCAAGAAGGGCGGCTCGCGCGGCCAGGCCGCCGAGGACCGCAAGCGCGGCACCGTCGATGGCAGCGCCACCGATGGCAGCCAGGACGGCTCGCGCAGCGCAGGCCGCAATTCGTCTTCCGCGGGCAGCGCCGCCGTCGCCAATTATCCGGGCAAGGTGCAGTCGAAAATCCGCCGCTCGGTCAGGGTGCCGAGCGCCTTCCGCCGCGAAAAGGCATCGCTCAGCGTGCGCGTGCGGCTCACCATCGGCTCCTCCGGCCAGTTGAGCGGGGTGTCGGTGGCGCGCAGCTCCGGCGTCGGCGAACTCGATCAGGCCGTCGTCAACGGTGTGCGCCGCGCAGCACCCTTCCCGCCGCTGCCGCCCGAATGGGGCAAGCCGAGCTGGACCTTCACCCAGGAGGTTCAGGTCACCGGCCGCTGATCCCGACGTTTGAGAAAAATATGCCCGCAGGCCCAGCCTCGCGGGCATTTTTATGTCATTTCAATGGCTTAAAATATGATGTAAAAACTCATGTTTATACTTTACTATGATAATCAAGTTTAATATGGTGCGCCGCGAAGAGAGATGTTGACGATTGCGGACGGAGAGGGACATGGCGAAGAAATCACGCAAGGGCGGCAACCGCCAGGCGCAGGACGCAACCGCCTCGCAGGAAGCGGGCAGGCGCGACGGCGATGGCGGCAACGGCCTTGACGGACGCAGCTTCCTTTATGTCGGCGGGCGTGATTGTCAGGTCGCGCATCTGCGCGAGATCGCCAGCAGGCACGGCGCGGAGCTTATCCATCACGATGGCGGCTTGCGCGAGGCGGTGTCGCGCATCGATACCGTGCTGCCTTCGGTGGATTGCGTCTTCTGCCCCATCGATTGCATCAGCCATGACGCGTGTCTTCGCGTGAAGACCGGCTGCAAGAAGTTCGGCAAGACCTTCATTCCGCTGCGCAACGGCAGCAAGTCGAGCCTCGAGCGGGCGCTTCTGACGATCCGGGAACGGGAAGCCAGCCATGGCCAGTGATTACGAGATCGAAGCCAGCGGTCTCCAGTTGCTCGGCCTGCACCGCCTCGTTGCGGCTGGCGGCGACCGCATGGTGCCGGAACTGCACGAGGCGATGATGCGCGAGGCCGCGTGGCGGCGCGATCATCCGAACTTCGTGCGCTTTCCGCTCTGGGCAGCGCGCAATGCCGGATCAGGCCCTGTGGAGGCGGAATGCGGCAAGCTGCTTGCCTTCGCGCCGCTGCCGGATAAAAAGGAACGCAGGCGCGGCGCCTGACCGGCGGCAACGGACCGCCGTTTGCATGACAGGGAGAGATCGATGTTCGTGGCGATGAACCGCTTCAAGGTGGCGACGGGGCAGGAAGAGGCGTTCGAAGCCATCTGGCGCAACCGTAACTCCACGCTTGCGGAAATGCCGGGTTTCCGGCAATTCCATATGCTGCGCGGCAAGACGCATGCGGAGGAGGGCTATACGCTCTACGCTTCCCATACGATCTGGGAAAGCGAGGCGGATTTTTCCGGCTGGACGAAGTCCGAGAATTTTCGCGCCGCCCACCGTAATGCGGGCGACCACAAGGGCATGTATCTCGGGCCGCCGGTTTTCGAAGGCTTCAATGCCGTCGAGGGCATCTGACGCATAATGCTGTTTCCGGCCCTGGCCGGATTTCATGGCGCCGGTCCGTTTCCACGGACCGGCGCTTTCGTCATGTCCGGGGTTTTACGAACGCGCCGATCCCCACGGCCAGCCAGCCCGCCATCATCGCCATGCCGCCGGAAGGGGCGGCCATCGGAAACAGGCCGCTGCCCTGAAAATGCCGGTAGACCAGATCTCCGGCAAACAGCGCCGTTCCGAGCCCGATCAGCAGACCGGCGGCAAGGCCCGTGCGCAGCCGCGCGCCCGCCGCAACGATGCCGACGAGGGCCGGGGCGTGCGCGAGGCACATTTGGGCGGCATTGCCGAGCAGGTGATCGTCGCCGAGATGCGAGGCGGCGGCCGCCAGCCCCACGCCGGTAATGCCGAGGGCGCCTGCAAGCAGGAGAAGCGTGGAGGAGGGGGCGTCGATGCGCATGGTCATTCCCTGTTCTGCATGTGATGGGCAAGGCGCTCGACCGGCGCCCAGATGATCTCGCGCAGCTTTTCGCTGGCGATGGTTTCCTGCATGGCGAGCCGGAAGCAGAGCAGCCATTCGTCGCGTTCGGCCGGGCCGATGGCGGCGATGAAATGCCGCCGCCGCAGCATGGGATGGCCGTGCCTTTCGACATAGACGGGCGGGCCGCCGAGATAACCGGTCAGGTAATCGTAGAGCTTCTGGCGCGCATTGGTGAGATCGGACGGATGGACGGCGCGGCAGCGCGCCGCTTCCGGCAGGCTGTCCATCAGGTCGTAAAAGCGGTTGGTGAGGGCGCGGACAGTGGCATCGCCGCCGATGGCCTCGTAAAGCGTGATAGTTTCTGTCATGATGGAACTCCAAGCCTGTTTCTTCATGCCGTCAATGCGGGCGGCGATCAACCGGGAAACGCGGCTTGCGACTTTTCGCCATTGCCCATGCTGTTTTTCTTGACAAACCGTCCGGACGGTCGCTTAATTGCCGAATGGCAGAATCTCACCGTCGCAAGAAGCAACCCGAAATCGTCCGCCGCCAGCTTGTCGAGGTGGCGGCGCGCATCGTGCGTGAGCGCGGGCCCGCGGCCGTGACGCTGGATGCGGTGGCGCAGGCGGCGGGTGTCAGCAAGGGCGGACTTCTGCATCATTTCCCCGGCAAGGCGGCGCTGCTCGACGGATTGTTCGAGCAGATCATCGAGGAATTCGACCGCGCCATCACCGAGGAGATGAATGCCGATCCGGTGGCGCAGGGGCGCTTTTCCCGCGCCTATCTGCGCGTCGTCGCCGACCTGAAGGAACCGCCGGAAGGCGAGGAATCTGCCGACGGACATCAATGGGACGGCCTGACGCTCGCCATGCTGGGCGAGGAGCATATCCGCGACCGCTGGCGGCGCTGGATGGACGAGCGCATGGCCGATTACGTCGGCACCGATTCCGGCATAGCCGCCCTGATTCTGCGGCTTGCCGCCGACGGGCTGTGGCTGGCGGATGCGGCTGGCGGCCAGTCCGTGACGCCGCAGGAGCGCCGCGCGCTCGTCGACCGTCTCATCGCCTCTTCCCTTGCCTGACGCTTCAAACCGGATATGCCGCGGCCATGAACCCGATCACCATTTACACGCTGTTGTTCACCGCCATCGGCCTTGAGGTCGCGGGCACATCGGCCTTGCAGATGTCGCAGCAGTTCACGCGGCCCTGGCCGACCGCCGCCATGGTGCTGTGCTACCTGGCGTCCTTCTATTGCCTGTCGCAAGTGCTGAGGGTGTTTCCGGTCGGGCTGACCTATGCGATCTGGAGCGGCCTCGGCATCGTCCTGATTTCCGCCGTCGGCTATTTCTTCTTCCGGCAGACGCTGGATCTGGCGGCGATCATCGGTCTCGGCCTGATCATCGCGGGCGTGCTGGTGGTCAACCTGTTTTCCAAGAGCATCAGCCACTGAGCTTTCATGAAGCTGGATGAAATTTCCGGGATGCTGTAGGCTGGCGGCATGAACCGGAACGACGCCATTCGCACCCTGCAAGAGCATGCCGATGCCGTGAGAAGCATGGGCGCGACCGGACTTTACCTTTTCGGATCGACGGCCCGTGACGAGGCGTCCGGCATGAGCGATCTCGATCTGTTTGTCGATCACGATCCGGCGGGCCGTTTCTCATTGATCGAACTGGCTGGAATCAAGCAGTTTCTTGAAGAAAAGCTGTCTGTCGAGGTGGATGTCACCACCCGCAACAGTCTTCATCCGATGCTTCGCAGCGGCATCCTGAAATCCGCCATCCGGGTCTTCTGATGGTCCGGCGCAGAGTTGAACCCGTTCTGGCGGAAATTCTGGAGGCTATCGAAGGGATCGAAACCCATACGGCGGGTAAATCGCTTGCCGATTTCGAGCGGGGCTGGCTTTTGCGGCTGGCCATTCAGAGGGCGCTGGAGATCGTTTCCGAAGCGTGCCGCCATATTCCGGATGAGTTGCTGGCTGTTGCGCCGGATGTGCCCTGGAAACAGATCCGGGGCGTCGGCAATATCCTGCGGCATGAATATCATAAAATCGCCGACGAGGTGATCTGGGCGGTGGTGGAGCACCATGTCGCGCCACTCAAGGCGGCTGTCGAAGCCATTCGCCACGCCATCGGTGATGGCGATCAGGCGCCCGCAGGCCCTGTCAGCGAGAAATAGAGGAAGGCGGCGGCGAAGAAGGCGGCGATGCCGAGGACGATCAGCAGCCGCTTTGCCCAGGGCGGCGTCTGGCGCGGCGGCTTGGGTTGCTGGCGGGGCTGGAA
>JBDHTA010000056.1:0-22671 GCA_039808465.1 Rhizobiaceae bacterium | reverse complement strand
AAGGAAGCGAAACCCTTGCACCGGCTCAATGGGATGTCGTGCGCCATCTTAAAACGCGGCGGTGTTCGCGGAATACGTAATTTTAGTACATAGACATCGGGAAGGTTGCGAAGCGGAAGTGAGTTGCGTCCCCCTCACATGTCAAAGTTATCGGCTTAACTCGTGGAGGCTGCGTGCATGATCGAGGCTGAAGCCAAGGTATTTTACGCTAGCTGCCCACCTGCGCGGATTCAGGAAGCGTGCCATTACAAGACTGATAATGCAGACTAAATCGACAAGATGAATAGTTGATCGTGAATTTTTGCTCCATCGCTTGTGGCGGCACATCCCGCCGTCGTCGAGGGCCTCATCCGACGCGCAGCTTTCGTGGGCGGAAATTGTCGAATTGCTTTGAAATACAAAAAAGATAATAGAAATACAAAAATATCTTGAAAAATGCATAAACATGAGGCAGTGTGAAAACAGGGAGGACTAACCATGACAACCGCCACACCTCGGCAGGACAGGATCAAGCACGCATTCCTCTGGCCCGCATTTCTTGTGGTGCTTGTGATCTCGCTGTTTCCTCTGATCTACGCCCTGACTGTGAGTTTTCAGTCGATGCGGCTCGTGCCGCCGACGCCGCCGCGTTTCGTCGGTTTCCAGAATTATCAGGAAATACTGGCGTCTGGCCGCTTCTGGAGCGCAATCTGGACGACGGCCGTTATCGTCTTTCTTTCCGTTGCGCTGCAATATGTCATCGGTTTTGCGCTGGCGCTTGCGCTGCATAATAATGTGCCGGGCGCGTCGCTCTATCGCGTCACCTTCCTTCTGCCGATGTTTCTCGCCCCGGTCTGCGTCGCGCTGGTCGGGCGCATGATCTTCCATCCGGTCATGGGGCCGTTGAACGACGGATTGACCCTGCTTGGGGCTGCGAACATCCCATTCCTCACCAATCCCTATCTCGCCGTTGCCTCGCTGATCTCGGTCGAGGTCTGGCAATGGACGCCCTTTGTGGTGTTGCTGATGCTGGCCGGGCTGCAAGGTCTACCGCCGGAAGTGTTTGAGGCGGCGCGTGTGGACGATATCCCGGTCTGGCGCCGCTTCACAGGCATCACCCTGCCCATGCTGCTACCGCTGTCGGTCGCCGTCATCTTTATTCGCCTGATCGAAGGCTTCAAGCTCATCGATACGGTCTTCGTGCTGACTGGCGGCGGTCCCGGCACCGCCACGGAAACCCTGACGCTGTTCGCCTATAACGAGGGCTTTAAGAAGTTCAACATCGGCATGACCTCGGCGCTGAGCTTCCTGTTCCTGATCGTCGTGATCGTGTTCGGCACCCTCTACCTCGCCGCCGCCCAGCGCCTGACCCGGAGGTTCGCATGAGCGAGAACCGCATCATCCGCCGTTTCGGTCTCGGCTTCGCGCTGGTCTGGCTGTTCCTCTGCCTGTTTCCGCTGTGGTGGGTGGCCGTCACCGCCTTCAAGCCGCCGATCGCCGTCAGCGCCGGGCCGACCTACCTGCCCTTTGTCGATTTCGAGCCGACGCTGAAGGCCTTCCGCGAAGCTTTTTCCGGCGCGCGCGGCAATTTCGCCGGGCCGATCTTGTCCTCGATCATGATTTCGCTGGTGGTGACGGCGCTCTCGGTCTTCCTCGGCGCGATGGCGGCCTACGCGCTGGTGCGTTTCGAATTCCGAATCCGTCTGCTGGCGGGCGCGCTGTTCGGGGTGATTGCCATCGGCGGCTTCGTTCTGCTCAATGCCTGGTTGGGCATGCGGGTTCCCTATGCGCTGGCGATCGTGCTGCCGGTCGGCCTCGGTTTGGCGGTCTTCGCCAATTCGCTGCCCCTGCCCGGCCCTGTCCTTAAGAATGACGACGTGACCTTCTGGTTTGTATCGCAGCGCATGTTCCCGCCCATCGTCTCGGCCTTCGCGCTGTTCCTGCTCTATGCGGAAGCCAATAAGGTGGGTGTGCGGCTGCTCGACAGCTTCGCAGGCCTCGTCATCGCCTATACCGCCTTCGGCCTGCCCTTCGCCGTCTGGCTGATGCGCGACTTCTTTTCGACCCTGCCGGTCGAGGTGGAGGAAGCGGCGCAGGTGGACGATATCGGCCGCATGCGCATCTTCTTCCAGATCGTGCTGCCCATGTCGAAGCCCGGCCTGATCGCCACCTCTATGATCGTGCTGTCCTTCATCTGGAACGAATTCCTGTTTGCGCTGCTGCTCACCTCGTCGAAGTGGCAAACGCTCCCGATCCTGCTGGCTGGGCAGAACTCCAGCCGCGGGGATGAATGGTGGGCGATTTCCGTCGCCACGCTCGTCTCGATTGCGCCGATGATCGTCGTCGCGGCCATTCTCGGCCGGATGATGCGCTCGGGCCTACTTACTGGTTCCATCAAGTAAACAACCTCACGGAGGGAGGAAATACCATGAAACGCATTCTTCTGGCAGCCGCGCTGCTGCCTTTCGCCAACAGCGCCTGGGCGGCCTGCTCGCCCGACTATACCGGTGTCGAACTGACCGTGTCGACGCAGAACGGCCCCTTCATCGCCTCGGCGCTGTCGGAAGCCGCCAAGAGCTGGGAAGCCAAGACCTGCGGCAAGGTTAAGGTAGTCGAGTTCCCGTTCAGCGAACTCTATCCGAAGTTCCTCACCGCCATGTCGCAGTCGACGGGCGATTTCGACGTCATCGGCTTCATCCCGGCCTGGGTGCCGGATTTCGCGCCCTATCTCTCCTCCATGCCCGCCGCAATGCAGACCGGAAAGGTCTGGGAAGACATTCACCCGGTCTATCGCGAGCGGCTGATGTCCTGGGATGGCGAGATTAAGTCGGCGACCATGGACGGCGACATGCACATGCTGAACTACCGCGCCGACCTGTTCGAGGATGCCGCCAACAAGGAAGCCTTCAAGAAGAAGTACGGTTATGATCTTGCCGCGCCCGTCACCTGGGATCAGTATTACGACATCGCCGAATTCTTCAACCAGCCGGACAAGGGCCTGAACGGCACCGCCGAAGCCTACAAGCGCGGCGGCCAGCAGTTCTGGTACTTCTTCAGCCATGCGGCCAGCTATACCAACAATCCGGCCAATCCCGGCTCGATGTTTTTCGATCCCGAGACCATGGACGCCCAGATCAACAATCCGGGCTGGCTGAAGGCGCTGGAAGACTACAAGAAGGGTCTTGCATTCAACCCACCGGGCGCGCTGAACAACGGCTCGGGAGACGTGCGCCCGCTCTATTCCGGCGGCAAGGTCGCAATGAACATCGATTGGGCCGACTCCGGCATCCTCGGCGCGACGGAAGGCTCGATCAAGGGCAATGTCCGCACCGCCATCCTGCCGGGCTCCAAGGAAATCTGGAACTACAAGACCAAGAGCTGGGACAAGTTCGATGCGCCGGTCGCCTCGCCCTTCCTCGCCTTCGGCGGCTGGCAACTGGCCGTTCCGGCCGACAGCAAGAACCCGGAAGCCGCATGGTCCTTCGTCGCCGAAGTCACCAGCCCCGAAGTCTCGGGTAAGGCCATCGTCACCGCCAATACCGGCGTGAACCCCTATCGCCTGAGCCATTATGAGAACCTCGGCAATTGGTCATCGATCTTCACGGCGGTAGAAGCCAAGAGCTATCTTGGCGCGCAGCGCGCTTCGCTGGATGCCAAGAACGTCGCGCTCGACCTGCGCCTGCCGGGCTTCTTTTCCTATACGGAAGTGCTGGAAATCGAGCTGTCCAAGGCGCTCGCCGGTGAAGTCGAGCCGCAGGCCGCACTCGATACCATCGCAGCCGAGTGGAACAAGCTGACCGACGAGTTCGGCCGCGACAAGCAACTGGCCGCCTATCGCGCCGCGATGGGCCTGCCGCCGCTCTGATGCCTCATCGGTCCCGGGCGGCCCTGCCCGCCCGGGACGCCCTGTCCTGTCTAGCTGGAAGAAAAGCGATGTCCCACGTCGAATTCAAGGCAATCACCAAATCCTTCGGGACGACTACGGTCATTCCCCCGCTCGACCTGTCGATCGAAAAGGGCGAGTTCCTTGTCCTCGTCGGCCCCTCCGGCTGCGGCAAGACCACCACGCTGCGCATGCTGGCCGGGCTGGAAACGGTGTCCACCGGTGAAATCCGCATTAGCGGTCGAGAAGTGACCCATGAACGGCCGGGCGCGCGCGACTGCGCAATGGTGTTCCAGAACTATGCACTCTATCCCCATATGAGCGTGCGCGAAAACATCGGCTACGCCATGAAGGTCCATGGCACCGATGCCGCCGAAATCGACCGCCGCGTGACCGAAGCCTCCCGCCTTCTTGGGCTGGAACCGTATCTCGACCGCAAGCCGCGCAATCTCTCCGGCGGCCAGCGCCAACGCGTCGCCATCGGACGAGCCTTGGTGCGTCAGCCTCAGGTATTCCTGTTCGATGAGCCTCTGTCCAACCTCGATGCGAAGCTTCGCGTCGAGATGCGCACTGAAATCAAACTGTTGCAGCGCCGTCTCGGAACGACGGCCGTTTACGTCACGCACGACCAGGTGGAAGCCATGACCATGGCTGACCGTGTCGTCGTGATGCGTTCAGGCCGGATCGAGCAGGCCGCCGATCCAATCACCCTGTATGAGCGACCCGCCAATCGGTTCGTCGCCAACTTCATCGGCTCGCCTGCCATGAACTTCTTCGAAGCCGCAATCCACGATGGCGCGGTCCAGCTCGACGGCCAGCACCTGCCTCTCGTGCCGGAGGAAGCGCAGCGCCTCGGAAACCGCGAGCATGTGGTTTTTGGCATCCGCCCGGAGCACATGCGCCATTCCGAACGTCAGGCCGATTTCTCATTTATCCCGCTGGCGACAGAGCCACTCGGATCCCATACTCTGGTTCTAGGCCGTGTGGGCGAAGCGCGCATGACGGCGCAGGTCGATCCACGCTTTCCGGTCACGATCGGCACACCCTGTCGAGTCACGTTCGACATGACGCAGGCGCATTTCTTCGATCCCCAGACCGAAATTCGATTGTGAAGCCTTAACACCGGTCGAATCGTGGAGGGCTTTTGACGGGTCATCCGTGCCTCACTTAATGTTCTGAGTGCGGCTGCTCGGCGATTTATCTCTCACTTCGTGAAGCACATTATTAAACCCTGGGCGCGGGCACTCGGTTCAAGATTGGTCACGGGCCGGCTGCCGCTGATGGCAATTGACTTCCGCACCGGACGCGGTACAGGCCGGGACAGAAAGTCGAATGTGATCCCGCTTGGGTGCTATTCTCCGATCATAACCAAACCATCCCCAATTCCTAACCTTGCGGCCATCCACAATCTCCACCTTTCAACGGGGCAGTTCGCGGGGCCAACAGAGTTGGAAATCCAGAATGTTCATCCCTAGGGGAGGCTGGTGCAAAGAAGTCGAGGCTTGCCCAGCAGCGGTGAAGCGGCAGGATCAACAGGCCGCCGCGTCGGGTATACCGCTTGCGGGCCGTTACGCAGATTTTGCTCGCACGATGCTAGTCCTATCGGGCCGCGGAAGGCATCGGCGTAGTAAGCCTGATCGCCCGGACGCGGTCAAATTGGCTGCATCTTCCGCATGTCACTCAACTGGCGCTTCATCTGGTTGATCCTAGTCCGGTCCGCTTCCGGGCGGCGCACCGCGACGCTGGTGGAAAGGATGTCGATGACTACGAGCGCGGCAATGCGGGAGATTGTCGGGGTATAGGTATTGGTGTTTTCCAGCGTCTCCACGATCAACGCAATGTCGCTGTATTGGGTCAGCGGCGAATCCGAACCGGTGAGGCAGATGACGGTCGCGCCGTTGTCGCGGGCGATGCGGGCGATCTCGATGATCGAGCGCGTCGTCCCGGTGTTGGAAATTACAAAGGCCACGTCGCCCGGCTGCATCATCGCGGCGGCCATCAGCTGTTGATGCGAATCGAGTTCGGCACTGCAGGGAATACCGAACAGGGGAAATTTCTGCTGGGCGTCGCGGGCTACAATGCCGGAGGCGCCGAAACCGAAAAATATGATCGAGCGGGCGGCGGCGAGAACGTTGATCGCCTTGTGCAGGGCTGCCTTGTCGAGCTTCGAGCGCGCCCAGTCGAGGCTTGTCATCGTGTAGTCGAAGATTTTTTCGGCGATAATTTCCGGCTCGTCGGTGTCGCGCAGGACGGAATGCGTGGCGGGCGTGCCTAAAGCGAGGCTCTGGGCTAGCCTGATCTTGAAGTCCTGAAACCCGTTGCAGCCGATGGCGGTGGCAAAACGCAGCACCGTCGGCTGGCTGACCTCGGCAAGCGTGGCGGTCTCGCCCACGGTGGCATTCATGATCCGTCGCGGGTCTTCCAGGACGACATCGGCGACCTTGCGGTCGGACTTGCGCAAGTCAGACCGCATTGTCCGGATGACCTCGATGATGTTGCGGCTGGTGTTGGTCCTGATCTCGCTATCCATTCGGATCGCCTTTCCTTGTATTTGCGCGCAAAACTAGAAGGTTCAACAAAGGAGGGCAAGATCGCCGGGCACGCAGTTGATAACCTCCCGTCAGCCAGTGTACCAGAAAAGCTCTACGCCGATCTTAGCTCGGTGGAGCCGGGTATCCGCAGTTGAGGCTATCGCGGCATCGATCGTCGCCGCGTCCTCGGTGTTGAAATCGAAAAGCCCGTAATGATGCGCGATCAGATCGGATGCACCGACTCGGCGGCTAATGTCGATCGCTTCCATAAGAGAGAAGTTCCCCGGCACGCCGTTTTCGGAAAGCTCCCGGCGGCGGCCGTTGACGGGAAGAAGGGCGACGCCGGGTTCGAGTGTCGCGACCTCGTCTTCCAGCCCGTCGAAGGGAATGCAGTCTCCCGAATGCCAGAGGCTGAGTGGACCGGCTTTGAGGACATAGCCTAGAAAATTGTGGTTTCCGTCCGCGTCCGTCTCCAAGGTTTCATGGGCCGCGCGGGTCGGTATTATGGAGATGCCACGCAGCAGGAAGAGGCGTTCCCCGGCATTGGCGAGAACGAGGCGGTCGCCGCTTGTGCCGGAGCGCTCGATCGCGCGGGCCTGCATGGCGCGTGGCGCTACGAGCCGGGCGGAAGGGTTGGCGGCCAGCAGGCGCGGCAGGGTGCCGGGGTCCATGTGGTCGGTGTGCGCATGGGTGCAGAGGACGAGATCGACGAAGGGGATGTCGTCGGGCATGACCGGCGGCGGCATCATGCGGGTGTGGGGGCGGGGCGTGCCCTTGTATTTTTCCGCAAGGCTGTCGGAGAGGTAGGGATCGATCACCAGCCGGGCACCGGCCATGTCGATGACGAAGCCCGCCTGACCGAGCCAGTGGATCGCAAGCTCGTTTCCGGGCCGCCTTTTCAGGCGGTCCGAAAGCGTTTCAGTGAGAGCTTTCTCGACGAGGCGTCCCTGCATGATGGCCTCAGGGTTTCAGCGCCGCGAGCAGATTGTCGGCGGCGATCTGCGTTGCGCGGTCGACGCTTTCGGCGGTAAAACCGCCGATATGGCTGGTGGCGATGACGCGGTGATGCGCGGCAAGGGTTAGCGAGGCCGGCGGTTCCTGGTCGAAGACGTCGGTGGCGTAGCAGCCGATCCGGCCGTCGTTCAGCGCTTCGATCAGGGCTTCCTCGTCGATCAGCCTTGCGCGGGCCGTGTTGACCAGCACCTGCCCCTTCTTGGCGGCCGACAGGCGGCGGCGGTCGAGGAAGGTCGAGCCGTCGCGCGGAAGCGGGCAGTGCAGCGTCAGGATATCCGCCTCGGCGACGATGTCGTCGACGTCGGCATAGGCGAAGGAATGCGACGGCAGGTCGAGGTTCGGCCGGGCGGGATCGAAGGCGACGACCTTGGCGCCCAGCCCGATGATCATGCGGGCGACCTCGCGGCCGATGGCGCCACAGCCGATGATGCCGACGGTGCGGCCGTGGATCTCGATGCCGCGCTGGCGCGGCCAGCCGCCCGCCTTGATGCCGGCGTCGGAAAGCGGAATCGAGCGCAGGGCGCTGAAGATCAGGCCGATGGTCAGCTCCGCCACGCCCATGGCGTTGGCGCCCTCGGCGATCATGATTCTGACGCCGCGCTCCTTCAGCATCTCGACGGGCAGGTTGTCGATGCCGACGCCGTTACGGCTGATCACCTTCAGGTTTTCCGCGGCCTCGATGATCTTCGGCGTCACCGGCTCGACACCGGCCAGCCAGCCGACGCAGCCCGGCACGAGGTCGATCAGTTCCTGTTCCGTCGGCATCGCGCCGGCGGTCGAATAGACGATCTCGAAGCCCAGTTCCCGCATGCGCTCGACATGCGGGTGGGGTTCCTGGGTCAGTGACCGCGGGGTGACGAGAATGCGCTGGTTCATGCCTTTATCTCCCGGCTGCGTCGACGGCGATGTCGGAAATCCGCTCGAAGGACGGACCCGAGGTCGGAATGGCTACGTCGAAGACTTCGGCGATCACCTGCGTCCAGCCGTGCAGGAAGTAGGTCCAGCCGCCCTCGACCTGCAGCGAGCGTTCCGCCTGCTGCCGGCGGGCCTGATCGAGGAACACCAGTTCGCCGCGATAGTTGAGATCCCAGACGACGGCGCGCTCCGGGAAGATGCCGGCATCGGTCAGCGGCGAGCCGGGGGCATCCTTGCCAAGGCCGGTGGCGTTGATGACGAGTGAGCCGGGCTTTAGAGACCGCAACACCTCGTCGTTGTCTTCCGGTTGCGGGGCGAGGATGTATTCGACCGGCACGGCGCTTTCGACTTGAGCGTGGATGCGCCTGATCTCGTCGAGGCGGTGCTGGCTGCGGTTGGAGACGACGATGCGGGCCGGCACGTTGTCGCCGCGGCTCTTGCGCATCAGATGCCAGGTGAGCGCGATGGTCGAACCGCCGGCGCCCATGGAAAACACATCCGCGTCGTTCTCGGCGAAATAGCGCTCGCCGAGAAAGCCGTCGATCGACAGGCCCGAGGAGATCGGGTCCTTGGCGTGGCAGATCAGCTTGCCGTTGCGCTTGGAGATGCAGCTCGTCTCGTCCATCAGCATCGCATGCGGATCGATCACGTCGAAGAGATCGCGGCAGGCGTGGAAGAGGTCGATCTTGTGGGTGGTGACGAGCGCGCCCATGGAAAGCGGATCGTCGCGGATGAACTCGACCGCCTTGCGATAGGCGGCCGGGTCGTCGTGCAGCTTGAAATCGATACCCTTGATGACGGCGCCCTTCAGGCCGAGATATTCGGCCCAGGCCGGAAACACCTTCATGATCGAGCTTTTGCCGGTGGTGACGCCGATGAAATAGAGCGTCGGGCTGGTTGCTGGTTCGTACTGGCTCACGCGCGCTTCTCCAGAGCTTGCCGGGCGACCTTGACGGCGGCGGCGGCATTCTTGGCGATCTCGGCGAAGCGGCCCTCGCGGATGTCTTCGGTCTTAGCGATCCAGGTGCCGCCGACGGCGACGACCTGCTTCAGCGCCAGCCATTCGCCGATCGTTGCCTCGGTGACGCCGCCGGTCGGGATGAAGCGGATGCCGAGATGGGCGAAGGGCGCGGAGATGCCGGCCAGAGCCTTGGGTCCGCCGGCAATGCCCGCGGGGAAGAATTTCGCCAGCCGCACGCCGCTTGCGGCCGCGAGCGTCAGGTCGGAGGGGGTCATGATGCCCGGGCAGAAGGGCAGGCTCGCGGCCTTGGCAGCGGCGACGATCTCCGGGTCGTAGCCGGGGGCGAGGCCGAAGCGCGCGCCGGAGGCAACCGCCTTCTTCAGGTTTTCGGTGTCGAGCACGGTGCCAGCGCCGATGCAGAGTTCCGGGCGGGCGTCGCGGATGGCGGCGAGCACATCGGCGGCGGCCTCAGTGCGGAAGGTGATTTCGGCAACCGGCAGCCCGCCTTCGAGCAGGGCGTCGGCCAGCGGAACGGCGTCGGAGGCGCGTTCGATGGCGATGACCGGGACGACGCCGAGGCCGGCGATGAGATCGATAGGATTCGTCATGACTGTTGTTTCTCCGTTGCGCCTGTGGTTCAGCCGTATGTCTTCATGATCGCGCGGACCGTCTCGTCGTTGCGCGGCCGGTAGGTCGGGTTGTCGACGAGCCGCCAGCCGTTCTCGCCGCCCGCCATGACGCGGTGGCGCATGCCGTTCGAGGCTTCGATGATGCCGTAATCCTGCCCGCTGTCGGACGGGTAGGCGAAGACCATCACCAGGTCTTCCGTGCCGATATTGATCGAACGGTGAATCCAAAAGGGCGGTACGTAGCAGATGGTCTGTGGGCCGATTTCGACGATCCGGGTCTCGCCGGCGGGCGATTCCAGCTGCATCAGGCCAAGGCCTTTCTGGCCGTAATAAATCTCCGGCCGATCGGCCTTCTCATGAATATGGCCGCGGGTGAGGAAGAATTCCCCGCCGATCCGGCCTGGGCTCATGCGGGTGACGCCGTAGATCAGGTCGCCGCTATGGGTGCCGGGACGGAAATCCTCAACATCGTAGACGACGCTGTCGCCTCGCTCCTTCAGAAGGGTTTGAAAGGCGCTTTCATCGGCATAGAGCCCGCTGAGATCGCTCAGGCGCTTCTCGTAGCGGCCGGTATTCCCGCTCATGCCCCCTCGGGTGGGGTCGACGACGCTGGAGACAGGATCACGCATCATAGGCATTCCTCCATTTGGTAATTTAAATTCATAAATTAACGTATCGAAACGCGCAAGGAAAAAATGTGCGCCCGAAGTGAGCGCAAGAATTGCTGAGACTGTGCAAAAAATACATTGACGGAATGTATTTACGTAATTATGCTACATTTTGCTAAGGGAATTGGCTGGCGCTGCGTGCGCCCATTGGAGGAGAAAGAGATGAAGAAGACCGGATTGGCGCTCGCGCTCGGCGCGGCTGTATCCATTATGGCGATGTCTGCAGCCGAAGCTGCCGATTGCAAGATCGGCATTTCGATGAAGACGCTGGACGCCCCCTATTTCGCCGCGCAGGAAGTGTCGGCGAAGAAGCGCGCCGAAGAGCTAGGCTGCGAGGTGATTTCGGTCGACGGCCAGAACGACCTCAACAAGCAGGTCGCCGACGTCGAGGACATGGTTGCTCAGGGCATCGGCGCACTGATCATCAACCCGCGCGACAGCAAGGGCCTCGTGCCGGCCGTCAATGCCGCGACCGCTGCCGGCGTCAAGGTGTTCGTGATCGACTCGACCATCGACCCGCAGGCCAACATCGTTACGCTCGTTCAGTCCTCTAATTCCCAGAACGGTTTGCTCGTCGGCCAGTGGCTGGCGGACAACACCAAGGGCAAGGACCTGAAGATCGCCCTGATCTCCGGCGACAAGGGCAATGAAGTCGGGCAGGAGCGCCGTCTCGGCGTGCTCGCCGGCCTGACAGAAGGTCAGCTTCGCAACGAAGGCCGCGCCCATTTCGAGGTCGTAGGCCAGGGCTGGGGCGGCTGGAACAATGAAGGCGGCCTCAAGGCCATGGAAGACCTGCTGACCGCCAACCCGGACATCAATGTCGTGCTCGGCGAAAACGACTCCATGGTTCTCGGCGCGCAGAAGGCGCTGGAGCAGGCCGGCCATACCGGCGACGTGCTGTTCCTTGCCGCTGCCGATGGTCAGAAGGAAGCGCTGCAGGCGATCAAGGACGGCAAATACGGTGCGACCGGCCTGAACGACCCGGCGCTCGTTGCCGCCACGGCAGTCGATCTCGCCAAGAAGGCGCTCGACGGCGACCTGCCGGCCGACATTTCTCGCGTCACCTACACGACCCCGGTGGCGATCACCAAGGACAATGTCGACACCTATCTGAAGCCGGACGCGGTTTTCTGACAACCGACCCTCCCGGTGACCGGCACGGCTTAGCTGCGCCGGTCCGCCGTGCAAGGCATGTCAGATTCGGTTTCGGGTTTTCTTGGGATTGGAACGTCATGGAAGCTGTTGTTGAACTGGCCGGCATCCGCAAATCCTTCGGCGGCGTGCACGCGCTGCAAGGTGTGGATTTTGCGCTTCGCGCCGGCGAGGTCCATGCGCTGCTCGGCGAGAACGGCGCCGGAAAATCGACGCTGATGCGGGTTCTCGGCGGCGAACATATGCCGGAGGCGGGCACGGTGACGGTGCGCGGCACCGAACAGCATTTCCGCAAACCCACCGACGCGCTCGACCAGGGCATCGCCATCATCCATCAGGAAATGGCGCTCGCGACCGATCTCACCGTCGCGGAAAACATATTCCTTGCCGAAATCCCCTCGGTGATTTCCTGGCGCGACCTGAACAAGCGCGCCGCCGAGCTGATTTCCAGCCTCGGCTTTTCAATTTCCCCCTCGGCCACGGTGTCCGATCTTTCCGTCGCCCACCAGCAAGTGGTCGAGATCGCCAAGGCCCTGTCGCGTGATGCCAGCGTCATGGTGTTTGACGAGCCGACGGCGGTGCTGTCGGTGCGCGACGCCGAGCGGCTGCTAGGCATCATCCGCACGTTGCGCGAACGCGGCGTCGGCATCATCTACATCTCTCACCGCCTCGACGAGGTGTTCCGCATTGCCGACCGCATCACCGTCATGAAGGACGGTGCGTCCGTCGCGACGGTCGAGCGCAAGGATGTGGAGATCGACGACGTGATCCGCATGATGGTCGGCCGCTCGCTGAAGGCGTTGTTCGGCGAGGATGTCGAGCGCACGGTCGGCGACGAGGTGCTGCGCATCGAGAACCTGTCGGACGGCAAGCGCATTCAGGGTGCCTCCCTGAGCGTGCGCGCGGGCGAGATCGTCGGCCTCGGCGGGCTGGTCGGCGCCGGCCGCACCGAACTGGTCCGGATGATTTTCGGTGCCGAGAAGGCGCATTCCGGCAAGATCGTGCTGCGCGGCCGCGAGGTTCGCATCGATACGCCGCGGGCGGCGGTGAAGGCCGGCATCGGGCTGGTACCGGAAAGCCGCAAGGAGCAGGGGCTGGTCCTCGATTTCCCGATCCGCGTCAACGCGACCATGGCGAAGCTTCAGCCTTTGGTGAATGCGCTCGGCTTCGTGCGCCGCTCGGCGGAAGAAGCGACGGTGGGCAAGCTCGCCTCGCGCCTGCGCCTCAAGGCCGGCAGTCTGAACGATCCGGCTTCCAGCCTGTCCGGCGGCAACCAGCAGAAGGTCGTGCTCGCCAAATGGTTTCATGCCGATGGCGATCTCCTGATCTTCGACGAGCCGACACGCGGCGTCGATGTCGGGGCGAAAACCGAGATCTATTCGCTCATCAAGTCGCTGGCGGCTGAAGGCAGGGCGATCCTGGTGATTTCGTCCGAGCATATCGAGCTCTTCGGCCTGTGCGACCGCATCCTAGTCATGCGTGAGGGCGAGCTGACGGGATCGCTCGCGCCCGAAGACTACACTGAAGAGAAGCTGCTGAAGCTGGCGATGGTGAATGCCGCCGCCCAGGCTGACGCCAACTGAATGGGGATAGCCGTGACTGATCTTGCCGAAACCGCTCGCCGTTCGTCGTCGCTGAACGTCAGTAACATCCTGCATCGCTACGGCACCTTGGCCATTCTCGTGGTGCTGATCGTCGTCGCGACGTCCATGTCGGACGTGTTTCTCACCCAGCGCAACATCGTCAACGTGCTGCGCCAGAGCGCCGGAACCAGCCTGATGGCGATCGGCATGCTGTTCGTCATCTTGACGCGCGGCATCGATCTTTCCGTCGGCTCCGTTGCCGCGCTAGGCAGCGTGATCTCGGCCATCGTCATTCAGCAATACGGCACAGCCGCCTCGCTGGCTGGCGCCCTTGCCGCCGGTGCCGCCTGCGGCCTGATCTCAGGCCTGTTGATCGCCTTCCTGAAGCTCCCGCCCTTCGTCACAACGCTGGCGATGATGACAGTGGCGCGCGGATTGTCGCTGATCTTCTCCACCGGCCAGCCAATCCAGATGGGCGATGCCGGCTGGCTGATCACGGCCTTCGGTTCTGGCTCGATCGCTACCATTCCCTATCCGGTGGTGCTGATGGCGGTCGTCTTCGTCATTGCCGGCATCGTGCTGACCTTCACCCGCTTCGGCCGCCTCGTCAAAGCCATTGGCTCCAATGTGGAGGCCGTGCGCCTCTCCGGTATTCCCGTCGCCTACTATACGACGGCCGTCTATGTGATTTCCGGCGTGCTGGCCGCCGTTGCCGGTATCGTCTCGACCAGCCGCACCGGAATCGGCTCGGCCACGATCGGCGTCGGCGCGGAACTCGATGCAATCGCCGCGGTCGTCATCGGCGGGGCCAGCCTCATGGGTGGTCGCGGCGGTGTCTTCAACACCTTCGTCGGCGTCATCGTGCTCGGTATCATCGCCAATATGATGAACCTCGCCCGCGTACCCGGCTACCACCAGCAAGTTTTCATGGGTTGCATCATCATCGGCGCGATGCTCCTGCAATATGCGTCGAACTGGTTCCGCAAGTAACCGCCCGCTTTCCTTGGAAGATCAGCCATGTCTCAGGATCTCTTTCTGGCCATCGACGTGGGGACCGGTAGCGTACGCGCCGCCCTCGTCGATACCAAGGGCAGGATTTTAGCGGTCTGTAGCCGCGAGCACGAGCAGATCGTGCCGCGGTTCGGCTGGTCGGAACAGCGGCCTGAGGACTGGTGGAGCGGTGTCGTCGCCGCCATCCGGCAGGTGTTCGCCGAGGTGCCCGCAGCGCAGTCGCGGGTCGCGGCTGTGGCCGCCTGCGGCCAGATGCATGGCACGGTGCTCGTCGGCTCCGGCGGCGAGCTGGTGCGCGAGACCGCGCCGCTCTGGAACGACAAGCGCACCGTCGATTACGTCACCGCCTTTGAAGCGACCCATGCGCCGGCCGATTATCTCGCCGACAGCGCCAACCCGCCGACGCCGGCATGGCCGGGCTTCAAGCTGCAATGGCTGCGCGACAACGACCCTGCCGCCTATCGCAGGACCGCCGCGGTGCTGATGCCGAAGGATTACGTCAATCTGCGGCTCACCGGTGAAATCGCCATGGACCGCAACGACGGCGGCGCCAGCTTTCTGATGGACCCGCGCACCGGCGATTGGTCGCCGAAGATGGTCGGCCTGCTCGGCCTCGACGGTGGCAAGCTGGCGCCGCTGCGCGATCCGACCGAACTGCTCGGGACCGTGACCGCGAAGGCGGCCGTGGAAACCGGCCTGCGCGAAGGCACGCCGGTCCTCGTCGGCGGCGCGGATTATCCGGTGGCGCTTCTCGGCTCCGGCGTCTGCCGGCCGGGCGTCGGCTCGGAGGTCATGGGCACCTCGGCGATCATCACTGCCATTGCGAGTGCGCCGCTGCTCGATCCCTCCGTCTGCAATGTCGGCACGGTCGAGGGCAACTGGGGTGCCTTCATGCTGCTCGAATCCGGCGGCGACGCCATGCGCTGGGCGCGCCGTGCCTTCCACGAGCGGCAATTCTCCTATGAGGATATCGTCGCCAAGGCGGCCGAAGCGCCGGCCGGCTCCGACCGTCTGTTCTTCATGCCCTATCTGGCCGGCGAGCGTCTGGGCGACCACCGCAATGCCCGCGCCCAATATTTCGGCATCGGCGCGGCCCACGGGCTGGCGCATATGCACCGCGCCGTGCTCGAAGGCGTCGCCTTCGCCGTCAAGCGCCATATCAATATCCTCGACCGCATTTCCGGTGCGCCGCTCGAACGGGTCATCGCCTCCGGCGGCGGCGCCAAGACGCAGCTCTGGCTGAAGATCAAGGCCAGCGTCTACGGTATCCCGATCCTCGTTCCCTCGGAGCCGGAATGCGGTCTTGTCGGCTGCGCCGTCATGGCCGCTGCCGCAACCGGTCTTTTTACCTCGGTCGAAACGGCCGCCGACGCCTATGTCTCCTATGCCGAAGAGATCGTGCCCGATCCGCGCTGGGTCGAGATCTACCGGCCGATGCAGGCCTTCTTCGAAAAGCTCTATACTCACAGCCAGTCGCTTTACGACCATCTCGACAGGTTGCCGCAATGACGGCGGTCCTTTTCGATATGGACGGCACTCTCGTCGACAGCGAGGGTCTTCATGGCGACGCCACGCGTCGGCTGCTGGATGAACTCGGTTACGGTTTCCCCGAGGATCTGGGCGACCGCATGACCGGCATGAGCGTCGCCGAATGCCACGCCCTTCTGGTGCGCGAACTCCGCTTTGCGCTCTCCCTTGCTGCCTTCATCGAAGCGAAATATCGCAACTATCTCGCCGGCGCCGCGCGCTTGCAGCGCCGCAAGGGCGTGGACGACGTGCTTTCGCTGCTGGCCGGGACGCCGATGGCCGTCGTTTCCAATTCGGACCGCATGCTGGTCGATGCGAACCTCGCCGCGGCGAAGCTGGCGAAGCCGGGTCTTGTGACCGTCAGCCGCAACGACGTGCTGCGCGGCAAGCCGGACGCCGAGCCCTATCTGCGTGCCGCTTATCTGCTCGGCGTTAGCCCCGGCGATTGCATCGTCGTGGAAGACAGCGTGCCCGGCGCGATTGCCGGTCTCGCCGCTGGCATGACGGTGATCGGCTGGCCCGAGCCACACCGTACCGATCTCGTTTTCCCGGCCGGCACCATCGCCGCCGATCCGCAAGACCTCGTGACCGTGCTCGCCGGGCTTCTGGCAGCGCCCAACACGCTCAAGGATGCACGCCATGTATCTCGATAAGTTCACACTCACCGGCAAGATCGCCGTCGTCACCGGTGCCGCCCGCGGTATCGGCTTTGCCGCCGTCGAGGCATTGGCCGAGGCGGGCGCGACCGTCGTCCTGACCGACATGAATGCCGAGGTGCTGCAGGAGGCGGTCGCCAAGCTGGAGGCCAAGGGCCACACGGTGGACAGCGCCGTGCTCGACGTCACCGATGTCGCCGGTGTGCAGGCCGTGCACGATGCGGTCGTCGCCCGGCATGGCCGCGTCGATATCCTCGTCAACAACGCCGGCATCGCCATCAGCAACCACCCGGCCGAAACCATGGCCGACGAGGTCTGGAAGAAGGTAATCGACGTCAACCTCAACGGCGTCTTCTGGTGCTGCCGCGCCTTCGGCAAGTCGATGCTGGAGCGCGGCGCGGGCAGTATCGTCAATGTCGGCTCGATGTCCGGCTTCATCGTCAACCGGCCGCAGGAACAGTCGAACTACAATGCCTCCAAGGCGGCGGTGCACCACCTGACACGGTCGCTTGCCGCCGAATGGGGTTCGCGCGGTGTACGCGTGAACACCGTCGCGCCGACCTATATCGATACCGAAATGAACAAATACGTCTATGAAGACGCCGAGATGTACAAGCATTGGGTTGGCGGCACGCCGATGAACCGGCTTGGCCGCACCGACGAAGTCGCCTCCGTCATCCTGTTCCTCGCCAGCGAGGCCGCCAGCCTGATGACCGGCTCGATCGTGCTTGCCGATGGAGGCTATGTATGCTGGTAAGCACCGACACCATCGCCCCGCGCGGCGCGCGGTTCCCCGGCCGCTATATCCAGGCGGCCGGTGCCGTCGGCCTCATCGGCCGCGAGGCTGCCGGCTTCGGCAAGAAGGCCGTCGTGCTTCTCGATCGCGGCATCTTCGAGATGCTGGAAAAGGATGTCGCGGCCTCGCTGACCGGCCATGTCGACTTCGAGCTGGTCCGCCATGGCGGCGAGTGCTCGCAGGAGGAGATCGCGGCGCTCGCCGAACGTGCCCGGGGCGGCGACGTGCTCGTCGGCATCGGCGGTGGCAAGGCGCTCGATACGGCGAAGGCCGCGGCCCACCGCAGCGGCCTGCCGGTGATCGTCGTTCCGACGATTGCGGCGTCGGATGCACCCTGCAGCGCGCTCGCTGTCGTTTATAATGTCGACGGCACGGTCGCCTACGACCTGTTCCTGCCCAACAACCCCAATCTGGTGCTGGTCGATACGGCGCTGATCGCGAAGGCGCCGGCCCGCTTTCTCGCCGCCGGCATCGGCGATGCGCTCGCCACCTGGTACGAGGCCGACGCCTGCCGCCGGAGCGGCGCTTCCAACTGCATGAAGATGCCGGGCGTGCCGCTGGCCTTCGAGATCGCCCGCTTCTGCCGCGATACGATCTTCGTCCATGGCGTCGAGGCGCTGGCCGAATGCGACGCGAAAATTGCAGGCCCGGCGATGGAGCGCGTGGTCGAGGCCAATATCCTGCTTTCCGGCCTCGGCTTCGAATCCGGCGGCGTCGCGGCCGCACATGCGATCCATCACGGCCTGTGCGAACTCGACGACGTGCACCATCACCTGCATGGCGAGAAGGTGGCGATCGGGGTTCTGGCCGGCCTGAAGCTGCACCGTCTCGACGAAGAATTCGAGCGGGTACGCGCCTTCTGCCGGTCGGTGCGCCTGCCGACACGGCTTGCCGATATCGGCATCGCCGACGCGTCCGGGGAAAAGCTTGCGACCGTCGCCCGCAGGGCCTGTCGCCCGGGTGAGATCATTCACAACGAACCGGTCGCTGTCACGGAACAGATGGTCGTCAAGGCGCTCGAGGCGCTGATCTAGCAAGATCGAACACGGACAACTCGATGCCGAAACCCAAGCCACTGGGTTTCGAAGGGAGCTTTGTATGCCGGCGTAACGTGGCATGAGGAGGAGAATGACATGAAAAATCCAGCTGCGGATGTGTGCTCGCATTGGATGCGGCTTTCGCATCGGTCGCAATGACGGCCCCGGTGCAGGCCACTGATATCGCGCCTCCGTTATCACAAGACGGAGACCGACCGCTTCTTTGTCAGGATGAAGGAGGGGCCCTAGGCCCCCGCGAAGGAGACTGGGTCTCCCCGAAGGCTCACGCGGGTAAAGTCAACGGCGACAACGAGAGCCAGGTCACACCATCGAATGCATTGCCGATGGCGTCAAGGGCATCCTGCTTTCGCTGAACGACAGCAACGCGATCGTTCCTTAGGTCAAGAAGGCGCAATGCCGACATTATCATCATCAATCTCAACTCGCCATTTGACTCGGTCGATGAGGCCGATGCCGTCTTCGCCACGGACAACTTCCTTGCCGGCAAGCTGATCGGCGAGTGGGCCGCGGCAACATTGGGCGGCAAGACCAAGGATGCCAAGATCGCTTTTCTTGACCTTAACCAACCGGGTCGCCGTTGACGTTCTGCGCTACCAAAGTTTCACGCAGGGCTTCGGCATCGGCGTGGCCGAGGTCAACAGGATCGGCGACGAGAACGATCCCCGCACCGTCGGCAACGCCGTGGACCGAGGAAGGCGGCCGTGCCGCCATTGAGAACCTCCTGCAGAACGAGCCGTCCATCAACGTCGTCGATACGCTCAACGAACCGGCTGCCGCCGGCGCTGTCTTCACCTATGGCGTCATCGCGATCGTGCTTCTGGTGGGCGTGCTCTGGTATGTGCTGAACCAGACCGCCTGAAGCCGCCATGTCTATGCCGTCGGCGACGACCCCGACCCGGCGGAGCTTGCCGGCGCCGTCGCCTTCATGACGGGCGCCAAGAAAGCGCCGGCGCAATAGTGAAGACGTTTCAGCTGGGAATAAAAAACTCCGGTCGAAGGACCGGAGTTTTTTCGTGGCTTCCCGGGCGTGGCGGCTCAAAAGCCGCCGTTCACGAAGCCGCCGTCGACCGGAAGGTCTGCGGCGGTGATGAAGGCGGCGGCCGGGGAGGCGAGGAAGAGGGCGGTACCGACGAGGTCGTCCACCGTGCCCCAGCGCTTCAGCGCCGAACGCTGGGCGATCTTCTCTGCCGGGACCGGATCGGTCCACAGGCCCTTGGTCATGTCCGTCTTGTGGTAGCCGGGCGAGATGGCGTTGACGCGGATGCCGTCAGGGCCGAAGGCATGGGCGAGGTGGCGGGTGAGGCCGAGCACGCCCGTCTTGCTGGCGCCATAGGCCGGCACGACCGGGTCGGTGACGTAGCTCAGCATCGAGGCCGTGTTGATGATGACGCCGCGCGAGGCCTTCAGAAGCGGCAGGACGGCCATGGAAAAGCGCATCTGGCTGTTCAGGTTGACGTCCATCACCTCCAAATAGGTGGCGTCCTCGAACTCGGCCTCGGGGCGGGCGATACCCGCGCCGTTGATCAGCACGTCGAGCTTCTTCAGCGTTCCGGCGAAGGCCTTGATGGCTTCGGGGTCGCGCACGTCGACGCGCTCGAAGCGGATGCCGTTGTTGTCCGCGTCTGCCCCCGCCGCCTTCAGCTTTTCTTCCGAATTGCCGAGCGCGATGACGGAACCGCCGAGTACTGCAAATCCCTGCGCGATGGCCAGCCCGATACCGGACGAGCCGCCGGTCACGAGAATGGTTTTGCGGGCAAACAGGTCGGTGCGGAATGTGTTGACGATGTCTCTCATGAAGGCGGCCTCCAGGTTCGGGAATTCGGTCCGTACGACTGCGTAAAGACGGATCGGGGAGAGCGGTGAAGGCCGGGTTAATGGGCATACCCTTTCCGACATATGCACCTGTGTTCCGCCTCGCTCGAAGTTGGTAGTTATATTACATAAAACAGAGAAATGTCAATTAATACCTCAAAAATAGACGCAGGAAATCTAATTTTGACGCTATTTTCGTATTTTCGGTACCAGTTTGTAGATATTGCGATAGGTCAATGCTCGCGGGAGAACTCCGTCAAGTGAGGTCTGCCGTGGAGCGACCACAGCGTCGTTTGCCGCATTCTAAATTGACGCTGCGCGTGGCTGATAGCCGGAGCGGTTCGAACGCACCCAAGCTGAAACTTCCTGCGGGTTCTCGGGTTGTGACACGAGCGAATTCAGGAGGCAGAACAATGGGACAGAAGCCCTTGGACCTTTCCGGGAAAGTTGCTGTTGTGACCGGTGCGGCGCGCGGGATCGGCCGCGCGGCGGCAACTGCGCTCGCGGCCGCCGGGGCGGATATCGCGGGGATCGACATTGCCGGCCCCATCAGCCCGACCCTCGGCTATGCGCCGGCAAGTGAGGCGGACCTTGACGAGACGGGTGGAGCGGTCGCGGCTCTTGGCCGCCGCTGGATCGCGTGCCGGCTCGATCAGCGGAAACTCGGTGACCTTCGCGACGCCGCCGCCCGTATCGAACGGGAGTTCGGCCGGATCGACATTCTCTTCGCCAATGCCGGTATCCAGTCGTTCAAGCCCATCCTCGACAAGGTCGATGCCGACTGGCACGACCAGATCGACGTCAATCTCACAGGCACGGCGAATGCCATCCGCGCGTTCGGTCCTGCGATGGCGAGGCGGGGAGGCGGGCGCATGATCCTGACCTCGTCCACCCAGGGGCAGCACGGCACGAAAAGCGGCGCTGCCTATTCGGCCTCGAAATGGGGCGTGATCGGGCTGATGAAATCCGCCGCCATGGATCTCGGCGAGCACGGCATCACCGTCAACGCCTTGGTCCCCGGCCTGATCGATACGGTAATGACCCGGCATGAGGATCGGTATGCCCAGGCCATCGATGTGGGCGGAGGCGAGCCAACGGGCAACGAGCGCAAGGACGAGCGGACGGCGCTCGCCGGCCTAGCGAACAAGTCGCCCCTTGGTGTAGCCATGATCCAGCCCGAAGACGTTGCGCCAATGGTAGTGTTCCTCGCCTCCGACGAGGCGCGCATGGCCTCCGGTGGCACCTACGCTGTCACCGCCGGTGACAGTGCCAACACGCAAAGCTGATGCCGCCTCGCCAACCTTGTTTTGCTCACCATGAGCGTTACCATTTTAAGAGATAGCGTGGCGCCTCGCGCACCGAGGTGAGCATGAAGACGATCGCGGATGTCATCGCAGAACTGACGGCGGCCGCCCAGGAGGTCTCGACCCTTTCGGAGGGCGAGAAAGTTCGTCTGCTCGGACGCGCCTATGTCACGATCAAGGAGGGATGGGAGCTGGTTGGCGAGCCGGCCAGGCTTCAAGAGAGCGCCGAAGCCATGGATCTCATCCAGGCCGGCGGTATTCCCCTGCATCTCTACGACGACGAGATGAAGGCGATCCTGCTGGAAGCGATAAAGGCGATCCTGCAAATCGAGAAGGCGATGTGCGTCAAGGAAGCCGAAGCGTCGTCGAAGCATGTCCGATGACCGGCGGACGCTAAGTCTTCCCCCCACTACTCCGTCTCGTTCGCTGTGCCTTCGTTTCCTTTTGCAGCTCGTAGATCATCGTCGGTGATATGGAGGAGGTTGTTGGCGGCGGCGGCGTCTCGATCATATTTCTCGCTCGCGATCCGTTCGAGGAGCGGCCGGTGCATCTTCAGCAATCCGACCGGGCCGACTGGAGCCGGATCGAACGATTGCAGCGCGCTGGCATAGACGACGACGTCGATCGTGGCTCCCTCCATCTTCTGCATTGGCCAGAGGAGACCGAGTTCCTTCGGCGCGATGCGCCATTCTTCCTGATGAGGGGCATTTCGTTTCCCGCATGCGTGTCCATGTGTCGAAAGGCTCGGGGCAGCGAGGCTGCTCTGACCTTCCTGATCCACCGCTTGTGACGGATGGCGGTCCTGATGTGACGCGCGACGACAGGAAGTCAATTGCCGCTTCATCAGAGCGGGCTATCGAAATGACGAAGGGAGCTCGACCCTTTCGGGGAGCGCCCTTCGGACCCGGACAGCTACGAACGCGCGACAAGACATCATCGCTGCAGGCAGTCGTCGATCACGGGTGGTGAGCGATAGATGGGAGGAGCCTTGAACTGATGGGGTGGATGCCCCCTCCGGCTGGCATCGGAGTATGATGCCTGCCCAGCGCCATGGTGGCGCTCACGGAGGAAAGGCAGATGACACAGGTTCATAGGGGCTCCGTGGGAATCTCTGCAATATTACCCGCTAAGAGATTTTTGGTGTGACGGAAAACAGATGATTTCCGCGTAGCGGTTCGGCGGGTCGAAATCG
>JBDHTA010000055.1:0-23426 GCA_039808465.1 Rhizobiaceae bacterium | reverse complement strand
GCCCGCCGAGGCAGCCCAGCCGGAAGCGCCTGTGAAGAAGCGCAAGCCGAAGGACGCCGCACAGGCTGGTCAGGAGCAGGCGCCCGCCGAGGCCACTCAGCCGGAAGTGCCTGTGAAGAAGCGCAAGCCGAAGGACGCGGCACAGGCTGGTGAGGAACAGGCGCCCGCTGAGGCAGCCCAGCCGGAAGCTCCCGCGAAGAAGCGCAAGCCGAAGCAGGACGCGGCGCAGGCCGGTGAGGAACAGGCGCCCGCCGAGGCGGCCCAGCCGGACGCGCCCGTGAAGAAGCGCAAGCCGAAGCAGGATGCGGAGCAGGCCGGTCAGCAGCCGGACACGAAGCAGCCTGCGGGCGAACCGGAGGCCGCTGGCAAACCTAAGCGCCCCGCCATCGTCGATACGAGGACGGTCGAGGAAAAGAAGAAGATTGCCGCAGACCCGTCGAAAACCGACGAAACCATCGTTCTGCCGGTCGAAGGCGGCGCGGCGGTGCTGGACAGCGACAAGGACGCCGATAACAGCGGCGGCCAGTCCTCCCGCGAGGAGCGCCGCCGCAAGCGCGAGGCCCAGCGCGCGGAAGAGCGCAGGCCCCCGCCGAAATCCGATGCCGAGGCTCAGGACAAGGCGATCCGGGTGAAGCGGGAAGAGGTGCGCCAGCAGATCAGGGAAAAGGGACAGCGCATCGATAAGGCGCCGGTCTTCACGCTGCCGGAAGAGCAGGCTCACGGCAATGGCGGCAATACGCTCAACAATATCGTCAATAACGTGATCAGCAACATCACCGTCCTCCAGCAGAACGACAACCGCGCCGTTCTCCAGGTGGACGACCGTCTGGTGGTCCGCGGCGACGACCGTCCGCGCCTGCGCCGTCATGCCGAGGAAACGGAGTATGAGCGCCTGCCGCGCGGCCGTTACCGCGAAACCATCACGCGTCCGAACGGCGCGCGTCTGGTCACGGTCTACAACCGTTATGGCGACGTCATCCAGCGCTCGCGCATCGGCCGCAATGGCGAAGAGTATCTGCTGGTCTACGCGCCGGAAGCCGAACGCGACCGTCCGCCGCTGGTGCGCGACGTCGGTGACGACCTGCCGCCGATGCGCCTGCGCATTCCGGTGGAGGATTACATCATCGACACCTCCAGCGAGCCGGACCGCGACTATTACGACTTCCTGGCCGAACCGCCGGTCGAGCGGGTCGAGCGCACCTATTCGCTGGACGAGGTGAAATATTCCGCCCGCCTGCGCGACAAGGTGCGCCGCATCGATCTCGATACGGTGACCTTCGCCACCGGCAGCGCCGAAGTGCCGATGAACCAGGCGCGCACACTGCGGCAGGTCGCCGAGGCGATCCAGAAGGTTCTCGATCGCGATCCCGGCGAAACCTTCCTGATCGAAGGCCATACGGATGCGGTCGGTTCGGACGAATCGAACCTGATTCTCTCCGACCAGCGGGCCGATTCCGTCGCCAGTCTGCTGAGCGAGGTCTACGGCATCCCGCCGGAAAACCTGACGACGCAAGGCTATGGCGAGCGCTACCTGAAGGTTCGCACGCAAGCCGCCGAGCAGCAGAACCGCCGCGTCACCATCCGCCGCGTCACGCCGCTGGTTCGCCCGGCGCAGGCCGAATAAAGCGGGCTATCCGCCAGAAGACAAACGCCGCCGGAGCGATCCGGCGGCGTTTTGCGTTGCGTGAGACAATGTCAGGGCAGGGCCTGATGATCCGCAAGCCCCGTGACGAGCAGGATGAAATCGGCGATATCCTGCGTATCGTCGAGATTGAACACCGGCAGCGCCGTGTCCTCGACCGGATGATCGGCGGCGATGGCGACGATCTGCGCATCCTCCGGCGCCAGCGGCTCGCGGCTTCTGGCTTCCCGGCGGCGCACCTCGATTTTCGGCATCGCCTCGCGCTTGTAGCCTTCCACCAGCACGAGGTCGCAAGGGGCGAGGCGGGCGAGAATTTCCTCCAGCCCCGGTTCCGGCTCATCGCGTAATTCGTGCATGATCGCAAAGCGCGCGCCGGAGACGATCGCGACTTCCGATGCGCCGGCCTGCCGGTGGCGGAAACTGTCCGTTCCCGGCTTGTCGATATCGAATTCGTGATGGGCGTGCTTGATAGTGGAAACGCGATGCCCGCGCTTGACGATCTCGGCGACGAGGCGCTCGGTCAGGCCGGTCTTGCCGGAATTCTTCCAGCCGGAAATGCCGAAAACACGGGGCGTGGTCATGGCGTCAGATGCTCCAGATAGGTTTCCGCCTGCCGGAGATCCTCCGGTCTGTTGATGTTGAAAAACGGGTCGAGCGGCCCGGCGGCGGTCGCAAGCAGCGGAAATTCCACCCGGCGAACCCTGTGGCGGCCGAGAAAGCCGCGAATGCTGCGCTTCTCGTCGTTCAGCACGAAATCGCGCAGATCCGCCGCCAGCGCCATCGGCCAGAGCCCGAAAACCGGATGATCCCGCCCATCCGAAACGGCAACGGCGATGATGTCCTCGCCATCGATCGCATCGCGCAGGCGCGCGCCGAGATCGGCGGGGAAAAACGGGCTGTCCACCGGCACTGTCAGCAGATGCGAGCCTGTGCCTTGCGGGGCTTCCAGACCGGCGAGAATGCCCGCCAGCGGCCCGGGCTGGCCCGCGATGCTATCGGGAATGACGGGAAAGGGGGCGTTTGGCAGGCCCGTGGCGGCATTGACGGCAAGCGCCGTTACCTGCGGCGACAGCCGCGCCGCCACATGGGCGAGCAACGGCATGCCTGCCAGCATCATCGCGGCCTTGTCCTCGCCCATGCGGCTGGAACGCCCGCCCGCGAGGATCAGCCCCGCAAACGCAGCCTTTGGATCGGCCCCGCTCACCTATTGAAGCTGCGGCTTGCGCAGGAAGGCGTTGCGGTCGGCGGATTTCACCCGCACCCAGGCATCGCGCCCGTCGCGGATCACCCGCATCGGAATTTCCACGCCCGCCGGGCCGCTTTTCCAGACTTTCCGGTAAAAATCGGCCAGCCCGTCCACTTCGGCATCGCGGATTTCGGAGATCACGTCGCCCTGTTTCAGCCCCGCCAGTTGCGCCGGGCCCTTGTCGGCGACGCTGATGACCACCACGCCGTTTTCCGAATCCGCCGAGAAGGCCCCGAGCCACGGGCGCGGCGGCCGGTTCATCTGGCCGGTATCCAGCACCTCCGCCAGAATCGGCTTCAGGAGGTCGATGGGCACGATCATGTTGATGTCGGCCACCTCTTCGCCCCGGCTCATTTGCAGCCTGAGCGAGCCGATGCCGAGCAGGCGGCCCTCGGCGTCGATCAGCGCCGCGCCGCCCCAGGCTGGATGCGGCGGCGCGGTGAACAGCGCCTCGTCCAGCAGGTATTCCCAATAACCGGCGAATTCCTGCTTGGCGACGATGCGGCTCTGCACGTAATCGCCGTCCCCGTCGATCAGCGTCACGGCATCGCCCATAGCGGCGTTCGCCGATACGGCGAGCGGCACAGCCGGAACGTCGAGCGCGCCCAGCGCCTGCACCAGCCCGAAGCCGGTTTCCTGGTCATAGGCCAGCGCATGCGCGGGCACGACGCGCCCGTCATGGCGCTTCAGCCAGATTTCTTCGGCCTCGGTGATCAGGTAGCCGATGGTGAGCACCAGCCCGTTTTCACGGATGACGACGCCGCTGCCTTCGCGGCGCGTGCCGAGCGTGCTGGCCGTGAAGGCATCCTCCGGCACGGTGGCGGTGACCGCGACGATGGAACGCCGGATTTTTGCGATGTCGGTTTCCATGTTCATCCCTCCATTGCGGAGCGGTTTCTGTCCTGTCCTATAGATATGGACCCGGCAGCCCGGCGGCAAGGGTATGGGGCGGGGGATCAGCCGCCGGTGACGCTCATATGGCGGGCGACGGCGGGTCTTTGCCGGTCGCGGTCGATGATGAAATCATGGCCCTTCGGCTTGCGGGCGATTGCCTCGTCGATGGCGGCCGCCAGCAGCGCGTCGTCATCGGAGGCGCGGGCGGCGCTGCGCAGGTCGGCGGCGTCGTTCTGGCCGAGGCACATATAGAGAATGCCGGTGCAGGTGAGCCGCACCCGGTTGCAGTTTTCGCAGAAATTATGCGTCATCGGCGTGATGAAGCCGAGCCGCCCGCCGGTTTCCCCGACATTCACATAGCGTGCCGGGCCGCCGGTGCGGTAGGGAATATCCGTCAGCGTGAACTCGTCCTCGAGCTGGCGCCGCAGCACGGAAAGCGGCATGTAGCGGTCGGTGCGGTCCTCATCGATCTCGCCCATCGGCATGGTTTCGATCAGGGTGAAATCCATGCCGCGCCCGTGGGCGAAGCGCAGCATGGAAGGGATCTCGCGGTCGTTGAAGCCTTTCAGCGCCACGGCGTTCAGCTTGACGCGGATGCCTGCCGCCTGCGCCGCGTCGATGCCCGCCATCACCTTGGAAAAATCGCCCCAGCGGGTGATCTGGCGGAATTTCGCGGGGTCGAGCGTATCCAGCGACACGTTGATGCGGCGCACGCCGCATTCGTGAAGCTCGGCGGCGAAGCGCGAGAGCTGCGAGCCGTTGGTCGTCAGCGTCAGTTCTTCCAGCGCGCCGCTTTCCAGATGGCGGCCGAGCGAGCGCACGAGATGCATGATGTTCTTGCGCACCAGCGGCTCGCCGCCGGTCAGGCGCAGCTTGCGCACGCCCTTGGTAATGAAGGCGGAACAGATGCGGTCGAGTTCCTCCAGCGTCAGAAGATCCTTCTTCGGCAGGAAGTTCATGTTTTCGGCCATGCAATAGGTGCAGCGGAAATCGCAGCGGTCCGTCACCGAAACCCTGAGATAGCTCACCCTTCTCCCGAAGGGGTCGATCATCGGTCCGGTTCCGGCCGAAAGCGGCTTGTCCGCCACCGGTCTTGCAATCGTGTTCACACGCATTCCTCCATATCGTCCGCAATGTGGTCCCCCGATGCGGCGGCGTCAAGGCAAGGTATTGAAAAGCCGGGCGCGAATTGTGCTTGCGCGTCTCCATGACGCGGCGTACTCCTGTCCAAAATAGCGGACGGAAGATCGACATGAGCACTGCCTGGCCCACCGAACTGCGCGTTTCGAAGGATCGCCAGCGTCTGCTGGTCGCTTTCGACGACGGGGCGCGATTCGATCTGCCGGCGGAAATGCTGCGGGTTCTCTCGCCCTCGGCCGAAGTGCAGGGCCATGGCCCCGGCCAGAAGGTGACGGTGCCCGGCAAGCGCAATGTCGCGATTCTCTCGGTGACGCCGACCGGCAATTACGCCATCCGCATCGGCTTCGACGATATGCATGACAGCGGCATCTTCACCTGGATCTATCTGCGCGAGCTGGGGGAAAAGGGCGAGGAGCTGTTTGCCGCCTATGAGCGCGATCTGGCCGAAAAAGGCATGAGCCGCGACCGGTCCGAAAAACCGCGCTGACAATTTTCTGAAGCGGGGATACGCGCTTGGCAGTAGAAGGGCATGCAACCGATCTGGCCAAGGTGGTCGTTCTGCTGGCGGCGGGCGTGGTGGCGGTGCCGCTGTTCAAGCGCATCGGGCTGGGCTCGGTTCTCGGCTATCTCGCGGCGGGTCTCGCCATCGGTCCCTACGGCTTCGGCTTCTTTTCCGAATCGCGGTCCATCCTGCATATCGCCGAACTCGGCGTCGTCATGTTCCTGTTCATTATCGGGCTGGAAATGCAGCCTTCGCGCCTGTGGGGCATGCGCAGGGATATTTTCGGCCTCGGCGCCTTGCAGGTCGGTTTCTGCATCGCCGCGCTGAGCGCGGTTGCCTATGGGCTCGGTTATCCGCCCGCGGTCGCCTTCGTGGCAGGCACCGGCTTCGTGCTCACCTCCACCGCCATCGTCATGCAGATGTTGCAGGAAAGGAACGCGGTCTCGGCGCTGAAGGGACGGCGCATCGTCGCCGTGCTGCTCTTCGAGGACCTCGCCATCGTGCCGCTGCTCGCCATCGTCGCCATGCTCGGCACCGGCGGCGAGGCGGTGAGCTGGGCGGAGCGGTTCCTGTCCATTGCCGTCGCGGCCGGGGCGCTGGCGGCGCTGGTGCTTTCGGGCTGCTATCTGCTCAACCCGATGTTTCGCATTCTGGCGGCGGCCAATGCGCGGGAAGTGATGACGGCGGCGGCGCTGCTCGTCGTGCTGGGCTCCGCCTACGCCATGCAGCTTGCCGGTCTCTCGATGGCCATGGGCGCGTTTCTGGCGGGCGTGCTGTTGTCGGAATCCTCCTTCCGCCACCAGCTCGAGGCCGATATCGAACCGTTTCGCGGCATCCTGCTTGGCCTGTTCTTCCTTGGGGTCGGCATGGCGATCGATCTCGACGTCATCGCCGCGAACTGGGCGATGGTGCTTGTGGGCGTCGCAGCCTTCATGGCGGTGAAGGCGCTGCTGATCTTCGGCGTCGCGCGCCTGACCGGCGCCAGGCGTTCCGAGGCGCTGGAGCGGGCGGTGCTGATGGCGCAGGGCGGCGAATTCGCCTTCGTCCTCTATTCCGCCGCCATGGGCGCGGGGCTGATCGGCGCTGAAACCAATGCGATCCTCAGCGCGACGATCATCGTTTCGATGGTGCTGACGCCGCTGGTGATCATCCTGCACGACCGCTTCACCACCGAGCCCGAACCGGATACGAATGGGCTGACGCTGCCGGAAAACGTCGAGGGAACCGTTCTGATGGTCGGCTTCGGCCGTTTCGGCCAGATCGTGTCGCAGCCGCTGCTGGCGCGGGGATATACGATCTCGATGATCGACAAGGATGCCGAATTCATCCGCGAGGCGGCGGATTTCGGCTTCAAGGTCTATTATGGCGACGCCTCGCGGCCGGAAATCCTGCATGCGGCGGGCGCCGCCACCGCAAGAGCCGTTCTCATCATGATCGATGACCAGGCTGCGGCGGTGAAGATTGCCGAACACCTGCATCACGAATATCCGCTGGTGCCGGTTCTGGCGCGCGCCTTCGATCGCGGCCATGCCGTCGATCTGGTCAAGGCGGGCGTCGATTACCAGATCCGCGAACTGGTGGAATCCTCCTTCCGCTTCAGCGAGGAGGTGCTGGTGGCGCTGGGCGAGGAGCGGGAGCTGGCGGCGAGCGTCGTTGAGGAATGCAGGGACGTCGACCGGGAGCGTTTCGAAATGGAAGTGGTCGGCGGCATCTATGCGGGACGGTCGCTGGTGCGCGGCAATGTCCAGCCTGCCGATCTGGTGGCGGCGCGCACCGGCCGTGAACGCGCCGCGCGCGAGGCCGCCGAAGCCGCGGCAGGACCGGGCGAGATTTCGGCGCCAGGCTGACAGGAAAGACACCATGAAAAGGGAGGTGGAGGATGATGAAACGGACGATCCGGCTGGCGGCTGCGCTGGCCCTGACATGCCTTGCCGCAACGGGCGCGGCCCGCGCCGACGAGCTGATCGAGGCATACAACGCCCATATCGGCGAGGACGATCTCTACAATTCCAGCAATGAGCGGCTGCGGCAGCCCTGGCAGATCATCCGTCAGGACCGGGCGAATTATCACCGGTTCGGCATTCGCCAGCGCGGCGACGAGGGAGACGGTTTCTTCGCCTCCGCGAAAAACCGCGAACTGGCCGAACGGATGATCCGGCGCGGCGCGATCAGCCGCAGCGCCGCCCGCGCGCTGGTGGCGGGCAATGTGGATATCCACGTCGAAATCTATCGCAGCCGCAACGGCGATTATATCAACGTCACCGTTTATTGAGCTGTCCGGCAACCGGCGAACTGCTATCCTCGCGGCGGCGTCACTCGTCTTGGGGCTGCAGACGCCTGCCCGGCCCCTTGTGCCGGGCACCCAGCCGCGTCAAATAAACCAAATCTGTCAATGGCTTGTGAGCAGATCCTCGAGACAAGCCCGAGGAAAATGGATATATTCGGCATACACAGACGCCCGGCAGGGCCGGGCATGACGAAAGAGAGGTTTGCAGCCTTTGCCGGAGGCCCGGTTCAGGGCTTGTAGATCAGCCAGCTCTTCGACATGTCTTTCTTCATGCCGTCTTCGTATTTCATGGTGCGGTTGCGCCCGGCGCTCTTGGCGCTGTAGAGCGCCACGTCGGTGCGGCTGTACAATTCGCCCGCATCCGAGGCTTCCGAGGCCATGCACAGGCCGAGCGAGATGGTGACGGGGCCGTAATTGACGCCGGTCTTGGAATTCTTGAACGGGGTCTGCTCCAGCACGCGGCGGATGCGCTCGCAGATCTGGAGGGCTTCCTCTTCCGTCTGCCCTTCCGTGATGATGGCGAATTCCTCGCCGCCGGTGCGGGCCACGAACACGTCGCGCCTCAGATTGCTGCGGATGACGCTGGCGACGGTCGCCAGAATCTTGTCGCCGACCGGATGGCCGAAGGTATCGTTGATGCGCTTGAAGTGATCGATATCGGCGATGATGAGGGCGGTGAGGCTCAGCGTCATCGGATTGCCGTAGAGCGAAACCAGCTTGTCGTCGAAGGCGCGGCGGTTGGAAAGCCGCGTCAGCGAATCCGTGTTGGCGATGCGCTTGTACTCGTCAAGCTCGCGGCGCACCTGCTCCACTTCCTCGGATTTGCGCGCCACACCCTCGACGGTCTTTTCGCCGTGGGCCATGGTGTCGCCGGTCGCTTCCTGCAACAGCTTGATGGCGTTGTGCAGGATGTCGACGCTGTTCGATTGCTTGCTGCTGATGCGGTCGTAGGTTTCCCCGAGCAGCTTGTTGTAGCTGTCGAGCGAGGTCTGCTCCTGCCGCAGCAGGCGCATCAGCCCGTCCAGCTCGTTGACCAGCTTCAGATGCGCCGCCTCGAACACGCGGTTCTGGCCGTGGATCGCATGGTTCTGGGCAATCGCGTCCAGTTCCTCCTGCGTCGCGCGGTTGCCGAGTGCGGCCAGATCCCGCGTCAGCGCCGGGTTGGAGCCGATATAGGCTTCGTAGAACAGCTCGTAATTGCGCGGAATGGGCGCAACGCCCATTGTCCGCATCGCGTATGCAATCTGTCCCGCGATGTCAGGGATCTGCGTTTTCAACGCAGTTGCCGTCGTCATTTCGGCTGCTCCTAACCTGGCCCCATTTCATTCCGGTATCAGTTAACAGGTAAACGTTGTAAAATCGCTAATATTCGACAGATGCGGGCGCGTTTGCGGCACTATTCATGACAATTGCCAAGTTTCCGCGCATTGCCTGCGTAATAGGCACCCGGCGGACCGTGACGCCCGCCGGGAGTTTTCACCGTTAGCTCAGGTTCAACTCCTGGAAGAAATCATTGCCCTTGTCGTCGATGACGATGAAAGCAGGGAAATCCTCGACTTCGATCTTCCAGACTGCTTCCATGCCGAGTTCGGGATATTCGAGAACCTCGACTTGTCTGATGCAATCCTGCGCCAGCCGGGCCGCCGGGCCGCCGATGGAGCCGAGGTAGAAGCCACCATGCGCCTTGCAGGCCTCGCGAACGCTACGCGAGCGGTTGCCCTTGGCGAGCATCACCATCGAGCCGCCGAAGGACTGGAACTGGTCGACATAGCTATCCATGCGCCCCGCCGTCGTCGGGCCGAAGGAGCCGGAGGCGTAGCCTGTCGGCGTCTTGGCGGGACCGGCGTAATAGACCGGATGGTTCTTCATGTAATCGGGCATGCCCTGGCCGTTTTCCAGCCGCTCGCGGATTTTTGCATGCGCGAGGTCGCGGGCGACGATGATGGTGCCGGTCAGCGACAGCCGCGTCTTCACCGGATGCCGCGACAGTTCCGCGAGGATATCGGCCATCGGCTGGTTGAGGTCGATGCGCACCATGGAGCTGGAGAGATCGGCCTCGTCCACCTCGGGCATGTATTTCGACGGATCGGTTTCGAGCTGTTCGAGGAAGATGCCGTCGCGGGTGATCTTGCCGAGCGCCTGACGGTCGGCGGAACAGGAGACGCCGAGCCCGATCGGCAGCGACGCGCCGTGGCGCGGCAGGCGGATCACCCGCACGTCATGACAGAAATACTTGCCGCCGAACTGGGCGCCGACGCCAAGCTTCTGCGTCAGCCTGTGGATTTCCGCTTCCATCTCCACATCGCGGAAGGCGTGGCCGGTCTCGGAACCTTGCGTCGGCAGGCCGTCGAGATAGCGCGCCGAGGCGAGCTTCACCGTCTTCAGCGTCATTTCCGCCGAGGTGCCGCCAATCACGATGGCGAGATGGTAGGGGGGACAGGCTGCCGTACCCAGCGTCAGGATCTTCTCCTTGAGGAAGTCGACCATGCGGTCATGGGTCAGCAGCGAGGGCGTGCCCTGATAGAGAAAGGTCTTGTTGGCCGAACCGCCGCCCTTGGCCATGAACAGGAACTTGTAGGCGTCGTCGCCCTCTTCGTAGAGGTCGATCTGGGCGGGCAGGTTGTTGCGGGTGTTCTTTTCCTCGAACATCTTCAGCGGCGCAAGCTGCGAGTAGCGCAGGTTCTTGCGCTCATAGGCGTCGAGAACGCCCTTCGCCAGCGCGTCGTAATCGCCGCCCTCGGTCCAGACGCGGCGGCCCTTCTTGCCCATGACGATCGCGGTGCCGGTATCCTGGCACATGGGCAGGATGCCGCCCGCCGCGATATTGGCGTTCTTCAGCAGGTCATAGGCGACGAAGCGGTCGTTGTCGGTCGCTTCGGGGTCTTCGAGAATATGGGCGAGCTGCTTCAGATGGCCGGGGCGCAGCAGGTGGTTGATATCGGCGAAGGCGGCCTCGGCCAGAAGGCGCATGCCCTCCGGCTCGACGGTGAGGATTTCCTGACCCTTGAAGGTGTCGACCGACACATGATCGGAGGAAATCTTGCGGTAAGGCGTGGTGTCTTCGCTCAGCGGAAAAAGGGCGTCGGCCATGAAGATCAGCTTTCGGACTGGTTCAAGATGGCCGAGGTTTAAGCAGTCATGCCGCAAATTGCAACGAATCCGGCAAGGCTAGGGGCGCACTGCATCCTTCCCCGAAACCTAATCGGTTTAAGGGTTTATGCATTGCACCGTTATCCGCGCCCGAAGGCGCTTGGGGTCAGGCCGGGCCGATCATCTTCTCGGGCCGGACGACCGAATCATACTGCTCTTCCGTGACCAGGCCGCTCGCCAGCGCTTCCTCGCGCAGCGTCGTGCCGTTCTTGTGGGCAGTCTTGGCGATCTTCGCCGCATTGTCGTAGCCGATGGTGGGGGCCAGCGCCGTCACCAGCATCAGCGAGCGCTCGACGCCCTCCCGGATATTGTCTTCCCGCGCTTCGATGCCGGCAACGCAATGCTCGGTGAAGGACAGGCTGGCATCGGCGAGAAGCTGCACGGATTGCAGGAAATTATAGGCCATCACCGGATTGTAGACGTTCAGCTCGAAATGCCCTTGGCTTCCGGCGAAGGTGAGGGCGGCGTTGTTGCCGAACACCTGCACGCAAACCTGCGTCAGCGCCTCGCATTGCGTCGGGTTGACCTTGCCCGGCATGATCGAGGAGCCCGGCTCGTTTTCCGGCAGCGACAATTCGCCAAGCCCCGCGCGCGGGCCGGAGCCGAGAAAGCGGATATCGTTGGCGATCTTGAACAGCGCCGCCGCCGCCGCATTGATCGCCCCATGCGAAAACACCATGGCGTCATGGGCGGCGAGCGCCTCGAACTTGTTCGGCGCGGTGACGAAGGGCAGGCCGGTAATTGCGGCGATTTCCTCCGCCACCTTTTCCGCGAAGCCCACGGGCGCATTCAGCCCGGTGCCGACCGCCGTGCCGCCCTGCGCCAGCTCGTACAGCCCCGGCAGCGTCAGCTCGATGCGGCGGATGGAGGAGGCGACCTGCGCCGCGTAGCCGGAAAACTCCTGCCCCAGCGTCAGCGGCGTCGCATCCTGCGTATGGGTGCGGCCGATCTTGATAATATGGTTGAACTCTTTCGCCTTGGCGTCGAGAGCGGCATGCAATTCCTTCAACGCGGGCAGCAGGTCGCGCACGATCCGCTCCGCGCAGGCGATATGCATCGCCGTCGGATAGGTGTCGTTGGAGGACTGGCTCATATTGACGTGATCGTTGGGATGAACCGGCTTCTTCGAGCCCATCACGCCGCCCAGCATTTCGATGGCGCGGTTGGAAATCACCTCGTTGGCATTCATGTTCGACTGTGTGCCCGAACCCGTCTGCCAGACCACCAGCGGGAAATGCTCGTTCAGCTTGCCGTCGATCACCTCCTGCGCCGCCTCGACGATCGCTTTGCCCAGTTCCGGCGGCAATTGCCCGAGCGCCATGTTGGCGCGCGCCGCCGCCTGCTTGACGATGCCGAGCGCGCGCACCACCGAAAGCGGCTGCTTTTCCCAGCCGATCCTGAAATTGCCGCGCGAGCGCTCCGCCTGCGCCCCCCAGTACTTGTCCGAGGCAACCTCGATGGGACCGAATGTATCGGTTTCGGTGCGTGTTCCGGTCATGTCAGCTTTCCTTCCGCGGCGGGCTTGCCGCTTGCCAATCTAGGGCGGCGGCGCCAACCTTCGCGATGCGCGATGTTCACGTTGTGGTGAAGTTGAGGTTTATAATCATGTTTTATGGCCGTCAAGAGCGGCGTTTCCGGCCTGCTCCAGCGTTTCGCCGACGCCGGAAATCGATAAAATATTAACCATTCGTTTGGTATTTTCGACGGATTGTCGGTGCGGGCGAAGGAGCGTGGTTTTTGGGAAACAGGCGCCATGAATAACCGTCCGCCTCCGGCCGTTTCCTTTTCAACATGCGGGCCATCCATTAGACATGCGTTGAATGGACGGTGCGTGCCGGGGCTTTGCCGGCCTCATGCAACTGGGATGAACTGATATATGTCGAAATACCGGAGTGTCGGCGCGCTGGCGCTGGGTCTGATGTGCGGCGTCGCTTTCGCGGGTGTTCAACCTGCGCAGGCGGGAACCCTCCTCGACTTTTTCCGCAGCAACAGGCATGGGCAGTTGCCCGCGAGCCAGCAGCAGGCGGTGGCCGAGCCGCAGGCTGCGCCGGTGCGCCAGGCGGCGCCCGCCGAGGTGAAGCCGCTGCCGAAGGTCACCGGCCCGACCTACTACACCTACAAGGCCGAGGCCCTGCGCGCCGTTGCCGCCGCCCGCTTCGCCGATCCGGTGGTAACAGGGGCGATCAGCGACGAACCGGCCGGGGGCGTTTCGGCGGATGCCGCCAGCTTCGAGCAGCGCCATTTCATGTCGGAGGCGAAGGTGCGCGCCACCGACGACATCGCCAAGGCGCTGGAAGCCTGGTATGGCGGCGGCTCGCCGTTGATCTGGGTGAGCGGCGACCAGCCGAACGCCAAGGCGAGGGTCGCCATCGGCGCGCTGAATGCGGCGGCCGAAACCGGTCTCGATCCCGAAGACTACGCCGTGACCATGCCCGCCGCCGAATTCGATCCGGCCGACACTGCGGGCCGGGCCCGCGCCCTGATGCAGTTCGAACTCGATCTTTCCGCCCGCATGCTGTCCTTCGTGCAGGATTCGGTGCGCGGCCGCGTCGATCCCAACCGCATTTCCGGCTATCACGATTTCAAGCGCAAGTCCGTCAACCTCGCGGGCGTGATGAAGATCGCCAGCGCCTCGCCGGACATCGCCGCCTATCTCGGCAGCCGCTCGCCCTCCGGCCCGCAATTTACGGCGCTGAAGGCGGAGCTTGCCAGGCTGCGCGCCGAGCAGGGCGCGGGCGGCGAGCCGATTGCCATCACGCTCACCGGCTCGCTGAAGCCGGGCGGCAATTCGGACCAGTTGCGGAACATCGTCGCCGCGATTGCGCGCTCGGGCTCGCAGGCGCTGAAGGACGAGCATGCGGCAACGCTGTCCGCCTCGGCGCAGGCGCAGGATTACACGCCCGAAGTGGTGGCGCTGGTGGAAGCCTTCCAGAAGGAACGGGGTTTGAAACCGGACGGCGTCGTCGGCCCGGCGACGGTGCGCGCCCTTGTCGGCCACAGCGATGCCGCCCGCATCGAGAAGCTGACCGTCGCGATGGAACAGGCGCGCTGGCTGCCGAACGATCTGGGAAGCCGCTACGTCTTCATCAACCAGCCCGCCTTCATGGTCTATTACCACAACGATAACCGTGAAGAACTGTCGATGCGCACGGTGGTCGGCTCGAAGTCGAACCAGACCTATTTCTTCCAGGATGAGATCGAGACCGTCGAGTTCAATCCGTTCTGGGGCGTGCCGCAGTCGATCATCATCAACGAGATGCTGCCGAAGCTGCGCTCCGACCCGAACTATCTCGACCGCCTCGGCTATCAGGTGGCGGTGAACGGCAAGGCGGTGGCGTCGAGCAGCGTCAACTGGTACGGCTCGACCGCCTCGGTTTCGGTGCGCCAGCCGCCGAGCAGCGACAATGCGCTGGGCGAATTGAAGATCCTGTTCCCGAACACCCATGCGATCTACATGCATGACACGCCCTCGAAGAGTTTCTTCAAGCGCGACATGCGGGCGCTCAGCCATGGCTGCGTGCGCCTGTCCGATCCCCGCGCCATGGCGGCGGCGGTTCTCGGCACCTCGGTCGAGGAGGTCGGCAAGCAGATCGCTTCCGGCAAGAATCGCGCCGTCTCCGTGCCGCATAAAATCCCGGTCTACGTGTCCTATTTCACGGCCTGGCCGGACAAGAACAACGTCGTGGAGTATTTCGACGACGTCTATGGCCGCGATGCCTATGTCGTCAAAGCCTTCGGCGTCACCACGAAAGCGCGGACGGCCGTGGCGGGCTGACCCTCGCAATGACTTGCTTCGCGAGGGGCTGAATTTTCGCAACGGGCAGGGGGAAACCCTTGCCCGTTTGTGTTTATGTCCGGCGATTTCCGCCTTGCCCTGCGGGTATTGCTTGCCGTGGGGCGTATCAGCGGTTAGTCAAACGAACGAAACGAACAAGAATGGAGACCCTCATGGAGCGTAGCTGCCTCGCCGTTATTCTGGCCGCCGGGGAAAGCACCCGGATGAAGTCGTCCATGTCCAAGGTGCTGCATCCGGTCGCGGGCCGACCGATGATCGCGCATGTCATGGATGCCATCGTGAAAACCGGCATTGCCGATGTGGCGCTGGTGGTCGGCCGCAATGCCGAGGATGTGGCGAAGGCCGCCTCGCTTCCGGGTCTGGAGGTGACGCCCTATTTGCAGACGCAGCGGCTGGGCACCGGCCATGCCGTGCTCGCCGCCCGCGAGGCGATCGGCAGGGGCTATGACGATATCCTCGTCGCCTATGGCGACGTGCCGCTGATCACCGACGCGCCGCTGCGCGCCGCCCGCGAGGGCCTGGCGGCGGGCAACGATATCGTCGTCATCGGCTTCAACACGGCCAATCCGGCCGGCTACGGCCGCCTGCTGGTGGAGGACGGCGAACTCGTCGCCATCCGCGAGGAAAAGGATGCGACGGATGACGAACGCAGGGTGACCCGCTGCAACAGCGGCCTGATGGCGATCAGCGGCGCAAAGGCGCTCGATCTGCTCGGCCGCATCGGCAATGACAATGCCAAGGGCGAATATTACCTCACCGATCTCGTGGAGATCGTCCGCTCGCTGGGCGGTCGCGCCATTGCCGTGGATGCGCCGGAGGAGGAACTGACCGGCTGCAACAACCGCGCCGAACTCGCCGCCATCGAGCGCCTGTGGCAGCAGCGCCGCCGCCATGAACTGATGGTGTCCGGCGTCTCGATGATCGCGCCGGAAACCGTGTTCCTGTCGCATGATACCGATATCGGGCAGGATGCGCTGATCGAGCCGAATGTCGTCTTCGGCCCCGGCGTGACGGTGGAAGGCGGGGCGGTGATCCATGCCTTCAGCCATATCGAGGGCGCGCATGTGAAGGCGGGCGCCACCGTCGGTCCCTTCGCGCGCCTGCGCCCGGGCACGGTGCTGGCCGAGGATGCCAAGGTGGGCAATTTCTGCGAGGTGAAGAAGGCGGAGATCGGCAAGGGCGCCAAGGTCAACCACCTCACCTATATCGGCGACGCCTTCGTCGGCGCGGGCAGCAATATCGGCGCGGGCACCATCACCTGCAATTATGACGGCGTGAACAAGCATGTGACCCGCATCGGCGAAAACAGCTTCATTGGCTCCAACAGCTCACTGGTCGCGCCCGTCAGCATCGGCGACGGCGCCTATGTCGGCTCCGGCAGCGTGGTGACGCAGGATGTGCCCGCCGAGGCGCTGGCCGTGGCGCGCGCGCGCCAGGAGATCAAGCCGGAGCGGGCGAAGCTGATCCGCGAGCGGGCGCTGGCGGCCAAGGCGGCGAAGACGTAAACGGCGCGTTTATCCGTTACGCAGTGAAATCGAATGTGACTGCAAGCGCGGTTGCGGAATCTGCCGGAGTCGTTAGAGCATGTTCCGCAAAAGTGTGCGGCTGTTTTGCTAAAACGACATGCGCAAAAACAAAAAGCTAAAGCGCGGGCAGCGAATCTGAAGGATCGCGTCGCGCTTTAGGACTTGCCGCGTCGCAATATTGGATTGTTCAGGAGGTTTGCATGTGCGGAATTGTCGGTATCGTCGGTGTGGCGCCGGTCGCCGGCCGCCTGGTCGATGCGCTGAGCCGGCTGGAATATCGCGGTTATGATTCCGCCGGTATCGCGACCATCGAGAATGGCAAGCTGGCGCGCCGCCGCGCCGAGGGCAAGCTGGTCAACCTGCGCAACAAGCTCGCCGCCGAGCCGCTGGGCGGCACCATCGGCATCGGTCACACCCGCTGGGCGACCCATGGCGTGCCGAACGAAACCAACGCGCACCCGCATTTCGTCGATGGCGTCGCCGTCGTCCATAACGGCATTATCGAGAACTTCGCTGAACTGAAGCAGGAATTGATCGCCGAAGGCGCGAGCTTCGCCAGCCAGACCGATACCGAAGTGGTGGCGCAGCTTCTGGCAAGCCTGCGCCGCAAGGGCCTTGGCCGCCGCGAGGCGATGCATGAAATGCTGAAACGCGTCACCGGCGCCTATGCTCTGGCGGTGATGTATGAGGATGATCCCGGCACGCTGATGTGCGCCCGCTCCGGACCGCCGCTGGCTATCGGCTACGGCACGGATGAGGTCTATATCGGCTCGGATGCCGTGGCGCTGTCGCCCTTCACCAATCAGGTCAGCTATCTCCAGGATGGCGACTGGGCGGTGATCGGCAAGGGCGGTGTCGCGATCTTCGATCTGGACGGCAACCGGGTGCAGCGTCCGCGCCAGATCAGCCAGGCCTCGGTCTATATGGTCGACAAGGGCAACCATCGCCATTTCATGGAAAAGGAAATCTACGAGCAGCCGGAAGTCATTTCCCACGCGCTCAGCCATTATGTCGATTTCGCCGAAAACACCGTGCGTTTCGACAGCGGCGACATCGATTTCACCAAAATCTCCAGCCTTGCGATTTCGGCCTGCGGCACCGCTTTCCTCGCCAGCCTGACCGGCAAATACTGGTTCGAGCGCTATGCGCGCCTGCCGGTGGAAATCGACGTGGCCTCGGAATTCCGCTATCGCGATATCCCGCTGTCGCCGGATCAGGCGGCGCTGTTCATCTCGCAATCGGGAGAGACCGCCGATACGCTGGCTTCGCTGCGCTATTGCAGGGAGCAGGGGCTGAAGATCGGCGCCATCGTCAATGTCACCGAATCGACCATCGCCCGTGAATCGGATGCGGTTTTCCCGATTCTGGCCGGGCCGGAAATCGGCGTGGCCTCCACCAAGGCCTTTACCTGCCAGTTGACGGTTCTTGCCTCGTTGGCAATCACGGCGGCGCGGGCGCGTGGCACAATCGATGCGGTGACGGAAAAGACACTCGTCAAGCATCTGATCGAGATGCCCCGTATCATGAGCCGGGTGCTGAACCTGATCCAGCCGCAGATGGAATCGCTGTCTCGCGAACTGTCGAAGTTCAAGGACGTGCTCTATATCGGCCGCGGCACCAGCTATCCGCTGGCGATGGAAGGCGCGCTGAAGCTCAAGGAAATCTCCTATATCCATGCCGAGGGCTATGCGGCGGGCGAGCTGAAGCACGGCCCGATCGCGCTGATCGATGAAAACATGCCCGTCATCGTCATCGCGCCGCATGACCGCTTCTACGAGAAGACGGTGTCCAACATGCAGGAGGTCGCGGCCCGCGGCGGCCGCATCATCCTGATTACCGACGAAAAGGGCGCTGCCGCCACCACGCTGCCGACCATGGCCACCATCGTCCTGCCCGATGTGGACGAGGTGATCGCGCCAATGATCTTCTCGCTACCGATCCAGTTGCTCGCCTATCACACCGCCGTCTTCATGGGCACGGATGTCGACCAGCCGCGCAACCTGGCGAAGTCGGTCACGGTCGAATAGGAACGGCCACGCTTTTGTGATGGTGGCATGGCTGGAAAAACCGGCCATGCGTCATCATATTATCCGCGCATTTCAAGAAAAAGCGGATGCCGGTTTTCCGTTCGGAAATGCGCCGCAACAGGCAATGCACAGGAGATATCGAACGCAGAATGACGGACATCCCCAAGAGCGAAGGCTTTGCCACGCGGTTGCGCAACAACTTCCTCACCGGGTTGATCATCTGCGCGCCGATCACCATCACCATCTGGCTGACATGGACCTTCATCCATTGGGCCGATAGCTGGGTGAAGCCCTATATTCCCGCCCGCTACAATCCCGAAAGCTATCTGAAATTCGCCGTTCCCGGTTTCGGCCTGCTGATTGCGGTGGTGTTCATCACCATCATCGGCGTTCTCGGCCGCAACCTGATCGGCCGCACCGTGGTCGAATTCGGCGAGTCGATCCTCAATCGCACGCCGCTGGTGCGCACCGTTCACAGCAGCATCAAGCAGATTTTCGCCACCGTCTTGCAGGAGCGCTCCACCTCCTTCAAGAAGGTCGGGCTGATCCAGTATCCGAGCCCCGGCCTGTGGTCGCTGGTCTTCATCGCGGGCGACACCAAGGGCGAGATCGCCCGGCGCTTCGACGATATGGGCCAGGAAATGCTGACGGTGTTCCTGCCGCCGACGCCGGTGCCAACAGCCGGTTTCCTGCTGTTCGTGCCGAAGAAGAACGTCATCATGCTGGATATGAGCGCCGAAGACGGCGCGAAATTGTTGATATCGGGCGGTCTGGTGACGCCCGATTACGTCGAGAAGGCGAAGGCCGCGGCGGTGAAGCGCGGTGAGTTGCTACCCGGCGCGTAGGAAGCGGATCGCCTCGTCGCGGCGATGCAGGTACAGCAGGGTGCGCACCGCCTCGCCGCGCGGCGTCGTCAGATCCGCATCTTTTTCCAGAAGATAGGCGGCGTCCTTGCGGGCGATTTCCAGCAGGTCGGCATGGGCTTCGAGGCTGGCGATGCGAAAGCCCGGCGTGCCGGATTGCCGCGTGCCGAGCAACTCGCCTTCGCCGCGTAGCTTCAGATCCTCTTCCGCAATGACGAAGCCGTCTTCCGTATCGCGCATGATCGATAGCCGCGCATGCCCGGTTTCGCTGAGCGGCCCCTTGTAGAGCAGGATGCAGGTGGAGGCCTCGTCGCCGCGCCCGACGCGCCCGCGCAACTGGTGAAGCTGCGCCAGCCCGAAGCGTTCGGCATGCTCGATCACCATGATCGTCGCGTCCGGCACGTCGACCCCGACTTCCACCACTGTCGTTGCCACCAGCAGGCGCAGATCGCCGTTCTTGAAGGCAAGCATGACGGCATCCTTCTCAGGCCCGCTCATGCGGCCATGCACCAGCCCGACAGCCGCGCCAAAAACCTGCGCCAGCGTCGCATGCCGCTCCTCCGCCGACATCAGGTCGGATTCCTCCGATTCCTCGACCAGCGGGCAGATCCAGTAGGCTTTCTTCCCGTCCGCAATGGCATTGCGCAACCGTCCGACGATATCGCCGATGCGCTCGGTCGGCACGGTGACGGTCTGGATCGGCTTGCGGCCCGCCGGTTTCTCGGTGAGCTTGGAAACGTCCATGTCGCCGAAGGCGGCGAGGACCAGCGTGCGCGGAATGGGCGTCGCGGTCATCACCAGCATATGCGGCGAGATGCCCTTCGCCGTCAGCCGCAGGCGCTGATGCACGCCGAAACGGTGCTGCTCGTCAACGATGGCGAGCACGAGATCGCGATAGGCGACGGTATCCTGAAACAGCGCATGCGTGCCGACGACGATCTGTGTTTCACCGGATGCGATGCGCTCCAGAATGGCCTCGCGCTCGCGCCCCTTGGTGCGCCCGGTCAGCACGTCGACGGTGATCCCGGCCGCATCCGCCAGCTTCGAGATCGTCGCGAAATGCTGGCGAGCGAGGATTTCGGTCGGGGCCATCAGCACCGCCTGACCGCCGCTTTCGACGGCGGCGGCCATGGAAAGCAGCGCCACCAGCGTCTTGCCGGAGCCGACATCGCCTTGCAGCAGCCGCAGCATGCGCTCGTTCCCGGCCATATCCGTGAGGATATCGGCAACGGCCTCCGACTGGCTGCGTGTCGGGGAAAAGGGCAGGGCGGCGAGGATTTTTCCGCTGATTTCCCCGGTCGCATGCACGGGACGGCCCGCCACCTTGCGCAGCCTCTGGCGCACCAGCGACAGTGACACCTGCCCCGCCAGAAACTCGTCATAGGCCAGCCTGCGGCGCGAAGGCGCCTGCGGATCGATATCGGTTTCGTCACGCGGATCGTGCAGGTTGCGGAAGGCGTCATCGACGCCGGGAAAACCCTGCTTCTGCGCCAGCGCCGCATCGATCCATTCCGGCATGGCGGGCAGGCGCGACAGCGCCCCGTCGATGGCCCGGCGCAGCACCTTGGGGGAAAGCCCCGCCGTCATCGGATAGACCGGTTCGACCAGGGGCAGGTTGGCGGCATCCGATTCCTTCACCATGTAATCGGGATGCACCATCGAGGCGCGGCCATTGAACCATTCCACCTTGCCGCTGACGGTCACGGTTTCATCGATGGGCAGCGCCTTGGAAAGCCAGTCGCCCTTGGCGCGAAAGAAAGTCAGCGCCAGTTCGCCGGTCTCGTCATGCAGGAAGACGCGGTAGGGCATGCTCTGCTTGCCGGGTGGAGGAGGCTGGTGGCGGTCGACGCGGCCGGTGATGGTAACGATCATTCCTTCGGGGGCGAGCGCGATGCCCGGCTGGCGGCGGCGGTCGACGATGGAGGAGGGCGCGTGGAACAGCAGGTCCAGCACCTTGGTTTCATCGGCGTCCTCGCGCCCGAGCAGCTTCGCCAGCAGATCGGCCAGTTTCGGGCCGACGCCGGGCAGGGAGGAAACGCTTGCGAACAGGGGATCGAGAAGGGCAGGACGCATGGTCGCAAAATGCCTTGAGAAATGCGGTCTTGGCAAGGCTGACAATCGCCCGTCCAATCGCTATATAGCGCCCATCCCTCGCGTTTCAGCCCGCACCCGCGAAAACCGGCGGCTGAAACCGCCATCCCGGAAGGACGAAGCATGACTGGTGTCAGCCGCACGAGCGCCGATCTCGACCCCCGCCGCAGGCGTATTCTCTATCGCTGCTGGCATCGCGGCATCCGGGAAATGGACCTGATCCTCGGCCAGTTCGCCGAGGATGAAATCGCCGTGCTGAGCGATGTGGAACTGGACGAGCTGGAAAGGATCATGAGCGAGGAGGATAACGACCTCGTGCGCTGGATCACCGGCGCGGCCGCAACGCCCGCGCATCTGCAAACGCCGATGTTTGTCCGCATCGGCACCTACCGCCCGGATTTCGATCCGGTGGCATTCGAGAAAACAGGCACGCAGGAATGATCCCCGGTTTCGACGCAAAGCTTCTCGCCTCCATCGGCACGCCGCTGACGGTTGCCAATGTGCCCGGCGGTCTGGAGCCCTTCCTGCTGGCCGAGCTGGCGCGCACCGGCCGCCCCATCGCCTATGTGCTGTCCGACGGGCAGCGCATGGCCGATCTGGAGCAGATGCTGGGTTTTGCCGCCCCCGATATTCCGGTCATGACGCTGCCCGCCTGGGACTGTCTGCCCTATGACCGCGTCTCGCCCAGCGCCGATACCGCCGCCCGCCGCCTGTCGGCGCTCTCGGGCCTGATCGCGCATGCGAAGAAGCCGCACCCGGCCATCCTGCTCGTCACCGTCAACGCCATGTTGCAGAAGATGGCGCCGCGTGACGTCATCGAAAGCCTCGCCTTTTCCGCCCGCCCCGGCCAGACGATCCGCATGGACGATATCGCCGCGCGGCTGGAACGCAACGGTTTCGACCGGGTGGCGACGGTGCGCGAGGTCGGCGAATTCGCCGTGCGCGGCGGTATTCTCGATGTCTTCGTGCCGGGAACGGAAGAGCCGGTGCGCCTCGATTTCTTCGGCGATACGCTGGAATCGATCCGCACTTTCGATCCCGCCAGCCAGCGCACCACGGGGCAGGCCCGCTCGCTCGATCTCAACCCGATGAGCGAGGTGACGCTGACGCCGGACACGATCAGCCGCTTCCGCAAGAATTACCTGTCGATGTTCGGCGCCGCCACCCGCGACGACGCGCTCTATCTCGCCGTTTCCGAAGGCCGCCGCTATGCGGGAATGGAGCACTGGCTGCCGCTGTTCTACGAAAAGCTGGAAACCGCCTTCGATTACCTGAACGGCTTCCTGATCGTTACCGATCACACCGTGCGCGAGGCGGCGGAGGAGCGTTCCAAGCTGGTGCTGGACTACTTCGAGGCGCGCCAGAATTCCGGCCAGCAGGGCAAGGGGCAGATAGCGCAGGGTACGCCCTACAAGCCGGTTTCCCCCGGCCAGCTTTACCTTGAAGCGAAGATTTTTTCGCGCACGCTGGATGCGTTCGGCGCAATCCGCCTGTCGCCCTTCAACGAAATGGAGGGTGAGGACCGCAAGGTCGTGACCGTCGACGCCCATGCCGGGCAACGCTGGGCGAAGACGGCGGGCGAGGCGGAATCGGCCGAGCGCATCAACGTTTTCGATCTGGCCGTAAAACATATCGGCGAGCGCCGCGCCAGGGGGCGCAAGGTGCTGATTACCGGCTGGTCGGAAGGGTCGCTCGACCGCCTGCTGCAAGTGCTGAACGAACACGGGTTGGAGCGCATCAAGCCGGTCAAGGCCTTGAAGGATCTCGGCAAGCTCGACAGGGGCGAGGCGGCCTCCACCGTTCTCAGCATCGAATCCGGTTTCGAAGCGGGCGATCTCGTCGTCATCGGCGAGCAGGATATTCTTGGCGACCGCATGGTGCGCCGCGCCAAGCGCCGCAAGCGCGGCGCCGATTTCATTTCCGAAGTGGCGGGGCTGGATGAAGGCTCCATCGTCGTGCATGCCGAGCATGGCATCGGCCGTTTCGTCGGGTTGCGCACCATCGAGGCGGCGGGCGCGCCGCATGCCTGCCTCGAACTGCAATATGCCGATGACGCCAAGCTGTTCCTGCCGGTGGAAAACATCGATCTTCTGTCGCGCTATGGCGGCGAAGGCACGGAAGTCCAACTGGATAAGTTGGGTGGCGGCGCATGGCAGATGCGCAAGGCCAAGCTCAAGAAGCGGCTTCTGGACATGGCCGACGGCCTGATCCGCATCGCCGCCGAGCGCATGATGCGCCACGCGCCGGTTCTGACGACGCCGG
>JBDHTA010000054.1:0-23723 GCA_039808465.1 Rhizobiaceae bacterium | reverse complement strand
GGCCCGCCAGCGAGATGGTATCGGCGCCCGTCGCTTCCGGCTGGGCGCGCTGGGCATAGATGATGCCGGAATAATGGATATCCTGCTCCACCGTGCTGGCGATGGAAGCCATCATCGACACCGCCTCGACCGGATAGGAGCCGGACGCCGATTCGGCCGACAGCATGATGGCGTCGGCGCCTTCGAAGACGGCGATGGAAACGTCGGAAACCTCGGCGCGGGTCGGCACCGGCGCCGAGATCATCGATTCCAGCATCTGCGTGGCGACGACGACGGGCTTGCCAGCGCGGCGGCAGGAGCGGATGAGCTGCTTCTGGATGCCGGGAACCGCTTCCAGCGGCATTTCGACGCCAAGATCGCCGCGCGCCACCATCAGCGCGTCGGACAGTTCGATGATCTCGTCGATGCGCTCCAGCGCCTGCGGCTTCTCGATCTTCGACATCAGGCCGAGACGGCCCCGGGTGATCTTGCGCACTTCGGCGAGATCGTCCGGGCGCTGCACGAAGGACAGCGCCACCCAGTCGAGGTCGCCGACTTCGAGAATGGCGTCGAGATCGGCGCGGTCCTTGTCGGTCAGCGCGCCGACGCCAAGCAGCGTATCCGGCAGGCTGACGCCCTTGCGGTCGGAAATGCGCGTGCCCGCGACCACGGCGCAGACGATGCGCCTGCCGTCGCATTCCACGGCCTTGAGATGCAGCTTGCCGTCATCGATCAGCAGGCGGTGGCCCGGCTTGACGGCTTCGAGAATTTCCGGATGCGGAAGAAAGACGCGGGTATTGTCGCCGGGCGCCTCGTTGTCATCGAGCGTGAAGGTCTGGCCGACGGTCAGATCCGCCTTGCCCTCGGCGAACTTGCCGACGCGCAGCTTCGGCCCCTGCAAATCGGCGAGAATGCCGATCGGGCGGCCGGAGCGGCTTTCGACGGCGCGAATGCGCTGCACGAGTGTCCGCATCAGGTCATGGCTGGCATGGCTCATGTTGATCCGGAACAGATCCGCGCCTGCCTGATGCAGCTTCTCGATCATGGCTTCCTCGGAGGAAGCCGGACCGAGGGTGGCGAGGATCTTCACTTTGCGATTGCGCTTCATCAATTCTGGCTTTCCTGCGTCGCTGGGGTGTCGGAAAGCTGAACCATCCAGCTCCCCTGCCGCCCCGTGTCATATTCCTTGAATCCCATCTGCTGATAGCCGCGCGCGAAACAATCCTTGACGCCGACGATCTTGAACTCGTTCTCGGCGACGCACATGTTGATATCGCCCGTCCAGCGGCCGCCACGGGCCGCGTCCTCGGCATACAGATAGTAATAGCGAGACTGAAGCTCGCCTTCGATCAGGGTCGCGCAGGTGGTGGCGGGAACCTGCCACCAGCCTTCCGAAATCCAGCCATCCTGGGCGCGGTAGCCGATGGCGACACCGACGAGGTTCTGCGTGCCGTTGCACACGCGAAACTCCGCCCGCGCCGCGCCGGCGGCCACAAGGGAAAGCAGAACGGCCGGGACGAGGATCGCCAGCCGTCGAGAGAGAAAATGTCTAAAACCGGCAAGAGGCGCAGATTTGTTCATCACGGCTTCCGTTGGGACTCCATGGTTATTGATACCCCGCTTTCTTGCGCCGCCCCGGCTGGAAAGTCAACGTAACTCTAATCGATTATATTTTCCAGGGCAATCCCGTGAAAGCCTCAAGGCGCAATCCGGCCCGCGCCATTGCGGCTTGCGCCGCGCCCGCGCCCATGCGATCAGACAGTGATACATCCCGCCGCCGGTGCCGACGTTTCCCATGCCTGTACAGAGCTTTGCCCCCTTCGAGACCATTCCCGGCGATGACGCGGCCGGTCTGATCCTGATCGCCGATCACGCCATGAACCGGCTGCCGCCCGAATATGGCGATCTCGGGCTTGCCGCCGCCGCCTTCGAACGCCACATCGCCTATGACATCGGCATCGAGGGGCTGACGCGGCGGCTGGCGGCCATACTCGGCGTTCCCGCCGTGATGAGCTGCTTTTCGCGCCTGTTGATCGATCCAAATCGCGGCGAGGACGATCCGACGCTGATCATGCGCATCTCGGATGGCGCCATCGTTCCCGGCAATCATCCGCTGACACCGGCGGAGGCGCGGCACCGGCTGGAAAGCTGGCATCGCCCCTATCACGCGGCGGTGGCGGCGCAGATCCGCGCCGTCGAGGCGCAAAGCGGCAAGGCGCCGCTGGTCATTTCGCTGCATTCCTTCACGCCCTTCTGGAAAGGCGTGCCGCGCGCCTGGCATGCGGGCATTCTGTGGGACGGCGATCCGCGCGCCGCCGGGCAGCTCATCGAACGGCTGCGCGCCGATCCGGCGCTGATCGTCGGCGACAACGAGCCCTATGACGGCGCGCTGAAAGGCGATACCATGTATCGCCACTGCATGATGCGCGGCATTGCGCACGCGCTTCTGGAAGTGCGCCAGGATCTGATCGGCGGCGAAGCGGGCATGGATGCCTGGGCAGCCCGGCTTGCCCCGGTCTTCGCGGCCATGAATGCCGATCCCGATCTGCATGGCTACCGGCGCTACCCCTCGCGCACCGGCCCCTACGATATCGCTTACGGAGACGAACCATGACCACGGACCCGCAGCAGCAGACCGAATACGAAGCCGCCGCCTTCCGGCGCCTGTTGCAGCATCTCAACGAACGCTCCGACGTGCAGAACATCGACCTGATGAATCTCGCGGGCTTCTGCCGCAACTGCCTGTCGAACTGGTATCGCGAGGCGGCCATCGCCGCCGGGCAGGAAATGAGCAAGGACCAGTCGCGCGAGCGCATCTACGGCATGCCCTACGAGGACTGGAAAGCCCTGCACCAGACGGAAGCGACCGAAGCCCAGAAGGCGGCTTTCGAGATCAACCGCCCGAAGGAATAAGGCCGCCGCCTTTCCCGCGATGAAGAAATCGTCTTGACCTGAACCCGACTTCACGGCAGGTCAGCGGCCGGAACCCTATCGCTCGCCCTTCCCCCCGGAAAAGCGCGGGCTGACGCAAGACCAGAAGGACACGAGATGGCAGAAGAAAACACAGTCGAAAACGTCGCCGCCGCCGAACTGCGCCAGTTCATCGAGCGCATCGAGCGTCTGGAAGAGGAAAAGGCCGCGATTTCCGGAGACATCAAGGATGTGATCGGAGAAGCCAAGGGACGCGGCTACGACGCCAAGGCGATCCGCACGATCATCCGCCTGCGCAAGAAGGATGCCAACGAGCGTCTGGAAGAAGAATCCATTCTACAGGCATATATGGCCGCGCTCGGCATGGAATAACCGTACCGGTCCATCCGGATTGCACGCTCCGCATCTCAAATGGTGCGGAGCGTTTTCTATTTCCGGATACCGGGCCCGCGCAATTCCACGGACAGAAGCTCCATCGCCTCTTTCATGAGGTGCGATTTCTGGCGATCCAAATCCTGCAATTTCGCAAATGCTATGCGTTCATATTCGGCATAGACAACGACATCTATCAGAAAGCTTTCAAAACCTCCTTCTTCCGTCACAGCGCTGACAGGCCTGGACTCTGATAGCAGACGAAAGAGATTTGTCTTTTCCGCATCGGATACATCGAAGACAAGCTTATGGGCAAAGCGGTTTCTGCTGGTATTGATGCCTGCAAGAACCCTGCCGAACTCTCCTGCGAAACATCCATGCGACTGGCAGAGATTGAGCTTGTCGGAAAAAGATTTGTGCCCCTGAAAATACAGCTCGGCATTCGGCAGGACATCCCGTAGCGTTTCCGTCAGGATATGATCCAGATAGATGTGGGCGACAACGATTTTTCCCCAATCCGGAACAGCCTCAAGCCTGGCAAAGAAAGCGGACAGATCGAAACTTCCCTTTTCTTCGATAGTTGCCAGAAGTCTGGTCTCGCAGGTTCCATCCGCTTTAGGCATTGGCCTTCTCTTTCATAATGAAAAACCCGGCTTCCTGCGAAGCCGGGTTTTTTGATGCCATATGGTTGGCCGCTTACTTGTCGAACTTGCGCACTTCCATGAAGTTGACCGCATTGCCGCTGAAGCGGCCGGGGTCGATACTGGCGGTCTGCGGCGAGAAACCGGCGGTGTAGACCGTGGTCGGCTGGGCGCGCAGCGTCGGGCTGACGAAACGCGGCGCCTTGACCGGCTTCGCGTTCAGCTCGACCCGCGCCTTGCTGATCGCCCATTGCGAAATCATCTGGTTCGTCAGCTTCGGCTCGGTGCGCACGCTGTCGCGGGTGGCGGCGGCGGCATCGGCTTTCTTCGGACGGCCGCCCTTGGCGGGCGTTGCGGCCGCGGCCTGCAATGCCTTCACGGTTTCGGGCAGCAGCGGCGCCGGTTCCAGCGCCGCCAGCTCTTCCATGCCGTCCTCATCGTCAGGCTCGTCGGTGGTGTAATCGGCCTGCTCGGAGCCGGTCGATTCGGCAAGTGCGGCCGCTTCGGCCTTGTAGGCGTCGTCATCCTCGTCCGGCGCGCCGGAACCTGCCAGCGCGGCAACGATGGCGGGCGACAGCGACGCCTGCTCGATGGCGGCCTTGTCGCGGCCAGTCTCCATGGATTTCGCCTGCGCGGCCAGCGCATTGGCAATTTCGGGCCGCGAACCGGGAACCGGCACATAGGCCAGCTTCTCAAGCGCGGACTGTTCCAGCATTTCCTCGGCGGACGCCGTTTCCTGCTGCGGGCGCGTCAGCAATTCCGGAACTGGAATGCGATAGGCGGCAAGATCGGCGAAGCCTTCCGGCTGCTGTTGCTGCGGCTGCGGCTCGGGCGTTGCCGGAATGGCGGCCTGAAGCGCTTCCTGCGCCGAACTGCGCGTCGACGGCAACAGCGCCGTCGCCATGCCCGCGGCCACCGGCTCGCGGAAGGCCGGGCGCACCATCGGCACCGGCGCGTTGATCGACGGCTCGGGCGTATCCAGACGCGCGGTCAGGACCGGCGCCACATCCTCGACGGCCGGAGCCGGAGCCTGCTGCTGCTGTTTCTTCGGCTGGACTTCGATCGCCTTGCGCGGCGAGGCGACGACCGGCGCGGCATCCAGGCCGCCGCCGCTTTCCTCTTCCTCATCCGCGCCGCCGCCGAACAGCTTCGCGAAGAAGCCCTTGCGCTTCGGCGAGGTGGCGTCGGCCATTTCGATCTGCACGGACCCGGCGCGGCGCTTGTAATCGGCAAGCGCCTGCTGGTAACCCGGCAGCGGCTGGCCGTCGGCGGGCAGATGCATGGTCTTGCCATCGGGGAACAGGCGCGCCAGTTCCTGACGGCTCATGCGCGGCCAGGAGCGGACATTGCCGACATCCATATGCACGAAGGGCGAGCCCGACTTCGGATAAAAACCGACGCCGCCCGTTTGCAGCTTCATGCCGATGGCGCGCAGATTGGCGAGCTTGACGTCGGGCAGGTAGAAATCCATCGCCTTGCCGAGCATGTGCTGGCTCTTTTCGGCGACGCCCTTGGTGCGCGAGCGCAGCATGGAATTGGTGGCGGGCGAACGGAAGCCGGAGACGACGTGGATATAGTCGCGCGAGCCGCTCTGCCGGTAAACTTCCCAGATCAGGTCGAACAGGCGCGGATCCATCTTGGTCGGCTGGTTGCGGCGCCAGTCACGCAGGAAGCGGTTGAGCTGCTGCAACCCTTGCGGATCGAACTTGCCGTTGCGCTTGAAGGTGATCGTCGCCTTTTCGCCGGTATGGACGAAATAGAGCTTGAGGCTGCGCGTGCCAGCCGCCGCATGAGAATCCTGAGGAACCGCAAGCGGCACCGCCAGAGCGAGGCTGAGAAGGAATGCCGGCTTTGCCACCCAAGATGCGAGTTTGGCAGCAAGGCTCGCGCCCTCGCCCGACGGCGTTTTCTTTCCAAACAATTTCGCCAAAACTATCCCCGTTCGACGCTCTCTATCGCACAAGTGATCACATGCAGGTCAATTGCGGTGACACGATGGCAAAAATGCCACACATGCACAAGCTCCATATATGGTCAATGCACCACTAACAAGAGCTTTACGAGAGGTAACCGAATAGGCTTGCCTGAGTATTAACGCCATAAGTTTTTTCTTAAGCAGCGTTTTTGATCGGATCGTCCGGGTCGATGCCGTAATCCTTGAGCTTGCGGTAGAGGGTGGAACGGCCGATGCCGAGCTTGCGCGCCACCTGGCTCATCTGGCCGCGATAGAATTTCAGCGCGAAGCGGATCAGCTCTTCCTCGACATCGGCGAGCTTGCGCACGTCGCCGGTCTCGTCGGTACTGACGATGACGTTTTCCGGCGGCAGCGGATCGGCTGGCAGCGCGGATGCCGCAGCCGGGCCTTCATGCCCGGACAGGCCAAGCTCGGCGAAATGCGAAACGGCCGGAAGCGCCGCAGGCGCGGAGGCGGCGCTCTCGCCCAGCGTATAGGCCGGAAGCTGCGCGGCGATCTGGGGAAAATCCATCTCCGTGATTTCATGGCCTTGCGAGAGAACGACGGCGCGGAACACCGCGTTTTCGAGCTGGCGGATATTGCCCGGCCAGTCATAGGCGGTCAGCAGGCCGAGCGCGCCCGCCGTCAGCACCGGCACCTGCGGCAGCTTCTGCTCGCTGGCGAAGCGCTGCACGAACACGCGGGCGAGATGGGGAATATCCTCCTTGCGGCGGCGCAGCGCCGGAATGGTGATCGGGAAGACGTTGAGGCGGTAATAGAGGTCTTCGCGGAAGCGCCCGGCCTTGACCTCCTCGATCAGATCCTTGTTGGTGGCCGAAATCAGCCGCACGTCGACGCGTTGCGCCTTGCTGGCGCCGACCGTCTCGATCTCGCCCTGCTGCACGGCGCGCAGCAGCTTCACCTGCACCTCCAGCGGCAGGTCGCCGATCTCGTCGAGGAACAGCGTGCCGCCATCGGCATCCACGAACTTGCCGCTGTGACGTTCTGTCGCACCGGTAAACGCGCCCTTCTCATGCCCGAACAGGATGCTTTCGACCAGGTTATGCGGAATGGCCCCGCAATTGACGGTGACGAAGGGCCGCTGCGCCCGGTCGCCGCCGGACTGGATGGCGCGGGCGACCAGCTCCTTGCCGACGCCCGATTCCCCTTCCAGCACCACGGGAATGTTCGATTGCGAGGCGCGTTGCGCCAGCTCGATGACGCGCAGCATCGAGGGGCTGGCCGAGACAATATCGTCGAAGCCGATGGCGCCGCTGCGCGAGCGGCGGCCCGCGCGCGCCTTCGCCTCGCGCCGGTCGACCTTCAGGGCGTTGGCGATGGAATTGCCGATGCGCTCCGGCGACACGGGCTTGACCACGAAATCGAAGGCGCCCGCGCGCATCGCCTGCACCACGGTCTCGATGCCGCCCTGCCCCGTCTGCACGATGACGGGCATTTCGATGCCCATCTGGTGCAGCGCCTCGAGAAAGGCGAGGCCGTTCATTTCCGGCATCACCAGATCGAGCACGATGACGTTGATTTCGCCGAGACGGCGCTTGAGCACTTCGAGACCGGCGCGGCCGTTTTCGGCGAGATGGGGAATATGCCCATGGCGCTCCACCGCATTCTTGAGAAGCCGGCGCTGAACGGGATCGTCATCAACAACAAGAATGTGCGCGGTCAAGGCCTCTCTCCTGAAATCATCGTCATGAGAGCTTCGCGTCATGCGAAACCCGGTTGCGACTTTCCCACGGCAGATTTGAACATCCAGTTTTGAGAATTGCTCGGATTTTAACCATCCCTCAATTCCGGGAGGAAAAGAGCGGCGCAACGTGGCGCTTGCCGCGCCGGGCCGCCGCGCATACATCTGTGCCAGCAAAAAAGAGATGAGGATTCGACCATGCGCCAGAGCCCCGTGATGCAGCCCGGCCCCGCCACCGCCTCCCGCGCCGAGACCGCACTTGGCGATCTGCCGGTGTGGCGTCTGGAGGATCTCTACCCCGCGCCCGATTCGCCCGCCTTCCTCGGCGATCTCGCCAGGGCGGCAAGCGACGCCATCGCTTTCGAAACCCGCTGGAAGGGCAGGCTGGCGGAAGCCGCCGCGAAAACCGGCGGCGAAGGGCTCGGCGCGGCCATCGCCCAATCGGATGCGCTGGAGGATCTGACCGGCCGCATCGCCTCCTATGCGGGGCTCACCTATTTCTCCGACACCAGCGATCCGAAGAACGGCAAGCTCTATGGCGACGTGCAGGCGAAGCTGACCGAGATCGCCGCGCATCTGCTGTTCTTCCCGCTGGAAATCAACCGCCTCGACGATGCCGTTCTCGACGCCTGCCTCGCAAACGATCCCGCCGCCGCCCATTACCGCCCATGGCTGATCGATCTGCGCAAGGACAAGCCCTACCAGCTCGATGACCGGCTGGAGCAGCTTTTCCTCGAAAAATCGATGACCAGCGCCGCCGCCTTCAACCGCCTGTTCGATGAGACGCTGGCGGAATTGCGCTTCGATATCGACGGCGAGAAGGTGCCGCTGGAGGTGGCGCTGAATCTGTTGCAGGACGCCGATCCCGCCGCCCGCGCCAGGGCCGCCGCGTCGCTGGCCGAAACCTTCCGGGCGAACCTGCGCGTTTTCACGCTGATCACCAACACGCTCGCCAAGGACAAGGATATCGCCGACCGCTGGCGCGGCTTCGAGGACATCGCCGATTCGCGCCACCTCGCCAACCGCGTCGAGCGCGAGGTGGTGGATGCGCTGGCGGCGGCAGTGAAGCAGGCCTATCCGCGCCTGTCGCATCGCTATTACAGGATGAAGGCGAAGTGGCTCGGCATGGAGCAGCTCAACTACTGGGACCGCAACGCGCCGCTGCCGGAAACCCCGGACGCGCTGATTCCCTGGGCCGAGGCGAAGGAGATGGTGCTTTCCGCCTACAACGCCTTTTCGCCCGACATGGCCGCGATTGCCCGCCGCTTCTTCGATGAAGGCTGGATCGACGCGCCGGTGCGCCCCGGCAAGGCGCCGGGCGCGTTCGCCCATCCCACCGTGCCCTCCGCCCATCCTTATGTGCTGGTGAATTATCTCGGCAAGCCGCGTGACGTGATGACGCTCGCCCATGAGCTTGGCCATGGCGTGCATCAGGTTCTCGCGGGCGCGCAGGGGCCGATGATGAGCCAGACGCCGCTGACGCTGGCCGAAACCGCCTCCGTCTTCGGCGAAATGCTGACCTTCCGCGCCCTGCTGGATAAAACGAAGGACAGGCGCGAGCGCAAGGCGATGCTCGCCCAGAAGGTCGAGGACATGATCAATACGGTCGTGCGCCAGATCGCCTTCTACGAATTCGAGCGCAAGGTTCACACCGCCCGCAAGGAAGGCGAGCTGACGGCGGAGCAGATCGGCGAATTGTGGCTGTCGGTGCAGGACGAAAGCCTCGGACCGGCCATCCGGATCTCCGAGGGATACGAGACCTATTGGGCCTATATCCCCCACTTCATCCATTCGCCCTTCTACGTCTACGCCTATGCCTTCGGCGATTGCCTCGTCAATTCGCTCTATGCCGTCTACCAGAAGGCGGAAAGCGGCTTTCAGGAGAAGTATTTCGAGCTGCTGAAGGCGGGCGGCACGCGGCATCATTCCGAACTGCTGAAGCCTTTCGGGCTGGATGCCACCGATCCGTCGTTCTGGGCACAGGGCCTGTCGATGATCGAAGGGCTGATCGACGAGCTGGAAGCGCTAGATAAAGAATAAGCTGAATGCGCCGCCGCCCGCCTGTCGAGACAGGGGCGGCGGCTTGCCGACAAGATGAGCGTCATGGCCGATCACCCGCCCTTTGCCCTGTTTCGTGACGACCCGGCCGGGACGGTCATGCTGTTTGCCGAACCTGAGGAGATCGTCACCGTGCGCCAGCCGGACGATTTCCTCCCCGCGCTGGAAAGGCTGGAGGCGGCGATGCGCCGCGGCAAATGGCTCGCCGGATACATGTCTTACGAGGCGGGCCATCTGTTCGAGGACAAGCTGGCGGGCTTTGCCATCGCGAACCGCGAAACGCCGCTTCTCTGCTTCGGCGTCTTCGATGCGCCCGCGGCACCCGATCACCCGCTGGCACAGGCCCGCCAGAGGGGCGAAAACGAGCCTTTCCTCAGCGAACCTCGGGCTGCCTGGGATTTCGAGACCTATCGCACCCGCTTCGAGCGGCTGCACCGGCACCTGCGGCTCGGCGACTGTTATCAGGCCAATCTCACCATGCCGGTCGAAGCGCGCTGGAACGGCGATCCGCTTGCCGCCTTCTGGTCGCTGATCGAGCGCCAGCCGGTGAAATACGGCGCCTTCATCGATCTCGGCGGCCCGAAGCTTCTGTCGCGCTCGCCGGAACTGTTCTTCCGCACCGATGCCGAAGGCTGGATCGAGACGCATCCGATGAAGGGCACGGCAAAGCGCGGCGCCTCCGCGCAGGAGGATGCGGAGATCGTCGCCGCCATGCTGGCGGATGTGAAGACGCAGGCCGAAAACCGCATGATCGTCGACCTGCTGCGCAACGATATTTCCCGCATCACAGAGGTCGGCACGCTCGATGTGCCGAAACTGTTCGAGATCGAGACCTATCCCACCGTTCACCAGATGGTCAGCCATGTGCAGGCGAAGCTGCTGCCGGATCTGACGCTGCGGGATATCTTCGCCGCCCTTTTCCCCTGCGGCTCGATCACCGGCGCGCCAAAAATCAGCGCCATGCAGATCCTGCACGCCCTGGAGGAAGGCCCGCGCGACGCCTATTGCGGCGCGATCGGCTTCGTTTCGCCCGAGGGGCCGATGCGGTTCTCGGTGGCGATCCGCACCATCTCGCTCTTTTCAAACGGCCGGGCAGTCTTCAATGTCGGCGGCGGCATCGTTTTCGATTCGCGGGCCGAGGCCGAATATGAGGAATGCTTGCTGAAGGCGCGTTTTGCGGTAGGAGATCAATGGATTTCACGCTGATCGAGACATTTCGCTACGAACCGGGACAGGGCGTGCTGCGCATCGACCAGCACATGAAGCGGCTTGCCCGCTCCGCCGACGCGCTGCGCTTTCGCCAGCCCGCCAATGCCCGCAGGAAGCTGGAGGAGCATCTGAAGGATGCCGCCGAACCCTTGCGCGTGCGCATGACGCTGACGCAGAAGGGCGAGATCGCCATCGCCTCCACCCCCTTCACGCCGCTTGCGCAGGAAACGGTGTGGACGCTGCGCGTGGCCAAAACCCGCATCGATTCCGCCGATCCGCTGCTGCGCCACAAGACCTCGAAGCGCGATCTCTACGAGGCGGCACGGGCCGAATATACGCCGGAGGAGGCCGACGAGGTCATCCTGCTCAACGAGAGGGGCGATGTCTGCGAGGGCACCATCACCAGCATTTTCGTGGAGGATGGCGAGGGCATGCTGATGACGCCGCCGCTGAATTCCGGCCTGCTGTCGGGCGTGCTGCGCACCGACATGATCTGCCGGCAGAAGGCGCGCAGCCAGCGCCTGCGGCTTCAGGATCTGGCCGGGCGCAGCCTCTTCGTCGGCAATTCCCTGCGCGGCCTGATCCGCGCCGAACTGATCGCCGGTTGAAGCCCCGCCCGCCCCGGAATGGCGTCTGTCATCGGTTCTTTATTATGACAGGCTTTTATGCTGTAGAACCGTGACCGGCGGACGATCCGCCCCTTCAGGAGACCACGATGACAGACAAATCCTACCCGGTGCATGGCGAAATCACCGGCCCGATCGTCATGATCGGCTTCGGGTCGATCGGCCGCGGCACCCTGCCGCTGATCGAGCGCCACTTCAAATACGACCGGAACCGGCTGATCGTCATCGAACCGCGCGAGGATGCGGCCGACACGGCCATTTACGAGCGCCACGGCGCGCGCCACATCAAGGCCGCCGTCACCAGGGACAATTACAAGAACCTGCTGAAACCCCTGCTGACCGAAGGCGAGGGTCAGGGCTTCTGCGTCAACCTTTCCGTCGATACCGGCTCGGTCGATCTGGTCAAGCTCTGCCGCAAGCTCGACGTGCTCTATATCGACACGGTGGTCGAGCCCTGGCTCGGCTTCTACTTCGACGACACGATGAAGAATGCCGACCGCACCAATTACGCGCTGCGCGAAAGCATGCGCGCCGAAAAGCGCAAGCATCCGGGCGGCACCACGGCGGTCTCCTGCTGCGGCGCCAATCCCGGCATGGTTTCGTGGTTCGTCAAGAAGGCGCTGGTGGATGTCGCCACCGAAATCGGCCTCGATTTCGAGGAACCGGCGGCGGACGACCGCGCAGGCTGGGCGAAGCTGATGAAGAAAACCGGCGTCAAGGGCATCCACATCGCCGAGCGCGATACCCAGCGCGCCAAAAACCCGAAGCCGCTCAACGTGTTCTGGAACACCTGGTCGGTGGAAGGCTTCATCTCCGAGGGCCTGCAACCTTCCGAGCTTGGCTGGGGCACCCATGAGAAATGGATGCCGAAGAACGCGAAGAAGCACAAGAAGGGCTGCGGCGCGGCGATCTATCTGGAGCAGCCGGGCGGCAATACCCGCGTGCGGAGCTGGTGCCCGACGCCCGGCCCGCAATATGGCTTCCTCGTCACCCACAACGAGGCGATCTCGATTGCCGACTACTTCACCGCCCATGACAAGAGCGGCGATGTCAGCTACCGCCCCACCTGCCATTACGCCTATCACCCGGCCAATGACGCGGTGCTGTCGCTGCACGAAATGTTCGGCAATGGCGGCAAGGCCCAGCCGGTGCTGCATGTTCTCGACGAGAACGAACTGGTGGACGGCGCCGACGAACTCGGCGTGCTGCTCTACGGCCACGCCAGGAACGCCTACTGGTACGGCTCGCGCCTGTCGGTAGAGGAAACCCGCGATCTCGCCCCCTACCAGAACGCCACCGGCATGCAGGTGACCTCCGCCGTTCTGGCGGGCATGGTCTGGGCGCTGGAAAACCCGAAGGCGGGCATCGTGGAAACTGACGAGATGGATTACAGGCGCTGCCTCGAGGTGCAGATGCCCTATCTCGGCCCGGTCGAGGGGCATTATACCGACTGGACGCCGCTCGAAGGCCGCCCCGGCCTGTTCCCCGAGGATATCGACGCGCACGACCCCTGGCAGTTCCGCAATATTCTGGTGCGCTAAAACGCGCCGCGATCTTTCAGATTCGCTCCTTGCGGTTTAGCTCCCCGTTTTCTCGCATGCCGTTATCACAAAACCGCCGCGCACTTTTGCGCGGCAGGCTGTAAGCCGCCCCGCAATGCCCGCAACCGGGGTTGCGGGCATTTTCGCAACGGTCGTAAAAAGAGTGAGGCGGGACCACCCGCCGGGCTCTTGCCATGCGGGGGCATTCGCGGCATGGTTTTATCACTTCGTTTCCCGTGCCGTGCCGATCCTTACGCGAGAGATACATGATCCCGAAGAAAGTCCTGCCCTTTTTCGCCGCCGCAGCCCTGCTGTCCGCGTGCCAGTCCTCCCCGCCGCCGCGCGACCTGCCGCCCGCCGTCTCGCAGGCGAGGCCCGCCGGCAGCCCTGTCGACGGAAGCTGGGCCGATCCGAACGGGCTGATTTCCAGCTTCAACGGCGGCCGCTTCGACACCCGCACCACCGACGGCTCGAATGCGATTCTCGCTTCCGGCTCCTACACCATGCAGCCGAACGGCATCGTCGAGATCAATCTCTATTCCAACCTGAAAAAGACCAACTCGCGGGTGAATTGCAGGCTTTCCGGCCCCAGCCGCCTGAATTGCACGGCCGAATCCGGCACCCAGTTCACGCTGACCCGCCGCGCCTGATCCAGCCGCGCGCAGCCTTTGCGAAAGGCTCCCTCCGGGGAGCCTTTTTGCTGTTTACCTTTCGCGAAAGCCGCGCCGCTTTTCGCTTGCAGTCGGCCTTGTCTGGTGAAAACATCCCCTAGTTTTCAGTGCTGCGGTACGCCGCAGGACAACAGCGGAGCACATCATCATGGCGAAATCCCTCGCGTTCGGCCTTTTGACGGCATCCATCGTGGCGCTGTCCTCCAGCGCCGCCTTTGCGGATTACGAACTGAACATCCTCCACATCAACGATTTCCATTCCCGCATCGAATCGATCAACAAGTTCGACGCCACCTGCTCGGAGGAGGAGGAAGGCAAGAACGAATGCTTCGGCGGCGCCGCCCGCCTGAAAACCGCCATCGACGCCCGCCGCGCGGCGCTCTCGGGCAAGAACGTGCTGGTGCTGAACGGCGGCGACAATTTCCAGGGCTCGCTGTTCTACACCACCTACAAGGGCGCGGCCGAAGCCGATTTCGTCAACCTGATCGGCTTCGACGCCATGGCGGTCGGCAATCACGAATTCGATGACGGCGAGGAAGGCTTCGCGAGCTTTCTAGACAAGGTGAAGCTGCCAGTGCTGAGCGCCAATGTGCTGACCGGCGACAGCTCGAAGCTGAAGGACCGCATCAAGCCTTCCGTGGTGCTGGATGTCGGCGGCCAGAAGATCGGCATCGTCAGCGCCGTCGCCAACGACACCGAGGAAACCTCCTCCCCCGGCCCTTCGGTGATGATCGCCGACGACGTCTCCACCATCACCGAAGCCGTGCAGGACTTGAAGGCGCAAGGGATCAACAAGATCATCGCGCTCACCCATGTCGGCTATCCCCGCGATATCGGCGCCATCGCCAAAATCCCCGACGTGGATGTGGTGGTCGGCGCCCACAGCCACACGCTGCTGTCCAATACCGACCCCAAGGCCGAAGGGCCTTATCCGACCATGGTCGACAATCCCGGCGGCTACAAGGTGCCGGTGGTGACGGCCCGCTCCTACGGCAAATATCTCGGCGATCTCGTCGTCACTTTCGATGACAACGGCGTGGTGAAGGAAGCCAAGGGCGACCCGATTCTCGTCGATTCCAGCTTCAAGCCGGATGAAGCGGCCGCCGCCAAGATCAAGGAGATGGGCGCGCCCATCGAGGAGCTGAAGAAGAAGGTGGTGGGCGCGACCACCGCCGCCATCGACGGCACGCGCGAAACCTGCCGCGCCGCCGAGTGCCAGATGGGCGATCTCGTCGCCGACGCCATGCTCGACCGCGTCAAGGGACAGGGCATGTCGATGGCCATCACCAATGGCGGCGGCTTGCGCGCCTCCATCCAGCAGGGCGATGTCACCATGGGCGACGTGCTGACCGTGCTGCCCTTCCAGAACACGCTCGCCACCTTCCAGCTGAAGGGCAGCGATGTCAGGGACGCGCTGGAAAACGGCCTTGCTAAGATCGAGGAAGGCGCTGGCCGCTTCCCGCAGGTCGCGGGCCTGAAATACAGCTTCGACGCCGCCAAACCGGCAGGCAGCCGCCTCGTCTCCGTCGAGGTGAAGGAGGGCGAGGGCTTTGTCGCGCTCGATCCGGCCAAGACCTATGGCGTCGTCACCAATGATTACACCCGGCGCGGCGGCGATGGCTACGACATCTTCGCCAGCAAGGCCATCAACCCCTATGATTACGGCCCGAGCCTCGAAATCGTGCTGGCCGATTACCTGACGGCGCATAATCCCTACACGCCGAAGACGGACGGGCGCATCGCCGCCGCGACCGCTCCCGCCGCCGAACCGGCAGCCGGGACGCAGGCCCCCGCGACGGAGGAAGCCCAGCCCGCAACCCAGCCCGCCGCAACCGAACCCGTGGACAAGGCCGTGACGACGGAGCCCGCCCCTGCCCCGCAGCCCGCGGCAACGGAATCGAAGCACGTCATCGCCAAAGGCGACACGCTGTGGGATCTGGCCGTGCAGTTCTACGGCGACGGCGAATTGTGGAAAAAGATCTCCGCCGCCAACGGCAAACCGAACCCCAGAAAGCTCGCCATCGGCGAGGAACTGGAGATTCCCGCGAAATAAGGACGATTTGTCTCGCCTCATTCAGCCGGTCCGGGCTTCCCCGGACCGGTTTTTCTTTTTAGAAGCGATGCAAACTTGATCAAAGGCAATGTAAACCTGCGCCCGCCGCCCTAGATGAACGGCAAAATCGCCGCTCGAAGAGAGACTGATGACCGCTGTTGTATCCGATCTGCCTGCCAGCCACCCCCCCGTCCGTTCCGGAAAGGTCGGCGTCCTGCTCGTCAATCTCGGCACGCCCGACGGCACCGACACCGCGTCCATGCGCCGTTACCTCCGGGAATTCCTGATGGATCGCCGCGTCATCGAGTGGTCGCGGCTGTTCTGGTATCCGATCCTGTTCGGCATCGTGCTCAACACCCGCCCCGGCAAGGTCGGCAAGGCTTACGAGACGATCTGGAACAAGGAAAGGAACGAGAGCTTCCTGCGCACCTATACCCGCAGCCAGTCCGAGCGGATGGCGGCGGCGCTTGCCGGCCTGCCCAACGTGGTGGTGGACTGGGGCATGCGCTACGGCCAGCCCTCCATCGCCTCGCGCATCGAGGCGTTGCAGAAGGCCGGATGCGACCGCATCTTGCTGTTCCCGCTCTATCCGCAATATGCCGCCGCCACCACCGCGACCGTCAACGACAAGGCCTTCGAAACGCTGCTGAAAATGCGCTGGCAACCGGCGCTGCGCACGGTGCCGCCCTATCACGACGACCCCGTCTATATCGAGGCGCTCGCCAATTCCATCACCCGCCACCTCGCGGGGCTGGACTGGGAGCCGGAGCTGATTCTCACCTCCTTCCACGGCATCCCGAAGAGCTACTTCGACAAGGGCGATCCCTATCATTGCCAGTGCATGAAGACGGCCCGGCTGCTGCGCGAAAAGCTCGGCTTGCCGAAGGAAAAGCTGATGGTCACCTTCCAGTCCCGGTTCGGGCCGGAGGAATGGCTGCAACCCTATACCGACAAGACGGTGGAGGAGCTGGCGAAGAACGGCACGAAGCGCATCGCCATCATCAATCCCGGCTTCGTTTCCGACTGTCTGGAAACGCTGGAGGAAATCGCCGAGCAGGCGGGCGAATCCTTCCTGCACAATGGCGGCGAGAAATTCACCCACATTCCCTGTCTGAACGATAGCCCTGACGGCATGCGGGTTCTGGAAACCGTGGTGCGGCGCGAGCTTCAGGGCTGGGCCTGATCGCCCGCCCGGCCGCAAAAAAATCACAACCGGATGGAAATCCGTGCTAAATCCCTCATGTAAAAATACGGGAGAAAGGCATGGATTTCATGGGTTTCGATATCGTCGTTCTCGCGGTGGTCGTCTTCGTCATTCTGGTGCTCTTCGCGGGCATCAAGACGGTGCCACAGGGCTATCGCTACACGATCGAGCGTTTCGGCCGCTACACGCGCACGCTGGAGCCGGGGTTGAACCTGATCGTTCCCTTCATCGAGCGCATCGGCGCGAAGATGAACGTGATGGAGCAGGTGCTCGACGTGCCGACACAGGAAGTCATCACCCGTGACAATGCCAGCGTCGCCGCCGATGGCGTCGCCTTCTACCAGGTGCTGAACGCCGCCGAAGCCGCCTATCAGGTTTCCAATCTCGAAAACGCCATCCTCAACCTGACCATGACCAATATCCGCTCGGTGATGGGTTCGATGGATCTGGACGAGCTGCTCTCCAACCGCGAAACCATCAACGACCGGCTGCTGCATGTGGTGGACGACGCCGTGCGCCCGTGGGGCATCAAGGTCACCCGCGTCGAGATCAAGGACATCCGCCCGCCCGCCGATCTGGTCGACGCCATGGCCCGGCAGATGAAGGCCGAGCGCGAAAAACGCGCCCAGGTTCTCGAAGCCGAGGGCATGCGCAACGCCCAGATCCTCAAGGCCGAGGGCGCCAAGCAGGCGGCGATCCTTCAGGCCGAGGGCGAACGCGAAGCCGCCTTCCGCGATGCCGAGGCGCGCGAGCGCATGGCCGAGGCCGAAGCCAAGGCCACCCGCATGGTCTCCGAGGCCATCGCCGCCGGTGACGTGCAGGCGATCAACTACTTCGTGGCGCAGAAATACACGGAGGCGCTGACCTCCATCGGCCGCGCCCCCAATTCCAAGGTGGTGCTGATGCCGATGGAAGCCTCCTCGCTGATCGGCTCGCTCGGCGGCATCGGCGCCATCGCCAGGGAAGTGTTCGGCAACGGCAATCCGCCGACCACCACCCCGCCGCGCCCGGCAGCGCCCGCCCGGCCCAGCACGCCGCAGGTCTCCTTCACCACCACGCCCCGGCAGGAAAGCTGACGCCGATGATCGCGAAACTCATCGCCGAAATCGGGCCGTGGAGCTGGTGGCTGCTCGGCCTGTTTCTGCTGGCGGCGGAACTGGTGGTTCCCGGCGTGTTTCTGGTGTGGATCGGCGTCGCCGCCATCACCGTCGGGGCGCTATCGCTGCTGTTCTGGGAAACCGGCTTCTGGGTCTGGCAGGCGCAGGCGCTGCTGTTTGCGGTGCTGTCGGTCGTCTTCGCCATCGCCGGGCGGCGGCTGCTCTCCACCGGCGCGCATGTCAGCGATCAGCCGCTGCTCAACCAGCGCGGCCAAAGCCTCGTCGGCCGGGTCGCCACGTTGCGCGAGCCGATCGTCGACGGGCGCGGCCGCATCCGCCTCGACGATACCACCTGGTCGGTGATGGGGCCGGATCTGCCCGTCGGAACACGAGTGCGCGTCTCCCATAGCGACGGCCGCGACCTGACGGTCGAACCGCTGGAAAACTGAAGCATTTTCCGAAAAGCGCGGAGCGCCCTACGCCACGCCGATGCGCAGCAGATCGTGGAAGTGGACGATGCCCGCGGGAAAACCGCCGTCATCCACCACGATCAGCGCCGAGATATTATGCTTTTGCAGCATCGCCATGGCGCTGGTCGCCAGCGTTTCGCGCCGCACCGTTTTCGGCGCCCGCGTCATCACCTCGTCCACTGAGAGCGCTGCCAGATTGCGTTCGAGATTGCGGGCGATGTCGCCATCGGTCACGATGCCGCACAGCCGCCCCTCCGCATCCACCACGCCGACGCAGCCGAAGCGCTTGTGCGAGAGCACCGTCACGGCTTCGCGCATCCGGCAGCCGAGCGGTACCAGCGGAACGCTGTCACCGGCATGCATGACGTCGCCGACATGCGACAGGCTCGCCCCCAGCTTGCCGCCGGGATGGAAGGTGCGGAAATCGCTGGCGGTAAAGCCCCGCGCTTCCAGAAGCGCCACCGCCAGCGCATCGCCGAGCGCAAGCTGCATCAGGGTCGAGGTGGTGGGGGCAAGCCCGTGCGGACAGGCTTCCTGCTCGCTGGGCAGCAGCAGCAGGATATCCGCCTCGCGCCCCAGCGTCGAAGCGGCGCCGGAGGTGATGGCGATCAGCGGAATCGAGAACCGGCGCGAAAAGGCAATGATGCCGCGCAACTCGGCACTCTCGCCGCTCCATGACAGGGCGATGATGACGTCGTCCTGCGTGATCATGCCGAGATCGCCGTGATTGGCTTCCACCGGATGCACGAAGAAGGACGGCGTGCCGGTGGAGGCGAAGGTGGCGGCAATCTTGGAGCCGATATGGCCGCTTTTGCCGATGCCGGTGACGATGACGCGGCCGTTGCGCGTGCCGATCAGTTCGACGGCGCGGGAAAAGGGCTCGGAAAGGCCATCCGTCAGCGCCCGCTCGAGCGACTGAAGCCCGTTCTTTTCGGTCGCAATCGTTCGCAGCGCCGATTCGACGGCGCCGTTGCCGGTGAGATTGATCACATGCTTGGTCATGGCTGTTCGTTAGAACAATTCGGATCAAAGTGCAAAGCCGTTTTGTCCCTGTGAATTGCCGCCTTGCGGGGCCTGCCGTCAACCAATGGTTAACCATGAGGGTTTACGTTTAGCTAACGAAAAGCCACCGCGGAATCCATGAGCATGACGGAACGACAGCACAAAAGCCGAATAGTCCCGCATGGGCCGGTCTTTGCCTGCGCCGCGCTGCTTGCCGCCGCAACCGCCCTTGCCGCGCCCGCTTTCGCGCAAACCCTCGCCCCCGTGACGGATCCCGCCGGCGAGGCCGCGCTATCTCCCGTCGCCGATACGGCATTGCGGCCAGGCAGACGGACCCAGGCCGCCGAACCCGAGCTGACGAGCGGCATCAATCCCCGGGCGGACCGCCTGACCGGGCTGGAGGACGCCAATGACGGCGCCGATTTCAGCCGGATGAACCTGCGCGAGAATTCCATCGACAATCTGCCGCAGCGCGCCGATCCCACCCGCAACGATGCGCAGGGAATGCGCCTCGGCACCATGGTCCTGCGCCCGTCGTTCACGCAAAGCCTTGGCGCGGAACGGGAAAAGACCGGGTCCGTCTCCACTGGCCGCACCTATCTGCAAAGCGAGATCAAGGGCACGCTCGAATCCGACTGGTCGCGCCACGCGCTGACCGTGACCGGCGCGGGCCTGTTGCAGCGCAATCTCAGCGGCGAAGGCGAGGAAAAGCCGAGCGCCAGCCTCGACGCCGACCTGCGCCTCGATCTCGCCGACCGCATGATCGCGCATATTCGCGGCGGCTACGGCTTCAGCCGCGAGGATACCGACGATCCGAACGCCATCAGCGGCGCGCAGACGCAGGCTGGCGTGCACACGCTGCGCGGCGGCGTCGAGGTGCAGCGCGCCTTCGGCGTCATTCGCGGCACCACCGGTTTCGATCTGGAAAAGCAGTTCTATACGGATGCGACGCTGGCGGACGGCACGAAACTGTCGATGGAAGACCGCGACCGCCTGTCCGGCACGCTGCGCGGGCGCATCGGCTACGAGTTGTCGCCCGCCCTCATTCCCTTCCTCGAAGCCTCGATCGGCCGCTCGCGCTACGATCTCAGGACCGACAGCCAGGGCTACCAGCGCTCCTACTGGACCTATGCCGCCAAGGCGGGCGTCGAGCTGGACATGGGCGAGAAGCTGCGCGGCGAACTGGGCCTTGGCTACCGGCGCGCCGAATTCGACGATGCGCGCCTGAAATCGCTGGATGGCTTAACGGTGGACGGCGATCTCGTCTGGTCGCCGCAGCGCGGCACCGATGTCAATTTCGGCCTGTCCACCGCCATCGAGCCGTCCACCGCGGCGGGTTCCAGCGGCTATGTCTCCTACAGCGCCAATGCGGGCATTTCGCATGAAGTGCGCGACAATGTCATCGCCCGCCTGACCGGCACGGCGACCTATCGCGATTATCAGGGCAACGGCCCTGACGAGACGCTCTATACGGCCGGGCCGGGCGTGACATGGGGCATCAACCGCTATGTCGATCTCAAGGGCGATCTCGGCTACGAAATCACCACCCGCGACCAGGGCAGCGATACCCGCACGCTGCGCGGCCTTGTCGGCTTGACCGTCAAGCGCTAACCGCGCCGCCGTTCCGGGACGGCGCGGAAAAGCAGGTTTCAGCCGTTCTTCACCATCTCGCGCAGGCGGCCCGCCACCAGCGGACGGATATCGGCGCGGTCGAGAGCGAAGGCAACGTTGGCGAGGATGAAGCCATCCTTGGCGCCGCAATCGAAGGTCTCGCCCTTGAAATGATATCCGGCGAATTCCTGCGTGGCGGCCAGCTTCAGCATGGCGTCGGTGAGCTGGATTTCATTGCCCGCGCCACGCTCCTGCGTCGAGAGAATCTCGAAAATCTCCGGCTGGAGGATGTAGCGGCCGTTGATGAAGAAATTCGACGGCGCGGTGCCCTTGGCCGGTTTTTCCACCATGCCGGTGATCTTGAAACCCTCGCCGATCGCCTCGCCGACGCCGACGATGCCGTATTTATGGGCCTGATCGGGCTCGCATTCCTCGACGGCGATGATATTGCCGCCCGCCTGATCGTAGAGATCGACCATGCCCTTCATACAGCCGTTTTCGGCGCGCATGATCATGTCCGGCAAAAGCAGGGCGAAGGGCTCGTTGCCGACGATCTCGCGCGCGCACCACACGGCATGGCCAAGCCCCAGCGGCTCCTGCTGGCGGGTGAAGCTGGTGGTTCCGGCGGTGGGAAGCTGCTGGGTGAGGATGCTGAGTTCGGCATTCTTGTTGCGGGCGCGCAGCGTCTGCTCCAGCTCGTATTGAATGTCGAAGTAATCCTCGATAACCTGCTTGTTGCGGCCGGTGACGAATACCAGATGCTCGATGCCCGCTTCCAGCGCTTCGTCGACGACATATTGAATGACCGGCTTGTCGACGACCGTCAGCATTTCCTTCGGCACGGCCTTGGTGGCCGGAAGGAAACGGGTGCCGAGCCCCGCCACCGGAAATACCGCCTTGCGAACTTTCATATACTGGGTCACCCATGCCTCCTGACATCTGATGGTTGCATCGCCCGCCGATTGTATCCGGCTACGGCAAATTTGCTACTCTTTTGCAAAACGAGCCTGAACGCGAACTGAATGGATTTGAATGGTAAAGAGTTTGTTGACAAAATCACTCTAAACTTGGCTCATATGCCGTATGCGTGATCGGCGTTCGACTGCAACCCGTGGAAGACAAGGACAGGACGACGAATGACTGAGAGCAACAGGACATCGTTTTTCGGCCTCGCGCTGGCGCTGGGATTCGGCGCCGCTTTGCTCGCGCCGCAAACGGCGAGCGCCGACCCCGGCTTCAAGAAATGGATCAACGGTTTCTATACGACCGCCTCGCAGGCCGGTATTTCGCAATCGACCTACCGCAAGGCGTTCGCGGGCGTGACCGATCCCGATCCGGACGTGATCCAGAAGGCGCAGTATCAGCCGGAGTTCAAATCCAAGATCTGGGAATATGTGGATTCCCGGGTAAACCCCTACACGGTGCGCATCGGCCGCGAGATGGCCAGGAAGCACAAGAACACCTTGCAGGCGCTTGAACGTCATTTCGGCGTCGATCGCAATATCCTCCTCGCCATCTGGTCGATGGAGTCGAATTATGGCGCGGTTCTGGAAAAGGAAGACCGGCTGCATTACGTGCCGCGCGCGCTGGCGACGCTTGCCTATGCCGATCCCAAGCGCGCGAAATTCGCCCGCACCCAGCTCGTCGCCGCGCTGAAGATCCTGCAAAACGGCGATATCGCCGCCGACCGCATGACCGGCTCCTGGGCGGGCGCCATGGGCCACACCCAGTTCATCCCGACCAGCTATCTGCTCTATGCGGTCGATGCCGACGGCAACGGTCACCGCGACATCTGGAATTCCGTGCCGGACGCGCTGGCGACTTCCGCCAACCTGCTGATGAAGAACGGCTGGCAGACCGGCAAGACCTGGGGCTATGAAGTCGCCGTGCCCAGAGGGGCCGCGGCGCATGCGGGCAAGACGCGCACGCTCACCGAATGGCAGCAGCTCGGCTTCCTGCGCCCGAGCGGCAAGGGCTTCAAGAACGGCAACGACCGCGCCACGCTGCGCCTGATGGCCGGGGAAAGCGGCCCCGGCTTCCTGATGACGAAGAATTTCTTCACCATCAAGAAATACAACGCCGCCGACAGCTATGCGCTGGCCGTCGGCCTTCTTGCCGACGAAATCGCCGGTTATGGCGGTATGCAGCAGCGCTGGCCGCGCCCGGACGGCACGCTCGACGTGAAGGAAAAGTTCGAGTTGCAGACGCGGCTGAAGGAGCTTGGCTATTACGAGGGCGAGGTCGACGGCAATTTCGGCTCCGGCTCGAAAGCCGCCATCGCCGCCGTGCAGCAGCGCCTCGGCATGGAAAGCGACGGCCAGCCGTCGCAGCGCCTGCTGCGGGCATTGCGGCAGTAATGCCGGGCTTGCCGCCGTCACGCCGATGACGGCGGGCGCCGGTCCGATGCAGCCGTTCGAAAGGCAGGGTGAACCGTCGTGAAGACGAAAGCGGGACATTGGCTGAAAGCCTGCATCGTCATTGTCATGGCTTTCCTGCTTGCCATTCCGCTTGGCTATGGTGAGGCGCAGGCACAGGAGCGCCGTTCCCTGTTCCAGCTTCTGTTCGGCGCGAAACCGCGCGCCGAGCCGCAGGTGCCGATCTG
>JBDHTA010000053.1:0-23874 GCA_039808465.1 Rhizobiaceae bacterium | reverse complement strand
GTTTCCTGTCTTCCTTCGTCACCCGCCGCATCGACAAGGTGCTGGTTGCCGCGACCAAGGCCGATCACCTGCACCATGAAAGCCATGACCGGCTGGAGGCGATCACCGGGCGGCTGGTGAACGGCGCCATCCGCCGTATCGGCATGAGCGGCGCGGGCATCGAAACGCTGGCGCTCGCCTCCGTGCGCGCCACGCGGGAGGCGACGGTGGAGCGCGACGGCCATGTGCTGCCGGTCATCGTCGGCACGCCGATGGCGGGCGAGACCATCGATGGCCACCGCTTCGATGGCAATGCCAAAACCGCCATCTTTCCCGGCGATCTTCCCGCCGACCCGGACATTCTGTTCGAGGCGCAGGGAGAGCATCCCGCCGAAGTCAGCATCGTCAGGTTCCGCCCGCCCGCCATCGAAAGCAGCCGCAAGGATGGCGCATCGCTGCCGCATATCCGGCTGGACCGGGCGCTGCAATTCCTGATCGGAGACCGGCTGGCATGAACGAACGCACCCCGCCCGAAAGCCCAGGACGCCGCCCCGCCGCCTTTCATCTGCCGCAGGACGAGGCATCCCGCGAGCCCGAGCCGCCCCGCGCCGAAACGCGGCGGCCCGGCCGTTTCGATGCCGGGGTGTCGATGGTCGAGGACAGGGACGACCCGTTTCTCTCCGAAATCGCCGCGCTGGAAACCGAGGCGCTTGCCCCGCCCGCCCCGCCCCGGCGGCGCGGGCTGTCGCTGGCCGGTGTTGCCGCCAGCGCCTTCGGCATTCTGGTGTCGCTGGCGCTCGGGCTGTGGACCGACCGGCTGATTCGCGATCTTTTCACCCGCGCCGACTGGCTGGGCTATACGGCCATGGCCGCCGCCGCCATCGGGCTTTTGGCGCTTCTCGGCATCGTCGCCAGGGAATTGCTGGGGCTGCGGCGGCTGGCCGCCGTGCAGTCGCTGAAGGCGGAAGCCGAGGCCGCCATGCTCGACCGCAGCCCGAAACAGGCCCGCGCTGTCACGGCGCGGCTGGTGGCGCTGAGCGCCGGAAAACCGGAAACCGCGCTGGCGCGGGAACGGCTCAAGGCCACCGAAGACGATATCATCGACAGCCGCCAGATGATCGAACTGGCGGAGCGGGAATTGCTGGAACCGCTCGACCGGCGGGCGCGGCAACTGATTCTGGGCGCGTCAAAACGCGTCTCCATCGTCACCGCCGTCAGCCCCCGCGCCATCGTCGATCTCGCCTATGTGCTCTACGAATCGGCGCGGCTGGTGCGCGCGATGGCCGAGCTTTACGGCGGCAGGCCGGGAACGCTCGGCATGCTGCGGCTGATGCGCGACGTGCTGGCGCATCTGGCGGTCACGGGGTCGATTGCCGTCGGCGATGGCATCATCCAGCAGGTGATCGGCCACGGGCTCGCCTCGAAACTGTCGGCAAGGCTGGGCGAAGGCGTGGTCAACGGGCTGATGACCGCCCGCATCGGCATCGCCGCCATGGATTATTGCCGCCCGCTGCCCTTCCGCGCCGTCAAGCGGCCCGGCATCGGCGATTTCGCGGGCGACCTGCGCCGCGCGGATACCCGTTCCGAATAGGGCGGTCTGCCTCGATATGGTTAGTAAAGTGTCGCGGTTTTTGCCGCGCCGCAACCATGCGTTAACCAATATCGGGCAAAACTCGCGATCAAGATTTGACTGCTCGCCTCAAGGAACTGTCTCATGTATTCGCGCTGCATTTCCCTTTTTGCAGGCATCGCCATCGCGGCGACGGGCCTTGCCACCACCGCCCACGCCGCCCAGAACGACAAGCAATTCTTCCAGAACGTCTCCGGCACCTGGAAGGGGCCGGGCGAGATCGTCGCCGGAAAATACAAGGGCACGAAGTTCACCTGCAACCTCACCGGCTCCTCGCCGGAAGGCGGCAAGGCCGGGATCAAGCTCGACGGCTCCTGCCGCGTCGGCGTCTTCAGCCAGCCGATGTCGGCCATCATTTCGCAGGCCGGAAGCTCCTACAAGGGCAAGTTCCTCGATGGCGCCAAGGGTAAGGGGCTGGATGTGATTTCCGGCGCCGTCAACGGCAACAAGGTCGTGCTCGGCATCAACCGCGCCAAGCTGAACGGCGCGATGATCGCCCGCATCGAAGACCAGAACGCCATGAAGGTGACGATCTCGGTCAAGGTCGAGGACAAGATGATCCCGGTCATCGGCGTGACGCTGAACCGCGATGTCGACGATATCAAGGTCGGCTCGATCAAGTAACATCCGCTACAGCGAGCGCAGCGTCCAGTCGACGATCTCGGTGGCGACGGCGGAGAAGGCCGCATCCAGCGCCTTGACGAAGGCCGGATTGGCAGCGCCCGAACTGACGGGCGTTGCGGCGGCGAACACCTTCTGCGCCTTCACCGTGCCGTTGCGGTCGTTCAGCAGCTTGACCGAAATTTCCACCCGCGCCCGGTTCGATGCCGCGTCGATCTCGAAGGCGCGGATATCGCTGGCGATCTGGTAATCGATGGCGAGCCCCTGCCCCGGCTTGCCGACGCCGCCGAGCTTGCCGGTGTTTTCATAGGCCTGCACCAGCTTGGCCTGCACCATGCGCGGCAGCTTGTCGCTCCATTGCGAATTGGAGAGATAACGCACCTCCGAGCCGGAAACCCGCACGAGGATCTGCTCGCTGTTCAGCGCCTTCAGCGCCAGCGGCTCCGGCACGAGAATCTGGCGGCTGCGCGCTGCAGGCCCATCGGCATTGACGGAAGCGGCGCGCAGATCGAACGTATCGCTGTTGGCGCCGCCGCCGCACCCGGCCAGAAGCACACCCGCAACCAGCAGGGCCAGACACTGCCGCGCCCTGTTTCGCGTCTTGCCGGACAAAACCGTCATGCTGTCCACTCTCCGCATTTAGAGTTTGTCCGGGAAAAGTGGAATCCGGTTTTCCCGAAAAGACAAACGAAAAAATCCTAATGCCTGTTCCGGCCGTTATAGGTCTTGACCGTATCGCCCCCGAAAATCAAGCGCTGGGGATCGCGGTCGAAATTGCTGATGGCGTCGTTGAGGTTTTCCACCGTGCGCCGCGTCTCGCCAACCAGCGTCTGCACGTCGCGCAGGCCCGATGACGAGAAGCGCATCAGATTGTCGGCGATCGGCCCGACGCGGGCGTTGATGTTGTCGGCAACGCTGCGGAAGGATTCGAGCGTCCGGCGCGCTTCGGCAAACAGCGAATTGGCGTCGTCGGTGCCGAGCAGCTTGTCCACCTTCACCAGAATGCCGTCGACGCGGGTGGATGCCTTGTTCAGCCTGTCCATCATCTGCGTGACGTTTTCGACGGTGCGGTCGATCTCCGGGCGGCGGGCCTGAATGTCATCGGTCACGCCGCGAATGGAAGCCGCGGCCTTGCGGGCGTCGGCAATGGCGACGGAAGCATCGTCGACGGAAGAGCGCACCTTGGCGGTATCGACGGCGGCCATCAGGTCTTCGACCTTCTTCAGCGCCTTTTCCGCCTCCAGCCCGAAGCGCCGGTAGGTTTCGGCGGTCTCGCGCACGCTTTTCACGGTGGCGGCCAGCTCGCCGGTGGAATCGGAAATATCGCGGCTGATCTTCTCGGCATTGCCGACAATCGTATCGATCTTCCTGGGATCGACGGCCTTCACCACGCTGTCGATCCCCTCGATGGTGGAATCCAGCCGGTCCGAAACCTTGGTCACCGTTTTCGACAATTCGCCGATGCTTTGCAGGAATTCATCCACGCCCTTGGAATTGTCGCTCAGCGATTTGGTGAAGGTTTCGGCGTTGCGCACGGTGTTGGTCAGCGGCGCGCGCGCATCGTGCACGAAGCCCTGAATGTCCTCGATGGCGTCATCCGCCTTGCCGAGAATCTTGTCGGCGGTGGCGAGCAGGTTGGTGACGCTCGACTGGTCCGCCGTCAGCACCGCCACCTCGCCCTTGTCACGGGCCGTCAGCAGCAGGTTGGCGTCGCCGGTCTTGCCGCCGGAAAGCTCGATATAGGCCGCTCCCGTCAATCCCTGGATTTCCAGAACCGCCTTGGTGGAGCTGTAGATCGGCGCATCCTCGCGCACTTCCGTCATGGCGATGGAATATTCCGGGTTCTTGGAATCATAGGTGAGGCTGCGCACCGTGCCGATATTGATGCCATTGAAGCGCACCGGCGAACCGACGCTAAGGCCATTGGCGGAACCGGGAATGCGCACGATCATTTCGGCCATCGGCCCGCCCCGGCCATACTGGGCCATCCAGTAGACGAAACCGAAGGCGGCGGCGATCACCAGCATGGTGAAGAAGCCGACAATGGCGTAGTTCGCTTTGGTTTCCATCAGGTCCTATCGCTTTCATCAGCGGCTTTGCGCCGTTCCTCGTCTTTCGGAACGATGGAACGCGCACGCTTGCCGCGGAAATAGGATTGCACCCATGGATCGTCAAATTGCAGCATGTCTTCCAGGGTGCCCTCCACCAATACCCGTTTTTGGCCGAGCACGGCAATACGGTCGCAAACCGAAAACAGGCTGTCGAGATCATGGGTTACCATATAGACCGTCAGCCCCAGCGTATCGCGCAGCCGGGCGATCAGGTCGTCGAATTCGGCCGCCCCAATCGGATCGAGGCCGGAGGTCGGCTCATCCAGGAACACCAGCGCCGGATCGAGCGCCAACGCCCGGGCAAGGGCGGCGCGCTTGATCATGCCGCCGGAGAGTTCCGAGGGGTATTTGTCCGCCGCATCGGGCGCAAGCCCGACCATGTCGATCTTCAGCCGCCCCAGTTCATCCATCAGCGATTTCGGCAGGTCGAGATATTCGCGCATCGGAAGCTGGATGTTTTCCAGCACCGTCAGCGCCGAAAACAGCGCGCCGTGCTGGAACAGCACGCCCATGCGCATGTCGATGCGGATGCGCTCGGCATCGCTGAGCGAATCGTAATCCTCGCCGAAAATGCGGATCGCGCCGGACTGGCGCGGCAGAAGCTTCAGCACGGCGCGCATCAGCACCGACTTGCCGGTGCCGGACGCGCCGACGAAACCGAGGATTTCGCCGCTGTAGACATCGAGATCGAGGTTTTCCAGCACCTTCTTCGGGCCGAAGGCAACGTTCAGGCCGCGCACCGACAGCACCGTTTCCGGTTCGGAACCGCCCTTTTTCGCCATCTCTGCCCGCTTTTCATCGTCCGTCACTGGTCAGCCTTCAGAAATCGATTGCCGCGTAGAACATGGCGAACAGGCCATCGACGAGGATGACGACGAAAATGGATTTGACGACCGAGGACGTCACATGCAGGCCGAGCGATTCCGCCGATCCGCCGACCTTCATGCCCTCCACCGCCGAAACGATGCCGATGATCAGCGCCATGAACGGCGCCTTGATCATTCCCGAAACGATGGTGGACACATCGACCGATTCATGCAGCCGGGTGATGAAGACTTCGAATGTAATGCCCGAATAGCTCCAGGCAACCAGCGCCGCGCCGAACAGGGCGGCGAAATTGGCGATGATGGTCAGAAGCGGCAGCGCCACCGTCAGCGCCACCAGGCGCGGAAAGATCAGCACGCCGACGGGGTTCAGGCCCATCACCACCAGCGCGTCGATTTCCTCGCGCATCTTCATCGAGCCGATTTCGGCGGTGATGGCGCTGCCGGAGCGGCCCGCGATCATGATCGCGGTCAACAGCACGCCGATCTCGCGCAGTTGCAGGATGCTGACGAGGTCGACGACGAAGACTTCCGCGCCGAAATAACGAAGCTGGAAGGCGCCCTGCTGGGCGATGATGGCGCCGATCAGGAAGGACATCAGCAGGATGATCGGCGCGGCCTTGACGCCCATCTGGTCGATCTGGTTGACGACGGAAGCAGGCGAAACGCCGCTGGAGCGGCCGAGCTTCAACTGCGCGCCGCGCACGGCCGAGCCCAGAATATGCATGGCGAGCAGGATATCGCCCCACATGCTCAGCGTGCGCTTGCCAAGCGGCGTGAACAGCCGTTCGAACAGCGTGCCCTTCGGCCCGGATTGCGGCTCGGCTTCCGGCAGCTTTTCGGGCAGCGCGCCGATCAGTTCGCCGATGCGCGCATCGGCGCCTTCCAGCGTCACGCGGCCGCCCGCGCCTTCCGCCTCGCTCATCAGGCGGCGCAGAACCCAGGCGCCCGCCACATCCATCTGACCGACATCGGAGACGTCGAGCACGAGATTGCCGCCGCGCTCGCGCCCGATCCGGGCGAGTTCGTCGAGAATCGCGGAAATGCCGGTATTCGTCCAGCTTCCGGACAAAGCAAGCCGGTGCCCCCGGTCTTCCGTCAGGGCTTCTACCGATATACGCGCGGCGGAAGGGGCATGCGAATTCAAATCTCTTGCATCTTTCCGGGCCTGGAACACAATTGAAAACTCATAGCGGCTTGCTCCAGCCATGTCACCGGACGATAAAGTAAATAAAGCTTTACTGCCAGAAATTGCCTTATGGAAAGTCTTGAATCCATGTCCCGCACCGTCGAAATCAGTACAGAATCCTTTCCGATCGCCGGAAGCTTCACCATCTCACGCGGCTCGAAGACCGAGGCGAAGGTGGTGACCTGCGTGATTCGCGAAGACGGCTTTACCGGCCGCGGCGAATGCGTGCCCTATGGACGCTACGGCGAGAGCATCGGCAGCGTGACGGCGGAAATCGAAGCCATGCGCGCCCGCCTGGAAGCGGGCATGCAGCGCCCCGCCTTGCAGGACGCCATGAAGGCGGGCGCGGCGCGCAACGCCATCGACTGCGCGCTCTGGGATCTGGAGGCCAAACGCGCTGATACCTCCGTCGCCGCCCTGCTCGGTCTGCCCGCGCCGGAACCGCTGGTGACGGCCTATACGATTTCGCTCGGTGAGCCGGAGACCATGGCGCGGCAGGCGGCGGAGGTTTCCCGCCGCGCATTGCTGAAGGTGAAGGTCGGGACGGCGGATGACGAGACCCGCATCCGCGCCGTGCGCCAAGCCGCCCCGCAAAGCGCCATCATTCTCGACGCCAACGAAGGCTGGAGCGACGAGACCATCCAGCGCCATCTGGCGATTGCCGCCGAAACCGGCATCGCCGTCATCGAGCAGCCGCTGCCTGCCGGGCAGGACGGCATTCTGGCGCGAATCGAACGGCCGGTTCCCGTCTGCGCCGATGAAAGCGTGCACCTGACGGCCGATCTGGCCGGACTGACGGACCGCTACGACGCCATCAACATCAAGCTCGACAAGACCGGCGGACTGACGCAGGCCTGGGCGATGCGGGCGGAGGCGAAGCGGCTCGGGCTGCGCGTCATGGTGGGCTGCATGGTCGGCTCGTCGCTGGCGATGGCCCCGGCGCTGCTGGTGGCGCAGGATGCGGATTTCGTCGATCTGGACGGGCCGCTGCTGCTGTCTCGCGACCGCGTGCCCGGCCTGACCTATGAGGGCTCCTCCGTCTGGCCGCCGCAAGCGGCGCTTTGGGGGTGACCCTGCGGTTTTTGGCGTCCGCGGCGGGGATTGGAGGCTGTTCAACGCGGCGCATTGATGTAAGAACAACCAGCATGACATGACAAGACAGGAGAACGCGACGCCATGGACACCTCGGGCAAACCGACGCACAACGCCCCGGTCACCGGAGATCTCGACCAGCAGGCGCTGTTCTTCCACCGGCATCCGCGTCCGGGCAAGCTCGAAATCCAGGCGACCAAGCCGCTCGGCAACCAGCGCGATCTGGCGCTGGCCTATTCGCCCGGCGTCGCCGCCCCCTGCCTTGCCATCCGCGACAATCCCGAGACCGCCGCCGACTACACGGCGCGCGCCAATCTGGTCGGGGTGGTCTCGAACGGCACCGCTGTCCTCGGCCTCGGCAATATCGGGCCGCTCGCCTCCAAGCCGGTCATGGAAGGCAAGGCGGTTCTGTTCAAGAAATTCGCGGGTATCGACGTTTTCGACATCGAGATCGACGCGGCCGACGTCGAGCGCATGGTCAGCACCATCTCCGCGCTGGAGCCGACCTTCGGCGGCATCAACCTGGAAGACATCAAGGCCCCGGAATGTTTCGAGGTCGAGCGGCAACTGCGCGAGAAGATGAACATTCCGGTCTTCCACGACGACCAGCACGGAACCGCGATCATCGTCGCCGCCGCCATTCTCAACGGTCTGGAACTGGCGGGCAAGCGCATCGAGGATGTCAAGGTCGTCGCCTCCGGCGCGGGCGCCGCCGCGCTCGCCTGCCTCAACCTGCTGGTGACGCTCGGCGCGCAGCGGGAAAACATCTGGGTCCACGATATCGAGGGCCTTGTCTATGAAGGCCGCACCGAGCTGATGGATCCGTGGAAATCCGTCTATGCCCAGAAGAGCGACAAGCGCAGGCTGGACGAAAGCATCGACGGCGCCGACGTCTTCCTCGGCCTTTCCGCCGCCGGCGTGCTGAAGCCGGAACTGCTGGCGCGCATGGCCGAGCGGCCGCTGATCATGGCGCTCGCCAACCCGACGCCGGAAATCATGCCCGACCTCGCCCGCGCCGCCCGCCCGGACGCGATGATCTGCACCGGCCGTTCGGATTTCCCCAATCAGGTCAACAACGTCCTCTGCTTCCCCTATATCTTCCGCGGCGCGCTGGATTGTGGCGCCACGACCATCAACGAGGAAATGAAGATGGCCGCCGTGCGCGCCATCGCGGCCCTGGCGCGGGAGGAAGTCTCGGATGTGGCGGCGAAGGCCTATTCCGGGGAAACCCCGACCTTCGGGCCGAATTACCTCATTCCCTCGCCCTTCGATCCGCGCCTGATCCTGCGCATCGCGCCCGCCGTGGCGCGGGCCGCCGAGGAAAGCGGCGTCGCCGCCCGCCCGATCGTCGATCACGAAGCCTATCTCGACCAGTTGAACCGCTTCGTCTTCCGCTCCGGCTTCATCATGAAGCCGATCTTTGCGCTGGCGCGGGCGGAAAGCTCACGCGCCAAGCGGGTGATCTTCGCCGAGGGCGAGGACGAGCGCGTGCTGCGCGCCGCGCAGGTTCTGCTGGAGGAAAAGACCGGCCAGCCGATCCTGATCGGGCGTCCGCAGATCATCGAGACGCGCCTGCAACGCTTCGGCCTGCGCATCCGCCCCGGCATCGATTTCGAGGTGGTGAACCCGCAGGACGACCCGCGCTACCGCGATTACGTCGAGGATTACTTCTCCCTGGTCGGCCGCGCCGGGGTCAATCCGGAAGCGGCGCGCACCATCGTCCGCACCAACAACACCGTCATCGGCGCGCTCGCGGTGAAGCGCGGCGATGCCGATGCGCTGATCTGCGGCGTCGAGGGCCGCTATGACAGGCATGTGCGCGATATCACGCAGATCATCGGCAAGCGGGCGGGCGTTCATTCCTTCGCCGGTCTCAGCCTGCTGATTTCCCAGCGCGGCGCGATCTTCTTCACCGATACCTTCGTCAACTACAATCCGACCGCCGAGGAAATCGCCGAAACCACCGTGCTGGCGGCGCGGGAAATCCGCCGCTTCGGCCTGACGCCCAAGGCGGCGCTGCTGACCCATTCCAATTTCGGCTCGCGCAATTCCGAAAGCGCCGCCAAGATGCGCCAGGCGCTCGAGCTGATCCGCGCAATGGCGCCGTGGCTGGAAGTGGACGGCGAAATGCAGGGCGGCTCGGCGCTTTCGGAGGATCTGCGCCGCCGCGCCATGCCCAACAGCACCCTGACCGGCGAAGCCAACCTGCTGGTCTTCCCCAATCTGGATGCGGCGAATATCTCGCTCGGCATCGTGCGCACCATGATGGATGCCCTGCATGTCGGCCCCATCCTTCTTGGCGCCGCAATGCCCGTGCATATTCTCTCCTCGTCGGTCACCTCGCGCGGTGTGGTCAACATGGCCGCGCTTGCCGTCATCGAGGCGTCGCATCCCGATACCGTGCAGGCGTAAGGCGAAAGCCTTCGTCTTGCCGCATGGGAACATTGGTTTAGAATAAATGTTGAAGGCGGGCGCTTCGGCTGCCCGCGCTTTGCGTTGCTGTTTCGCAAGGAGATGGTCTCATGGTCCGTTTCAGGCGTCTGTTTCCCGTCATGCTGCTCGGCCTCGGCGCCGCGCTGCCCGCCCGGGCGGAGGCGCGCGCCGTCTGCGAGGACCTGCGCCACGAGCTTTCGATGACCGCCGCCACCATCGGCTCGACGCGGGATTCGCGGCGTTTCGCCAACACCGTTAACCAGCTCAACAACGATATCCGCCAGCTTCGCAGCGACCTGCGCCGCGCTGGCTGCTCCTCCGGCAGCATCGTCGTCTATGGCGGCGCAAGCGATGACGTCTGCCTTGCGATCCGGGAGGATCTGCATCAGGCCGAAGCCGCCAAGCGCGAAATGGTCCAGCGCCGCATGGATCTCGACGCGGGCATGCGCGGCGAAATCCTTGCCGCCATGCGCCGCAACGGCTGCGCCGACACCGATCCGCGCGCGGCCGAGCAGGCCGAAGCCCCGCCGCAGGATATCCTCGCCTCCCGCGACGGCCAGTTGGAGCGGGACGGCTACGGCGTGCGCGATTTCGGCGCGATCGAGCGGCAGCCGGACGACATGCTGCCGCTCGACGGCCAGACGCTGGAAATCGGCCCGGCGCAGCAGGGCAGCTTCCGGACGCTGTGCGTGCGCACCTGTGACGGCGGCTTCTTCCCGATTTCCTCCAGCTCCACCCCGGCGAATTTCAGCGCCGACGCCGCCACGTGCGCCAGAATGTGCCCCGGCACGGAAACCGAACTCTACTACCATTCCATGCAGGATCAGGAGACTTCGGACATGGTGTCGGCCGCGACCGGCGCGCCCTATACCGCGCTTCCGGCCGCCTTCGCCTACCGCAACCGCAAGGATACGAAGAATTCCTCATGCAGTTGCAATCTCAACGCCTATTATCAGGAGGCGCTGAAGGAGAAGGGCATCGTTCCCGGGACGAAGCCGCAAACCGGAAAATCCGTGACCCGCATCCCCCCGGCAACCGAATCGGCCAGCCCGCCCGCCGCCAGCAACCTCGAGGACGGAACGGCCGCGAAGATCGAGCTACCCGAGCGCGCCTATGATCCGGCAAGCTCGCGGGTGCGGCAGGTCGGCCCGCAATTCCTCAACGACGACAGCGCCCGCATCGATCTCGCCAATCCCAAGGGCGATCAGGTCCAGCCGCTGCAATGACTCAGGCCTGCTTGCGGCGGTCCGCCAGTTCCTCTTCCCCGGCCTCGTAGACGACGGCGCGGTTGCGGCCCTCGCTCTTGGCGCGGTAGAGCGCCTGATCGGCGAAATGCATCAGGCCGCGCAGGTTGCGGCCATGGCGGGGATAGAAGGATATCCCGGCGCTGCTGCCGACCTGAAGCGGCATGTTGTCGTAAATCACCGGAATCTGCGCGTCGAGAACGAGGCCGTTGGCAATGGCCATCACCTCGTCACGGTCGGCCGCATCGCGCAGGATGACCATGAATTCGTCGCCGCCGAGGCGGGCGACGATGCCGCGATTGCCGACGCGGGCGCGGAAGCGCTGCGCCACGGTTTTCAGCACCGCATCGCCCGCCGCATGGCCGAAACGGTCGTTCACGGCCTTGAACTTGTCGAGATCGGCGGCGATCAGCGCCAGTTGCGCGCCGCGATTGCCTGAGGTGAGCGCTTCCAGCGCCTCCTGGAAGCCGCTGCGATTGGCAAGGCCGGTCAGGCCGTCATGCTTGGCGAGGAAGCGGTTGCTCTCTTCGCTGCGCTGCAAGGCGCGCACCAGCGTTCCGAAGCGCCAGGCGATAAAGCCCATGGCAACCGCCGCGAGCATGGACAGCATCGCCACCTTCGGCATCACGGACGCCCAGATATAGGGGCCGGGCGCATTCGGGTTCCACGCGACGAGGAACGGGCCGTCGGTAAAGCCCTTGCCGACGGGCGTGAAGGCGGCTGGGCGCCTGTCTTCCTGCTCCTTCACCACATGCAGCCCGGCGATCGAGATATGTTCGCTCATCGCCGCCAGAATCTTGTTCGAGATCGGCTTGACGGTGATCATCAGGGTCGGCTGCTCGAAACCCGCCGGAATGAACAGCGATTTCGGCACGACGGCCTGCACGGTGACGATGCTGAGGCGCCCATCCACCATGCGCATGTCGGCGGCATGGATATAGGGAAGCTGCGGCGCCAGTTGCTCGCGGTCGGTGACCGGCATTTCGATAATGAAGCCGCCGGGGGTCTTTTTCAGCGCCGTCCAGTAATTCTGCGTCGCCTCGTAAACCAGATCATCCACCCAGAACAGCAGGTTATCCGCCCTTTCGGCGGAAACCACCTCGCCGCGCTCCAACGCCAGCCGGGCCGGTTTTCCGGTGGGAACGAAGACGACCCAGGAGAAGCCGTATTCGGACCAGAGGCGGCCCTGCAATTGCCGCTCGATGAAATGCGGGCTGAATTCGGCGGAGCGGATCTGCGCCACGGTGGCATCCCAGATCGAAACGGCGGACTGGTATTTCACCACTTCCTCGATCTGGTGCTGGAACCCCTGCTGCACCAGCTTGCGCTCCGTCGTCAGCCCGAACCGGTTTGCCTGCTCCACGGAAGCATCCAGCACCAGATAGACGCTGGACGCGAACACGACGACCAGAAGCGCGCAGGCCGTGTAGATGCCCTGCACCATCCAGTTGGAAGTCCTTGTAAAAAGTCTCGCCTTCATCGCGCCGTCTGCTCCCCGGAACCGTAACGTCCAGTTGTATTATCGCAAACGCTAACACAAGGGCCGAAAAAGACGCTTAAACCGCATGGTGAACGAAACCTTAAATGCAAGGGCAGCGCCGGGGCTCTCCATGCGCCCGGCCGGTTGATCCCTCTCGCATTTTCCCCATGCAAAACCCGTTCCCCGCCGCCCGGAACCCGGTGGTTCATCTGGCGTTCAGGACAGACATGTGACAACAGCATGAAGTTTTTATGACATTGCGCTTTTTGTGACTTTCGCGCCATGTCGGGTGGAGGCAGGATTGAACGGTTTCAAAATCAGGGCAACGGACAAGGTTGCATTCGACGGCCGGGGCCTTGCCCTGCCGGTGCCCGGCCGCCGCGCCGCCGCGGCGCTGCTTGCCCTCGTCAAGACCGTCTTGCTCGCGCTGCTCCTGACCATCTGCATCGAATGGATCGCGCGCGGCAGCACGCGTGATCTCGGCGCGTTCCTTACCTCCACCTCGCGCCCCGGCATGACCACGGTCGGGCTGCTGACGCTTGCCATTCTCTGCGCCGACGCCTTGCTCGGGCGGCGGTATCAATCGCTGCTGATCCTCGTGCCGCTGACGCTCATTCCCGCCTTCGTATCGAGCCAGAAGCAGCTTTTCCTGTCCGATCCGCTCTATCCCACGGATTTCCTGTTCACGCGGCAGATCATGGAGCTGATGCCGGTGATGGTGACCCAGCGCCCGTGGACGGCGGTGGCCGTCTTCCTCAGCCTGATCGGCTCGATCGCGCTGATCGGCTGGCTGTGGATCCGCGCCTGGAAAAGCTTTCCGGCGATCGCCTGGCGCATGCGCTGGCTGACGGTGGCGCTGACGCTGCCGGTTCTCGCCGGTTTCGGGTCAATGATGGATTACGCGCAATTCTCCTGGCTGCGCGACCGCCTTCAGGTCATCCCGATGATGTACGACCAGAAGGAAAACTATCGTCATAACGGCTTCCTGCTCGCCTTCGCCTTCAACCTGCCGATGGCCAATGTCACCGCGCCCGCCGGTTACGGCCGCGAGGCGATGACGAAGATTCCGGCCGCCGACCTGCCCTTCGCCGCTGGCGGCGACGATCATCCCGACGTCATCGTGCTGATGAGCGAATCGTTGTGGGATCCGACCCGGCTTTCGAATGTAAGCTTCTCCGCCGATCCGATGCCGGTGATGCGCGAGAACGGCTCCGGCTACGCCTTCTCGCCCGAATTCGGCGGCATGACCGCCAATGTGGAATTCGAGGCGCTGACTGGCTTTTCCAACGCCTTCCTGCCCTATGGCAGCATTCCCTACCAGCAATATGTGCGCCAGCCGATCCCTTCGCTGGCCACCTTCTTCCGCGCCGAGGGCTATGCGGCCCGCGCCATCCATCCCTATCAAAGCTGGTTCTGGAATCGCGGCGAGGTCTACAAGGCCTTCGGCTTCGAGGATTTCATGTCGGAGGAAAATCTTCCGGCTCTCGACAAGCGCGGCTTCTTCGCTTCCGATGACGGGCTGTTCAAGGAAATCATGCGCGAAGCCGATGGCATGGACCGGCCGTTCTTCTTCTTCGGCGTGACCTTGCAGGGCCATGGCCCCTACGAGCCGAACCGCTACGCGAAGAATGCCGTCGACGTGACCGGCGCCATTCCCGAAAGCGACCTGAAGACGATCGCCACCTATACGCATGGCGTGAAGGAAGCCGACGACAGCCTGAAAATGCTGATGGACTGGGCGAAGAACCGCGAGCGCGAAACCATCATCGTCGTCTTCGGCGATCACCTGCCGCCGCTCGGCTCCGCCTATGTCAGCACCGGCTACATGCCGCAGCGGGTCGCCACCCGCAAGGCGTCGCTGGAGGTGATGAAGAAGGAGCATGAAACGCCGCTGATGATCTGGTCCAGCCGCTCCGGCAAGAAGGATGTCGGCACGATCAGCCCGGCTTTCATTCCCTATCATGTGGTCAGCATGGCCGGTTTCGAGCATCCCTATTACACGGATTTCCTCGGCAAAGTCGAAAAGCGCTACCCCGTCGTCGACCGCTACATGCTGGTTTCCCGCGATGGCGCGCCGAAAACCGACTGGTCGCTCAAGGGCCAGAAGATCGATCCGCTGATCCGGGATTACCGCTACATCCAGCACGACATGATGTTCGGCAAGCAATACGGCCTTGAAAAGCTGTTCCCCAGCCATGCCTGGGTTACACAGCCGGCAAGCTGACGGCCGCCACGGCGAATCCTTCCGGCGCCCGCCGGAAGGCCTGTTGTGCCGCAGGGAACAGACGGCGCCCCCTGATTGTTGAAATATGACGATGCGGTCCATGTCTTTTTTGCTTTCGGCATTATAAGACGGAGCGCATTTCATACCGGCGATATTGAGGGGCAACCGGAACGATCATGCTCTCGACGCAACAACAGCACCGCTTTACCGCGCCGGAAACGCGACCGCTATCCCATGCCGAAATCCTCGCCAATCCCGGCTTTTTCGGAATCGAGGTGCGGATTGCCCGCCATCTCGTCGGCATCCATGAAAAATCGCCGCGGCTGGCGCGGCTGAAGGCATCGCACCAGAAATGGTTCATGACGCAGATGCTGTTTGCGCTGCAACTGGAACGTGACGCCGTGGGCCAGCATCTCGGCCTGACGCCGACGCGCCTGCACGATTCCATCGCCCGCTACAACATTGCCAGCCGCAACACCGCCGCCAGCTTTCTCGCGGAAATCCTCGCCTATAAATTCATCCGCGAGGTGCCGCATCCCCGTGACAAGCGCATCCACATGTACGAGACCACCGAGATTGCCACGCAGGCGATGATGAGCTGGTTCGATGGCCACATGGCCTGTCTCGACGAGATGGATGGCGGCAACCGGCATGCACTCAGCCTTGCCGACCGGCGGATTTTCCGGCTGGCGCAGCCGCGCGCCGCGCATGCGCTGCTGGAGGATGTCCGCTGGCGCATCCTGCCCGAAAGCATCGCGCCCTTCATCCGCTCGGAATCCGGCGGCATGGTTCTGCATGAAGTCGTCAGCCGCATGTCACCCGACGGGACCGACGGGGACCGCGCCTATGCGGGTGAAGTCAGCATTGCGCTGCTCGCCGGAAAATATGCGATCTCGGTGACCAATGTGAAGCGCATGTTCGCGCCCGCGCAGGCCAGCGGCGACGCCGGATGGGAAAAGCCGCGCCGCAAGGGGCAGCTATGGTTTTCCCGCCGCTTCGTGAACGATTATTTCCACTGGCAGGCGACGAAGTTCGCAGCCCTCGACGAAGCCGCGCATTGGGCGCGTGAAACCCTCGGCCCGATGCCCCTCGATGCGGAAGCCTGTTCTTCCGCATCGTAAAGCGCCGCGTTACGGCGCAGCAACGGCAAGGCCCGGCGACCCCTGCGCATATTGCGGCACATCGCCGTTAATCTCGTAGAAGGCGGCCTTGTCGGCGCAGAAGATATGCCGCTCGATGCGCACATCGAGCGGCGTGTCGAAGGCCCCGGCGAGAATGGAGATGAAATCGCCCTCCTCCGCTTCCCAGAACAGGGCGGAACCGCAGGTGCCGCAAAAGCCGCGCCGGGCAAAACTGCTGGCCTTGTACCAGGTGATCGCATCCGCGCCCTCGATTTCCAGCGCGGTTTTCCTCACATTGGTCGCCGCGTAGTAAAGGCCGGTCTGCTTGCGGCACTGGCCGCAATGGCAGGCAACGATCTCGCGCAAAGCGCCTTTGGTGCGAAACCGCACCGCGCCGCACAGGCACGATCCTTCATGTTGGTCGCTCATTCTCATCTCCCTCTGGCGGCGGGATGGTGCCGCGTTTCGCCCGCCGCGTCCAGTTCATTCGATTGATACTCATCATCAGCGCGACGCATAAAAAAACCGGGCCGCATGGACCCGGTTTTCGATATTTCCCTGACGGACAGATCAGGCGCTTGCGGCGGCCGCCAGCTTCTTCTCGTCCATGGCGCCCTTCATGCGTTCGGCAAGCAGGAAAGCCAGTTCCAGCGCCTGATCGGCATTGAGACGCGGATCGCAATGGGTGTGGTAGCGATCCTGCAAATCCTCGGCCGAAACGGCGCGGGCGCCGCCGGTGCATTCGGTCACGTCCTTGCCGGTCATTTCGACATGGATGCCGCCCGGATGCGTGCCTTCGGCGCGGTGGATCTGGAAGAAGCTTTCGACTTCCGACAGAACCCGCTCGAAGGGCCGGGTCTTGTAGTTGTTGAGCGTGATCGTGTTGCCATGCATCGGATCGCAGGACCACACGACCTTGCGGCCCTCGCGCTCGACAGCGCGGATGAGGCGCGGCAGGTGCTCGGCAACCTTGTCATGGCCGAAACGGCAGATCAGCGTCAGGCGGCCCGCCTCATTGGCCGGGTTGAGGATGTCGATCAGCTCCATCAGGCCATCCGCCGTCAGCGACGGGCCGCATTTCAGGCCGATCGGATTGCGGATGCCACGGCAATATTCCATATGCGCGTGGTCGGGCTGGCGGGTGCGGTCGCCGATCCAGATCATGTGGCCGGAGGTGGCGTACCAGTCGCCGGAGGTCGAATCGATGCGCGTCAGCGCCTGTTCGTAGCCGAGCAGCAGCGCCTCGTGGCTGGTGAAGAAATCGGTCTCGCGCAGGCTCGGATTGTTGTCCGAGCTGATGCCGATCGCCTTCATGAAATCCATGGTTTCGGTGATGCGCGCCGCCAGCTTGCGGTAACGCTCGGCCTGCGGGCTGTCCTTGACGAAGCCGAGCATCCACTGATGCACGTTTTCGAGGTTGGCATAACCGCCCATGGCGAAGGCGCGCAGCAGGTTCAGCGTCGCCGCCGACTGGCGATAGGCTTCGAGCTGGCGCTCGGGGCGCGGAATGCGGGCTTCCTCGGTGAATTCGATGCCGTTGATGATATCGCCGCGATAGCTCGGCAGCGAGACATCGCCCTGCTTCTCGACATTGGAGGAGCGCGGCTTGGCGAACTGGCCCGCGATGCGGCCGACCTTGACGACCGGCTGCTGGGCGCCGAACGTCAGCACGACGGCCATTTGCAGGAAGGCGCGGAAGAAGTCGCGGATATTGTCGGCGCCATGCTCGGCAAAGCTTTCGGCGCAATCGCCACCTTGCAGCAGGAAGCCGTTGCCATCGGCGACATTGGCGAGCGCTTTGGTCAGGCGGCGGGCTTCACCGGCGAAAACGAGCGGCGGATAGGTGGCGAGCTGGGCCTCCGCGGCTTCGAGAGCCGCCTGATCCGGATAGTCCGGAACCTGCTGGATGGGTTTGTTCCGCCAGCTATTCGGGGTCCAATTCTGTGCCATTTTACTCACCTGTCCTATTGCAAATGCGAACGCAATGCCCTTTCCGGTTTGGATGCGGGCTTATAAACCTTTCGTTAGCGCTTGCATAGCCAAATCAGGCCATGAAAACGCGGGGCGAAAGCCCCCTCAAATCCGCTCGCCATCGCGGATGCGGTAGCTCGGATTGTACATCGTCACCAGCTCTTCGGCGGCGGTGGGATGCACGGCCATGGTGCGGTCGAAATCGTCCTTGGTGCAGCCCGCCTTCAGCGTGATGCCGAGAAGCTGGGCCATTTCCCCCGCGTCGTGACCGAGGATATGGGCGCCGATCACCTTGCGGTCGGCGGCATTGACGATCAGCTTCATCATCATCCGCTCGGCGCGGCCGGAAAGCGTCGCCTTCATCGGCCGGAATTCGGCGCGGTAAACCTCGATCTCGCGGTATTTCGCGGCCGCCGCCTCTTCCGATAGCCCGACCGTGCCGATTTCCGGCTGCGAGAAGACGGCGGTGGCGATCAGGTCGTGATCCGGTTTCGTCGGGTTATCGCGGTAAACGGTCTCGATGAAGCACATGGCCTCATGGATCGCCACCGGCGTCAGTTGCACGCGGTCGGTGACATCGCCCAGCGCGAAGATATTGGGAACGCTGCTGCGCGAATACCCGTCGACGATGATGGCGCCCCGCGCGTCGGTCTCGACGCCCGCCGCCTCCAGCCCCAGCCCCCTGGTGTTGGGATCGCGGCCAAGCGCCAGCATCACCGTGTCCACCTTCAGCGTGCCGTTGCTCTTCGTTTCCACCGAAAGCCCATCGCCGTCACGGGCAACGCCGGTCAGGATATCCTGCAACAGAATGCGGATGCCCTTCGCCGTCATCGCCGTATGCAGGCCGCGTCTCAGATCGCCGTCGAAACGGGAAAGGATTTCCTGGCCGCGATAGATCAGCGTGGTCTCGACGCCGAGCCCGTGGAAGATATTGGCGAATTCGACGGCGATATAGCCGCCGCCCGCAATCACGATGGATTTCGGCAGCTTTTCCAGATGGAACGCCTCGTTCGAGGAAATGCAGAGATCATAGCCCGGCAGATCCGCATGCGGGTTCGGCACGCCGCCCGTCGCGATGATGATATGTTCGGCGCTGACCGTCCGGCCGGTCTTCGTCAGGCGGACGGTATGGGCGTCGACCAGTTCGGCGCGGCTTTCGAATATCTCCGTCCCGGCCTTTTCCAGCCCGGTGCGGTAAAGCCCTTCGAGACGGTCGATTTCCTTGTCCTTGGCGGCGATCAGCTTGCCCCAGTCGAAGGAATGTTCGCCAACGTTCCAGCCGAAGCCCGCCGCATCCTCGAAATGCTCGCCATATTGCGAGGCATAGACGAACAGCTTCTTCGGCACGCAGCCGCGAATGACGCAGGTGCCGCCGAAGCGGTATTCCTCGGCGATGGCGACCTTCTTGCCGAGCGAGGCCGCGACGCGCCCGGCGCGCACGCCGCCGGAGCCGCCGCCGATGACAAACAGGTCGTAATCATAAGACGGCATGGCGCACTCCCTCGGCAAGACGATATGACAGGCATATAGGAATTTTGCCGGACAAAAGAAAAGCCCGGCGTGAACCGGGCTTCCGATTTTTTGCGGCGCGAAGCGCTTATTGCTGCGGCTCGGGAGCCTTGGCCTGCGAACCGATCTGCTTTTCCAGCGAGGCGTCGGCTTCCTTGGCGAGATCGCGGGAAATGCCTGCGGCCCAGATATCGGCGGCCTTCATCATTTCGCGGGTGGCGACCGGGCCATCCTTCAGCAGCTTTTTGCCCACATCCGAATGATAGAAAGCGGTGATCGCCTTCAATTCTTCCAGCGTGAAGGTGTTGGCATAGATGCGGGCGACCTCGCGCTCCAGATCGCCGCGGCGCGGCGCCAGCGCCAGCGCCTTTTCATCCACCGTCGCAGTGATGATGTCGGTGAAGTTCGGCGAAGCCTGGATGAGCTGCGACTTCAACTGCTCGGCGACGTTCGGCAGGATGCGGTCGAACGGCACCGTGAGGTTCAGCGACTGGACGGTGGCCTTGGCCGCCGCGATCTGCTCCTCGCTGACATCATCCGCGTGGGCCGGCGCCACGATGGCGGCGCTGGAAAGGAGAATGGCGCCGACGGCAAGGCGGCGGACGACCCCGAAATTTTTCATGAATGATGCTCCTGTCACTTTTTCGCTTCCAGCGTTCTCGCGCCCGACGGGCCCGCGATAACGGCAAGCGTTGCCATGTTTATGAACAGCCCGTGCTCCACCACACCGGGTATCGAATTCAACGCGCTTGCAAGCGCCTCTGCATCAGGAATGCGGCCAAAAGATGCATCGAGAATAAGATGGCCGCCATCGGTGGTGAACAAGCCGTCGCCGGAGGCGCGCAGCTTCATGTCACCGGAAAGGCCGAGGCGCGAAGCCAGCTTTTCCACCGCGATGCGCGTCGCCACCTGCCCGAAGGAATTGATCTCGATCGGCAGCGGAAAGGCGCCGAGCGTCCCGACCAGCTTGCTTTCATCGGCGATGACGATCATGCGGGTGGAGGCGCTGGCGACGATCTTTTCGCGCAGCAGCGCGCCGCCGCCGCCCTTGGTGAGATTCAGCGCCGGATCGATCTCGTCGGCGCCGTCGATAGTCAGATCCAGCTCGGGCAGCTCATCAAGCGATTTCAGGGGCACGCCGAGTTCGACGCAAAGCCGGGCGGTGCGCTCGGAGGTGGGAACGCCTTCCACGCGAAGGCCGCCTGCCACCTTTTCCGCAAGCAATCTGACGAATTCCTCCGCGGTCGATCCGGTTCCGATCCCCAGCCTCATGCCGTCTTCGACATGTTCGAGCGCCGTCGCGGCGGCCCTGATCTTCATTTCGCGGGCGTCCATGCGCCACAAGCTCCCGATCCGTTGCGTTGAAAGCTGTTTACACGCCCGCAACGCCGAACGAAAGTCCCCTGCAAAGAAATCGCGGCGGAGACGAAAACAACGGTTGCGCGCCTGAAGATCGCGATTGTATTGCGCCGCTCCATCCCATAATCCGGCAAGAAGACACCAACTCTATTTATCGTGGAGCAACGCGCCGTGCCATCTCCCCTCGTCGTCTTCGATCTCGACGGAACGCTTGTCGATACCGCGCCCGATCTCGTCGCCAGCCTGAACCACACCATCGCCGCCGCCGATCTGGAGCCGGTGGGCTATGGCGACCTCACCTATCTCGTCGGCCATGGCGCGAAAGCCATGATCGAGCGCGCCTTCAAGCTGCGCGGCAAGCCGCTGACGGAAGCGGAGTTTCCGCCGATGATGCAGCGCTTCCTCGCCCATTATGGCGAGACCATGCCGGGCGAAAGCCGCCCCTATCCGGGCCTTGAGGCGGCGCTCGACCGGCTTTCCGGCGAAGGCTTCCGGCTTGCCGTCTGCACCAACAAGCCGGAGGCGCTGGCCCGCCGCCTGCTGGATGGGCTCGGGCTGATCGGCCGATTCGCGGCGATCACCGGCGGCGACACCTTTACGGTGCGCAAGCCCGACGCCGCGCATCTGACCGGCACGGTGGAGCGGGCGGGCGGCCAGACGGGCGGGACGCTGATGGTGGGCGACAGCCTCAACGATTTTCTGGTGGCCCGCAATGCCGGGATGCCGGTGCTGGGCGTGCCCTTCGGCTATTCGGATGCGCCGATCGAAAGCTTCGAGCCCGACCATATCATCCATCATTTCGACGAGCTGACGCCGCAGCTTGCCCGCGACCTGATCCGCCGCTGATTGCGGATACCAAAACCCCGCCGGAAGCGCTTCTGGCGGGGTTTTTCTGTCAGCTTACTGCGGCAGCTTGTCGTCCACGCCTTCGACGTAGAAGTTCATGCCGAGCAGCGTGCCGTCGTCGGAGGTTTCCCCAGCCTTCAGCCATTCGCTGCCGTCCTGCTTCTTCACCGGGCCGGTGAAGGGATGCAGTTCGCCCGACTTGATCCTGGCTTCGGTGTCTTCGGCCAGCTTCTTCACGTCGTCGGGCATGTTGGTGTAGGGGGCCATGGTCAGGATGCCGTCCTTGAGGCCGTCCCAGATCTGCTCCGGCTTCCAGGTGCCGTCGATCACCGCCTGCGTGCGCTTGATGTAATAGGCGCCCCAGGTGTCGACGATGGCGGTCAACTGCGTCTCAGGCCCGGCGGCGATCATGTCCGATGCCTGGCCGAAGGCCTTGATGCCGCGCTCGGCGGCCACCTGCATCGGCGCGGTGGTGTCGGTGTGCTGCGTCAGGATGTCGACGCCCTGATCGGCCAGCGCCTTGGCGGCATCGGCTTCCTTGCCGGGGTCGGCCCAGGTGTTGGCCCAGACCACCTTGATCTTGAAATCCGGGTTGACGGTGCGCGCGCCGAGAACGAAGGCGTTGATGCCCATCACCACTTCCGGAATCGGGAAGGAGGCGATGTAACCGGCAACGCCTGCCTTCGACATCTTGGCGGCGATCACGCCCTGAATATAACGGCCTTCATAGAAACGGGCATTGTAGGTGCCGACATTGGCGGCCGTCTTGAAGCCGGTGGCGTGCTCGAACTTGATGTCCGGGAACTTCTGGGCAACCTTGATGGTGGCGTCCATGAAGCCGAAGGAGGTGGTGAACACCAGCCCGCAGCCGGACCGGGCCATGCGCTCGATGGCGCGCTCGGCATCCGGGCCTTCCGGCACCTTTTCCAGATAGGCGGTCTCGATCTTGTCGCCGAGCGCCTTTTCCAGCTCCTGACGGCCGCGGTCATGGCCTTCGGAATAGCCGCCATCGGTCTTCGAGCCGACATAAACGAAACAGACCTTGGTCTTGTCGGCAGCCGAGGCGGTCGCCGCCGTGCCGATAAGGGTTGCAGCAGCGGCTGCAAGCGCAAGGGTGAGTTTTCTCATAATTTCACCTTTCAGGGGGTTGAGGTTCGATCGGGGTTCACCGGTCCGGCACGAAGGGCTTGCCGAGCGATGCGGGCGTATTGATCAGCGTCGTGCGCCGATTGCGGGAAATGAGAACGAGAACGACGATCGTCGCCGCATAGGGCAGCGCCGAGAGAAACTGCGACGGCAGGTTCAGGGCCAGCGCCTGCGCATGCAACTGCCCGATGGTGACCGCCCCGAACAGATAGCCGCCCGCCAGCACCCGCCACGGCCGCCAGGAGGAAAACACCACCAGCGCCAGCGCGATCCAGCCGCGCCCGGCCGACATGTCCTCCACCCATTGCGGGGTATAGACCAGCGAAAGCTGCGCGCCCGCAAGTCCGGCGCAGGCGCCGCCGAACATGACGCTGAGATAGCGCACCCGCATCACATGAATGCCAAGCGCATGCGCCGAGCCGTGATTGTCGCCGATGGCGCGCAGCATCAGGCCGGTGCGGCTGCGGAACAGGAACCAGTTGACGCCGATGAGCAGCAGGATCGACAGGTAGAAAATGATATCCTGATGGAACAGGATCGGCCCGACGACCGGAATGGACGACAGCAGCGGAATCGGAATCGGTTGCAGCTTGATGCCGGGCAGGCCGAGGAAGGGCTCCCCGATCATGCCGGAAGCGCCGATGCCGAGAATGGTGAGCGCCAGTCCCGTCGCCACCTGGTTGGTCACCAGCGTCAGCGTCAGGAAGCCGAACAGCAGCGAAAACAGCGCCCCGGCGGCGATGCCCGCCAGCATGCCGAGATAGGGATTGCCGGTGATCTGCGACACGGCGAAGGCGCCGACCGCGCCCATGATCATCATGCCCTCGACGCCGAGATTGAGCACGCCGGAGCGTTCCGTGACCAGTTCGCCAAGAGCGGCCAGAACCAGCGGGGTGGCGGCGGTGATGACCGTCAGGATGATCGCTTCGATAATCACGTCAGGCGGCTCCGTCCGTAGCACCTTTCAACCGGCCGAGCACCAGCCGGATGCGATAATGGATCAGCGTGTCGCAGGACAGCACGAAGAACAGCAGCAGCCCCTGAAACACCCGCGTCACCTTGTCCGAAACGCCGATCGACAATTGCGCCGCCTCG
>JBDHTA010000052.1:0-24106 GCA_039808465.1 Rhizobiaceae bacterium | reverse complement strand
TTGACCGTGATGACGTCGTACTGGGCCGCCTTCATCGAAATGTCGGTCGCCAGCTTCTCGCGCAGGGAGTTTTCTTCGAGAATGACCCAGCGGACGTTGATGCCGGTTTCCTTCTCGAATTCCTTCGACAGCTTCTGCATGATGATCATGTCGCCGTTGTTGACGGTCGCGACCACGATCTCCTCTGCCGAAGCCGCGGCCGTCAGACCGAGCAGCGATACGGCGCCTGCCAGAATGGACTTGATGATTTTCATGGATGAAACCCCTCCTCTTGGTTTCCGGTTGATGTCATGAAAGTCTTGCAACGGAACGCGGCGGCGCAATTACCGGCGCGCAACGGGATCGATCGGCGTCATGCCGGACCATTGCCGCTCCAGCACCTTGCCCGCGGCGAAAACGCGTTCTTCCTGATAGAGCGATCCCATGAGCTGCACCCCCATCGGCACGCCGTCCACCAGCCCGGTGGGGGCTGCAAGGGTCGGCAGGCCGAGCAGCGGCGTCACATGCAGCGGCGACAGCTCCAGCACCTCTTCGGGCGTCAGCGTGACCGGGTTGTTATAGGTGCCGATGGCCTGCGGCTTGCGCCAGGCGGTCGGCGTCAGCACGATCGGATAGCGCTGCATGAAAACCAGCCAGTCGCGCAGGATGGCGGTGCGGCGCGCCAGACCGGTGCGAAACTCCTCGAAGTCCACCATCGGCGTCGCCGCCAGCAGCGCGCGCGCCTCGTTGATTTCCTCCGGCGGAGCGCTTGCCTCGATCATCGGAAGATTGTGGATGCGCAGCTCGTGAATGAGCAGCTTGTCGCGCAGCAGCGACGCCTCGGCATAATGCGGCGGCGCGCATTCCTCGATCTCATACCCGGCATCGGCCAGCCACCGCGCCGCCTGCCGGACGGCGGCAACCACTTCCGGATCGCTGTGAACGCCGGGCAGTTCGGTCAGAACCGCGACGCGGCACGGTTCGAACGCCGTCTGTTCGGGGATCGGCGCGAAGGACGACCAGGGATCGCGCGGATCATGGCCGGACATGGCGTTCAGCGATACGCGAAGATCGTCGATGGAACGGGCCAGGGGGCCGTTGCACACCGCAAGCTGCGACATGATCGCCATCTCGGCCGGTGCGGTGCCGCTGTAATGCGGCACGCGGCCGAATGTCGGGCGCATGCCGAACACGCCGCAGCAATAGGCGGGATAACGGATGGAACCGCCGCTATCGTTGCCATGCGCCACCGGCGCCATGCCGGTGGCGACGGAAACGGCCGCGCCGCCGCTGGAGCCGCCGGGGCCGATCTCGGGATTCCACGGATTGTAGGTGCGGCCGTACAGCTTGTTGTTGGTGAACAGGCCGAAGGACATGGCCGGTGTGTTGGTGCGGCCAAGGATAACCGCGCCCGCTTCGCGCCATTTGCGCACAACAGGGGAATCGTCCGCCGGAATGCGGTCCAGAAACTGCGCAGCCCCGTTGGTCGTGGGACGGCCCGCGTAATCGATGTTGATCTTGATGGTCACGGGAACGCCATGGAGCGGCCCGGCGATCTCGCCGCGGGCAATCGCCGCGTCCGCAGCTTCCGCGCTTCGCCTCGCCTCGTCATACAGAGGATCGACAATCGCATTGACGGAGGGATTGACGGCATCGATACGCTCGATGCAGCTTTCGACGCACTCCACGGACGACACTTGCCGCGCCTGAATCGCCGACGCCATCTGCGTGGCGGTCCACTTCCAGAATTCCTGACCCATATTCCCCTCCCGGCCCGCATGCAGCAAGGCCGCCTGTTCTTTCGTTCTAAGCGGCTGCATCTTCCGCCACCCATGCGACGACCCTGTCGACGATCCGATCCACCGGCTCGGAGACGGGAATGACGATCCCCGGCTCATCCGGTCCAAGCGGCTCCAGCGTGGCGAACTGGCTCGGAAGCAGACTTGCCGACATGAAATGCCCCTGCCGCGAGACCAGCCGCCGGGCGATAAGCTCCTCCGCTCCATCGAGATGAACGATCGCAATGGGGCCGATCAGGGCGCGCAGCCGATCCCGATACGCTCTCTTCAAAGCCGAGCATGCGATCACAACCGTCTTGGACGATGTTGACGAGGCATCGGCGGCAGCGTCTGCAACCGCTTTCAGCCATGGCCAGCGATGCTCGTCCGTCAAAGGCTGCCCCGACGCCATCAGATCGATGTTGCTTTGCGGATGATAATCGTCCGCCTCAACGAAAACGCCATCAAGCCTTGATACAAGTCCTTGTGAAACAGATGTTTTTCCGGACCCGCTCACCCCCATGACCAATATATGGCTCAAGCGGCGTCCGCCCCTCCCCGGCTGCGTCATGTCATTTCCCGCATTCCAAAAACTTGCACTTCTCAAATGGAAGCGCTTACATTAAGTGAAGCAACGGCGCGGGTTTGTCAATCCAAAATGCTTCATCGCGAAGCTCCATGGACTCTTGTGCCGAAATTGGGCACATCAATCCTCATTGCTTTTGAAATCGCATGGACAGGGGGAGCGTGTGAGCGAACGCAAAGCGACACTAGCGGATGTTGCAAAGTTGGCAGGCGTCAGTACGGCGACGGTATCTCGCGCGCTGAGCACGCCCGACCTCGTGTCTTTCGAGGTGCGCGCGCGAATCCAGGATATCATCGACCAGCTGGGCTATGTCCCCAATCCCGCCGCAAGAGCGCTTGCGTCAGCCAGGACGAACGTTATCGGCGTCCTGATCCCGTCGGTCACCAACAACGTCTTCTCGGATGTGCTGCGCGGAATCTACTCCGTGCTGCGCACGTCATCCATGGACGTGCAGTTGGGCAACACGCATTACTCCTTGCTTCAGGAAGAAAAACTGCTCAGGGTCTTTCTCAGCCAGCGGCCCGCCGGACTTATCGTCACCGGTATCGACCAGTCTCCCGCCGCTCGAAAGCTGCTTGAGCAGGCGAGCTGTCCGGTCGTGCAGATCATGGAAATCGACGACAATCCCATCGACATGATGGTCGGCTTTTCCCACTGGGCGGGAGCCAGAGCCACGGCCATGCATCTGATCGAGCAGGGCTACAGGAAGATCGCGTTTCTGGGGGCGCGAATGGACCCTCGCACCCAGCGGCGCCTCGGAGGATTTTCCGATGCCCTGAAAGAAGCCGGAATTTACGAGGAGCGGTTGATCGTGACCACCCCGCAACCATCCACGGTGGGGCTTGGCTGCGCGCTTTTCAGCGAAGTCCTGTCCGTCGCGCCTGATGTGGACGCTGTTTTCTGCAACAATGACGACCTTGCGCTCGGCGTTCTCTTCGAAAGCCAGCGCCGGCATATCGAGGTGCCGAATCGCCTGGGAATATGCGGTTTCAACGATCTGGAAATGATGAGCGTCGCAAATCCGCCCATCAGCAGCGTGCGGACATTCCGCCGCGAAATGGGAGAGCAGGCGGTGCAGATGCTGCTCGATGCGATTGCCGGAAAAAGGCCGCAAGTCACAAAAGTCGATATCGGTTTCGATTTGATCAAGCGCCGAAGCTCGCAAAGGCTGCCTTGAAATCCGGCTCGCTGCGGGCAGCCTTGCCGTCTCTGCCGAGACGGCGAACGTCATATGCAAAACATCTCGCCATGCTCCGGCCGGGTTGACGCGACGGCATGAGGGCGCAGAGCATGGTTTCGGGTCGGTGAACCGCCGCACTTATGCTCTCACATAATCGTTCCAAAGCGATCGGTACGGCGCACAAAGCTCAACGAGGGATTCATGGTTGCCCGTCCCGGCAACCTCTCCCTCGTCAAGCACGACGATCAGATCGGCGGAGCGGGCGGAAAACAGATGGTGGGTCACGAGGATGACGAGACGGTCCCGGCCCATCGCCAGTATCCTGCGCTCCAGGGCAAGCGCCTGTTCCGCATCGAGCGCGGATGTCGGCTCGTCGAAAACGGCGACCTCGGGCCTGCGCGAAACGGCGCGGGATATGGCCAGGCGCTGGCGTTGACCGCCCGAAAGGTTCTGGGCGGCAGGAAGAAGCTCGGTGTCCAGCCCCTTGGGAAGATTGTGGACAAAGGCCTCGGCGGAAGAAAACCGCAATGCGGTCTCGATGTCTTCCTGCGTCAGCGGTTTTGCCACGGCAGCCTGGATATTGTCGCGGACCGTGCCGGAAAAAAGCGACGTTTCCTGATCCACGACACCGAACTGCTGCCGCAGCCATCTCGGAGCATAGGAACGAACGTCGACGCCGCCAATCGTCACGCTGCCCTTATAATCGCGTTCGAGACCGATCAATACGCGCAGCAGGCTGGACTTTCCCGAACCGTTGCGGCCGACGATTGCCACGACGCCGGTTTGCGGCAGATCGAGCGAAACGTTCTTCAAGGCGGAATGCAGCGCGCCCGGATAGGTCAGCGTCAATCCTTCGGCCGAGATGGCGCCAAGACGGCCGGGCCGGAAGGCCGGTGCGCGATTGGCGCGCTCCGGCTCGCGCTGCAAATAAGCGGAGATGGCCGCGACCGTGGTGCTGACGGAATGGAACTGGATCAGGATTCCGGCGCTCGTCAGCATCGGCATGACCGCTCTCGTGATCAGCATCTGAAGCGCCAGCAACCCGCCGATGGTCAGATCGCCGTTCAGGATGCGCATGCAGCCGACCAGCACCACGAGCAGGATCAGGATCTCCGTCAGCAGGCTCAATGTGAAATTATAGGAATGCGACAGGTTCAGGATTCGCCAGCGCGCATCAATCGATTCCGAGGACTTGGCGATCCACCTACGGATAAAAAACCGCTCGACGGCGTTGGATTTGATGGCGCGCAGATTGTTGACGGTCTCCGACGTCGCCCCCTGAAGGACGCCGTTCAGCCTGAAGCTCGCGCGGCTCGCCTCGCCGAGCTGCGCATTGGTCTTGCGGGCAAACAGCGAGAACACCGCCGCCACCGTAAGCGCCAGCAGACAGATGAGATAATCGTAATAAAGGGCGACGGCGAACGAGACGGCGGCTCCGAGCATGGTGAAGAGAAAATTCGGAGCGGCCGACAGCACGAACGATGCGACGCGCTGGGATTCGTTGAGCAGATTGATCGAACTGCCTGCCGTCGAAGCCGATCCCTCGAAAGGCAGGCGCATCATCCTGATATAGATGCGCCGCGACAGGCGCGCGGTGAGCTTCGCTTCGAGATCGTTGATCAGCCCGTTCTGCCAGCGGGCGGAAACATGCCGCGCCGCCGCCGCCAGAACGGCGATGGCCGCGAACATGAAGGCCGCCCGCCCGTCCCTGCCGACCATCACGCTGTCGATGATCTTCTGCGACAGGATCGGCACCACGACCGACAGCCCTATGCCCGCCAGCGACAGGAATATGGCCAGCGCAAAACGGCCGCGATACATGGAGAGCATCCGCAGGATCGTCGCCCAGCCGCTCGATTTCAGGTGGCGCAGAAAAGTCATCGTTTCACGAATACGCATCGTCCGCCATCGCCGGAGAGTGAGAAAATCCGACGGCTATTTCATCGGCGGCACGCTGTCAAATAACTTGATGATTTTTATCATGATTCGTTGGACCGATAGCGGCCATGCAGGATTGCAAAGGCCTTTCTGTCTTCGGAATCGCATTCGTCATGCTGACCGGCCCAATGCAAAACCCCTTATTTTCATCGGCATAACAGACAAATAAAAGATGAATCATTTTATCAACTTTAAACTTGATTCTTTGATTCAAGTTTAATAGACCCGCATTCGCACCACGTCGGACGTGGTAAAAAAGGGGTTGGACCACATGTTCAGAACTGTTTCCGTCACACCACGCGCGACGCTCCGCCGCCGTGCGGGTCTTTTCGCCGCCGGGGTTGCTTCCGTCAGCCTTGTCATGCCGCTTTCGGCCCGATCACAGGACAATCCGTCCGGCCTCACCGAAACGCAGGCGACCGTGCTGGAAAAGATCGTCGTGCTTTCGACGCGAAACCCGAAAAAGGTTCTGGACGTTCCGCAATCCATTTCCGTGATCGACCGCCAGCAGCTCGACGATCACAATGTCCGCGACATTCAGGATCTGGTGCGCCACGAGCCGGGCGTCTCCGTGACGCGGCAAACCTCGACCACCAACCCCTGGGGTCAGCTCACATCCTTCTCGATTCGCGGCATGGGCGCGAACCGCGTGCAGTTGACCGTCGACGGCTCGCGCGTTCAGGAACAGATCACTGACGGCAGCCGCGACTTCTTCGACATGAGCAACATGAAGGCGGTCGAAATCGTCAAGGGACCGAACTCCGTGCTGTGGGGCGCGGATGCGCTGGGCGGCTCGGTGATGTTCCGCACCCGCGATCCCTCCGATCTGCTGACGGAAGAAGGCAAGCCGTGGGCGCTGGAACTGAAGACCGGCTATGACAGCTACGACCGCAGCTGGCGCAAGCAGGTGACCGCCGCCTACGATTTCGGCGATGTGCAGGTGCTCGGCAGCTATGGGCAAAACTCGGCCAGCGAGCCGCGTCTTCGCAAGGCCCGCGCCGATGGCGGCATTTGGGGTTGCTCGCGCATTACCATCGGCTGCGACCGTCTTTTCCCCGCCGACACCGACATCAACAATGCGCTGGCGAAGATCGTCTGGACGCCGGATGGCGAGCACACGGTCAAGCTGACCGGCGAAGCTTTCAGCCGCGACACCAGCGTCCAGCAGCTTTACGACATGAGCGCGGCCATGCTGGGCTACAATAACGAGTCCTATATCCGCGACCTCGAGATGAGCCGCAAGCGCATCGCGCTGGAGCATAACTGGGATGTCGGCGCAAGCTGGCTCGACAGCGTGAACTGGCGGCTGTCCTATTCCCCGCAGCAGCGCGAGACGGACAGCAACCAGCGCCGCCTCTATTCCGACCGCTATCAGTTGCACAATCAGTATCGCGACTACAGCGAAACCTTTTACGAAGCCGACATCCAGCTCCAGTCGTCCTTCGATCTGGGCGAGACGCAGCACACGCTGACCTATGGCTTCGACGGCGACCGCACGAAAGGCGACTATACGGGGATCAACGCCACCTATAATTCGCTGACGGGAACGACGGCGACGGCGATCAATCAGGGCTTCAGCTTCCCGCGCGTCACCACCGAGCGGGCGGATTTCTACATCCAGGATGAAATCAAGCTCTTCGACGACCGCCTGACGCTGTTGCCCGGCGTGCGCTTCGCGCATTACGCAATCGATCCGACCGGCGACGCCAGCTATCCCGGCCTGCCCGGTTTCGAGCCGGAAAAGCAGAGCAAGAACGAGCTGATCAAGCGGCTTGGCGCGACCTACAAGTTCGATGAGACCTATTCGGTCTACGCATCCTACGGGGAAGGCTTCAAGATGCCGACCTCGGCCCAGCTCTTCCAGTCGAGCAATGACCCGTTCACGGGCAGCTCGATCATTCCGAACCCCAATCTCCGCCCGGAATCGGCTCAGAACTATGAAGTCGGTTTCCGTGGCGAACTCGACAGGGGCTATTTCACCGTCAGCGCCTTCTACTCCGAATATACCGATTTCATCCGTAACTTCCACGAGGTGACGGTAACCGGTCCGGGCGGGGTTCCGGTGACGGCATACACCTCCGAGAACGTCGAGGACGTCCGCCTGTGGGGCCTCGAATTCGGCGGGGAATACGAGGTCATGGAAAACACCACCGCCTCGGCCAACATCAGCTGGAGCCGCGGGCGGCAGAAGGTCAATGCCGGGGCGGCAACCACGGCCTTCGACGGAGCGGTTCCGATGGTCGCAGTCCTTGGCCTCAAGCACGAAATTCCGGATTACGGCCTGCAATTCGAGCTGTTCACGACGCTTGCCGCCGGGCGGACCGAGGCCAGCAATGCCGCTTACTTCCTGCCTTCCGGCTATGCCCTGTTCGACGCCTACGCCAAGTGGACGCCGCGTCCGAACTTCGAACTGACGGCCGGCGTGGAGAACATCTTCGACCGCCGCTACTTCCCGAACACGCTGACCGGCTTCAACCGCGTTCCGGATTCGTCCGCAGTCGCCAACGTCAATCCGCTGGAGCTTCAGACCGGCGCCGGCCGGACCTTCAAGCTCGGCGCGACCGTAAAATTCTGACACACGAGGACCGCCGGGGCGGCGTCTGCCGCCCCGGCCTTGCTTATCGATAGATTGGACCGCTTCCCATGCTGAACGTGCTGCGCCAGATCCGCCGGCTGATGGCCCTTTGTCTCTCCGCGCCGGGAAGCAGGCTCAGCCTGCTGCTCTTTGCCGTCGTCGTCGCGCTCAATCTCGGCAGCGTCTATGCGACATTGCGCATCGTGCAATGGACCGGCGAGTTCTATTCCGCCGTCGAAAAGATGAATGGCGCCGAGGCGCTGCGGCAGATCGGCGTCTTCGGGATCATCGTCGGCCTCAATTCCGTGCGCCACCTCGTTGGCGAATATCTCCGGAAAACGCTTGAAATCCGCTGGCGCCGCAACCTGACCGACGCCGCCATCGATGCCTGGACGCGCGGCAAGGCCTATTGGCACCTCGCCCATTCGGACAATGCCATCGACAACCCCGACCAGCGCATCGCCGAGGACTGCCGCCTGTTCGTGCGCGGGCTGCTCGGTGAAGTGATCGACCTCATCCAGCGGGTCGTCGGACTTTTCTCCTATATCGCCCTGCTGTGGGGCCTTTCCGCTTTCCCGCTGAGCTTCTCCTTCTTCGGCCATACGGTGAATATTCCGCATTACATGGTCTGGGCCGCTTTCCTCTACGTCGCCTTGTCGAGCGGCATCACGCATCTGCTCGGCCGCCCGCTCAAGGGGCTTTTCGCCGAGCAGCAGCGGCGCGAGGCAAGCTTCCGCTACGCCATGGCGCGCTGGCGCACGGCCTTCGACGAAGTGGCGCTGACCAATGGCGAAGAGGCCGAAAAGCGCGCATTCCGGGATTGCTTCGATCTGGTGGCCGCGAACTGGCGCCGCCTGATCGGCCGGGAATTGATCCTCGGCACCTTTACCTATCCTTTCCAGCATTCGGTGCTGCGCATCCCGCTTTTCGTGGCGCTGCCCGGCTATTTCGCGGGCCATGTCGCCTTCGGCGGCCTCATGCAGCTTGCGACCGCTTTTTCCAACGTCGTGACCACGCTTTCCTGGTTCATCTTTTCCTACCGGGATCTGGCCGATCTGGTCGCGACCTCCGCCCGCCTCGACACCTTCATCCAGCGCGCCAAAGCCGTGGCGGACAAGCCGTCGCCCTACAGGCGGACGGCGCATGAAAATGCCCGGCTGCGGGAACTGCGCCTGCGCACGCCGGATGGACGCGCCCTGCTCGACATCCCCGATCTTTCGGTCAAGCCTGCGGAAGCCGTCTGGCTGCGCGGCGAATCCGGGCTCGGCAAGACGACGCTGGTCAAGGCGCTTGCCGGGTTCTGGCCTCACGGGCAGGGCGAGATCGCCCGCCCCGCCGGAGACTGGATGTTCCTGCCGCAAAAGCCATGGGTTCCGGCGGGCACGCTGCTCGAAGCAGCCGCCTACCCCTCCCCTTCCGGCGCCTTCGGCGAGGACGTCATCCGGCAGGCGCTCTGCGATGTCGGCCTTGGAACACGGGCAGGCAATTCCGCCGAAGGCCTTTCCGGGGGCGAAATGCAGCGCCTCGCCATCGCCCGCCTTCTCCTTCACAAGCCGCTATGGGTGGTTCTGGACGAGGCGACCAGCGCGCTCGATGCCGCGGCGGAACGCTATCTCCTGTCGCTGCTGCGGCAGCGGCTGCCGGAAACCGCCTTCCTCGTCATCGCCCACAGGGATCCCGCCGCCATTGCGCCGGAAAGGGTGATAGACCTCAATCCACCGCAGGCGGCGGCCGTCGCCGTTCCTGCCTGAATATCGCAAGAACCGGGAGACACCCATGACCGACCAATCCACCCCTGCCCGCCGGATCATCCGGGACAGCGCCGAAACCGTGCTGCTGCGCCTGCCCCGGATCGGCAGACTGATGATCATCGGCAAGACCGAGGCCGTGACCCATGAACGCATCGGCCCCGTCGAAAGCGTGGAACGCGACGGCGGCGCTCTCGTGTGTCGCGGGGCCGCGCATGACAGCCGCATCGAAACGGCAGGCATCGCCGCGATGATCATCGACACATCCAGCGTGATGCGCGATCAGGTCTATCCCCGCATCGACTTCAACGATGCCGAGGGTAAGGCCATCGTCAGCGTCGTCGGCTTCGGCGGGCTGGAACCGTTCGAGGCAGCGCTTGAGGGGCTCTCCCTCGAAACCCTGCCCGAAGCGAAGGAAACAGCCGAGCGGCAGGAACGGCCCGAGGTCGCCGCCGACGATCCCGGCCGCCTGCCTCTGGAAGCCGCGCTTGCCAGCGGCCTTCCGATTACGATCTCCTTCGGCAAGCAGGGTTTCTCGCAGCGCTGGCACGGTGTCGTTCCCAAGGTCAGCCCGGCAATGGGCTTCATCAACGTGATGGACGGTGATTTTCACCTGCATCTGCCCGGCGGCTCCGTCGCTCGCTGGGCCGCCCGCCAGTCCGATGGCCGGACGGAGCTGGCCGCGCTCGACGCCGCGGACCGGCCAATCGGCCTTTCCCTGCATGCCGAAGACGCCGCTGCCTTCGGTCCCGCATTCCAGGCGGCGGAGTGATCGCATGACCGGCATTGCGCACCGGCCCGGCATCTGGCTCGATCCGCTGACGGCAACGGAGCTTTCTCATGCGGCTCTCGTGAACCGCATGGCCGGAAAGCGCGCCGTCCTTCTCGGTGAAACGCATGACCGTTACGATATCCATCGCTGGCAGCTTCATGTTGCCGCCAGCCTGCTGGCGACCGGCCGCCCGCTCGTGATGGGTTTCGAAATGTTCCCCCGCCGCGTCCAGCCCGCGCTGGATGCCTGGGTCGCGGGCGATCTCGACACCGCCGCTTTCCTCGAACAATCGGAATGGCCGGCTGTCTGGGGTTTTACGCCGGACCTCTATCTGCCGCTCTTCCACTTCTGCCGTCAGTTCCGCGTGCCGATGAAGGCGCTCAACTGCCGCCGGGCGCTGGTCACCGAAGTCGGAAAGCTCGGCTGGGAGGCAATTGCCGAAGCCGATCGCGACGGCGTGACGCCCGCAAAGCCCGCCACGGCGGCCTACCGGCAATATCTGTTCGACATCACCGGCGGCGGCAACCCCGCCCGCAAGGCAGCCTCGGCCGGAAGCCCGGATTTTGACCGCTTCGTGCGCGCCCAGCAGACATGGGACCGCGCCTTTGCCTGCAATATCGCAGAATCGCTGGCGGATGTGCCCGATGCGCTGGTCATCGGCATCATCGGCCGCGGCCATCTGGAATTCGGACACGGCACGCCCTTCCAGCTTGCCGATCTCAGCATCGATGACGTCGCCGTCCTCCTGCCTTCCGATGAAGATGAATTCGACCCCGGACACGGCACCGGCATCGCGGATGCCGTGTTCCGCCTCGACACCCGCGACAAGGCCCCCGGAAGGAATGCCTCATGATCATCAAGCGCCTTTTCAGGCTTTCGGCGGCCGCATTTTTCTGCCTTTTCCAGCCAGCCCTCGCGCAAACGGAAAAGCCCGCGGAACTGCCGGGCGACGCCTCCTCGGTGCAGGAAAGCCATGGCGACTGGACCGTTTCCTGCCGCGTCGAAAACAAGCAAAAATCCTGCCTGATCCTTCAGGCGCTCGGCCGCAGCACGGGCGAAACCGTATTGAGCCTGGAACTGGTTTCGATCAGCGCAACACAGACGGAAGGCATTCTGCTCTCGCCTTTCGGCCTCAGGCTGGCCGATGGGCTGAAGCTTCTGGCCGACGGCAAACCGCTTTCGGAGCCGCTTCCCTTCCTCACCTGCGTCGAGGCGGGCTGCATCGTTCCCATAACATTTCGCGCTGAACAGCTCGATCGTCTCAGGAGCGGAAAAGAAATTCGCATTTCCAGCACCAATGCCAGCAGCGGCGCCGCCGTCGAGTTGAAGATTTCCCTCGCTGGCTTCAGCACCGCCTTCGACCGCGCCCGCGAATTGCTGGCGATGAAAAACTGATCCTTGCAGGAAAAACCGATGACACCGATCACGCCCCGCGGCATTGAAATCAATCCCGATGCAGCCCTGCCCTTCGAGGCCGCCCGCACCGCTCGCCATCTGCTGCGCACTGCGCGAACGGCATGTCTGGGAACGCTCGATCCGGCGGGTTATCCCTACACGACCGTTACCAACCTCGTCTGCGAGCCGACCGGCGTGCCGTTCTTCTTTGCCGCAGGTCTTACGGTTCATGCCCGCAACATCGAGGCGGACAACCGGATTTCGCTGACGGTGGCGGAAGCGTCCGGCGACGTCATGACCACGGCGCGGCTCACCCTCTCCGGCCGCGCCATCCGCGTCGGGCCGGAGGAAACAGACGCTCTCAAGACGCGGTATCACGCGACCTTTCCCAAGTCGAAGCTCTACCTGTCCCTTCCCGATACGCGGCTCTACCGCATGGAAGCCGAGGCAATCCAGATGAATGGCGGCCCCGGACGCAATGCCAATGGCGTGACGCCGGAGCTTCTTCTGACGGACATCAACGGCGCAGCCGGTCTGATGGACAATCTCGCCAAGGCCATCGCGCATCTCAACGAAGGCGACCGGCCGCAGCGGCTGGCAAGCCTGGCGGGGTCCGGAACCGGCCGCTGGCGCGCCGTTTCGCTCGACCCCGACGGCATCGACCTCGCCACGGCGACCAAGGCCGAACGCTACTGGTTCGCCGAACGCGTCACCTCGCTGGACGGATTGATGAACGCCGTGCTCCGAGTTCCGAGGTAGCGAACACCCGGAGGCGATGCCGCCGCGCCATGGGCAAAAAGCAATCCCGCAGCGCGGCCTTATCTGCATTTGGCGGCATGGTTCAGGGCGGCGGTCACACCGGCCAGCGAATAGGTATAGGCCGTTTCGGTGCCACGGGCGGATGTGGCGTTCAGGGTCACCGTGCTTCCGGCCTTCATCGCCTTTATCAATTCAGGCCCCCGCGCCTCATTCCTGATCCAAGCGGTCTTGCCCTTCGGGATCATGCGGAAGGTCTTGTCTCCCAGCGTCAGGCGCACGGCCGAGCCCGGCTTCAACTGGTAGCCCATCGCGGCCTGCGGCTCGAAGGCGCGGGACCGGCCGTCCAAAGGCGCGACGAGCAGGAAATTGTCGCCGTGATCGACATTGGCCGGTTTGGCCGCGGTCGGCACGGTCAGCGCGTAGCAGACCGTTTTGCCATCCGCCTTGTAGGAATAAACGCCCCAGGCATTGAAGCGGGCAACCATGTTCGGTGCGGCCTGGGCTTCCAGAACGCCTGCAAGGGCAAGGGCGATGGTAAGGGTGAACGTCTTCATTCCAGCTCCATCAGATGTGAGATCGGCTTTCGGGCGTGCGGGGGATATTCAAGAACCGTATTGCTAACGGTTTCTTGATATCCACACGCGCTCACGAACAGGTGAGCCATCGTGATCGCGCCGAAACCGCCAGGCTCCCTGTTCGCAAACGGAAATTATCCTGCTTTCACAGGCCCTTCGCCCTGACCGCCGAGCAGCCATGCGATACTGACCTGCAAGATGCGGGCGAGCATGTCGAGACGGTTCGACCTTGGTTCGGCCCGGTCGTTTTCCCAGTTGGCCCATGTTTCGGCGGTCACGCCCGCGACGGCGGAAATCTGGTCGACCGTCAGGCCGATCGCGTCGCGGGCGAGCGAAATGCGGCCGCCGACCGTATCGGCCGTTTCAGCGTTGTGGCGGGGGGCGAGAATGTCATGCTGCATATCGGTCTCCTGTATGCGTGAGGAATAGCCCTGCGGACAGGCCCGCAGGGCGGGCTTTGTGGACGGGCCGCGTCAGCCGTCTTCCTTGCCGAGCCAGGCCCGGATCTGCTCCGGATGATCTTCGATATATTTGCCGACGGCCTTGTCGTAGGAGGTCTCCTGCGCGGCGAACATCGCCGCCTCCAGATCGCCGATCGGCAGCTTCATGCGCGACAGAAAGGCGGCGACCTCCGGATTGTCCTTCTCGAAATCCTTGCGGGCGAGGATATCGACATGTTCGGCCTTGCCGAGCGCGCCCTTGGGGTCATCGATATAACGCAGCTCGTATTTGCCGAACATCCAGTGCGGGCTCCAAGAGGTGGCGACGAACCAGTCCTGCTTGCGGATTGCCCGGTCGACCGTCGTCAGCATGCCCGCCTCGCTGGAGATTTGCAGCTTGTAGCCGTCGAGCGCGTAATCCTTGACCGCCTGCTCCGAAAGGCGGGTCAGCCCGGCGCCGGGATCGATGCCCTCGATGCGGCCCTTGAGCCTGTCCTTCACATCGTCCTTCTTCAGATCCTCGATCGAGGCGATGGCATCTTCGGGAACGTATTTCGGCACGACCCAGCCAAGCTTGGCGCCGTCATAGACGGTGCCGAGCACCGTTACCTTGTCCTTCACCCTGGCGAAGTAATCGGCATGGGTTTCCGGCAGCCAGGCCATCATCATCGCGTCGAGATCGCCGCGGCTGACGCCCTGGTAAAGCGGGGCGACATCGGTCTGGACCAGTTCGACCTCGTGGCCGAGTTCGTCCTTGATGAGCCTGGCGGCAAGCTTGGTGACGAATTCGGCATCGGACCACGCGGCCCAGCCGATCTTCACCGGCGCCTTGTCCTCAGCCTGCGCCATGCCGAAGGCGCCAATGGCGATTCCGGCGGCAAGGCTCATGGTAACGAATGTCTTGAACATGGTTGCTCCTTTTTGAAAGGTTGGCATGCGGCGGCGCGAAAGGCCGCCATTTTCAGGCAGTTGCGGCGGCAGCGCCCGGCTGCCGGGCCTGACGGCGGAAGAGGACGCGCCAGAGACCGGCGCGGTTCTTTCCAAGGCTCTGGGTGATACGGTCGAGAATGACCGCGAGGATGACGACGGCGATGCCGCCTTCGAAACCGGTGCCGACATCGAGGCGCTGAATGCCGGTCAGCACCGTATTGCCGATGCCGCCCGCCCCGATCATCGAGGCGATGACCACCATCGACAGCGACAGCATGATCGTCTGGTTGATGCCCGCCATGATGGAGGGCATGGCGTTGGGAAGCTGCACCTTGAACAGCAGTTGCGAGGCGGTGCAGCCGAAGGCGTTTCCGGCTTCGATGAATTCCGCATGCACCTGCCTGATGCCGAGATTGGTCAGGCGCACCACGGGCGGCATGGAGAAGATCACCGTCGCGATGGTGCCGGGCACGGCGCCGAGACCGAAGAACATCGCCGCCGGGATCAGGTAAACGAAGGCGGGCATGGTCTGCATGAGGTCGAGCACCGGCCGCACGATGGCCGCCACCCGGTCGCTGCGGGCCATGGCAATGCCGAGCGGCAGGCCGATGAGCATCGCCACCAGCGTCGAGGCGAGAACCAGCGACAGCGTTTCCATCATGGCGGGCCACAGGCCCATATGATCGACCAGCCACAGCGCGGCGGCGGTGAAGACCGCAAAGCCGAAACCGACGCGCCAGAGCGACAGCAGCGTGAAGATGGCCAGACCGAGCAGCATGGGCGTTGCCAGCAGCACCGTCTGGATGCTGTTCGTCACCGCGCCGATGGCGGCGGCGATCAGGTCGAGCAGCGGGGCGAAATTGTCGAGGATGTAGTTGACGGCGCGATCGACGCCGTCACCGATATCGAAAGTCATGGGGAATCTCCGGACGGGCTGGGTCAGGCGGTGCGATCGAGCGTTTCGAGAAGCGCGGATTTGCTGATGGAACCGAGATAACGGTTGGCTTCATCGACGACAGGCACGGGAAAGCTGCTGGCCGCAACCGTACCGAGCACATTGGACAGGCTTTCCGACGCGGGGATCGGCGCGATATCCGGCAGGAAGGCGCGCCTGTAGGGATCGCCCGCGCCGTCACGCGTGGTTTCGATCAGTGAGTTGCGGCTAACCATGCCGTGATAGGTCTTGTCGCGGCCGAGAATGATGGCGACATCCCGGTCGTAATGCTCCATGCGCTCCAGCGCGGCGGCGGCCGATACGCCCTGACGCTCGATAATCGTTACCTGCGTCTTACGCGCAACATCGCCAGCGCGGAAAACCTGCGACACGTCGACATTGCGGAAGAAGGAGCGCACATAGTCGTTGGCGGGCTTCAGCACGATCTCGTCGGGCGTGCCGACCTGCACCACTTCGCCGTTCTGCATGATGCAGATGCGGTCGCCGATCCTCATGGCTTCATCGAGATCGTGGCTGACGAAGACGATGGTGCGGCTGTGCTCGGCCTGAAGCCGCACCAGCTCGTCCTGCATTTCCGTGCGGATCAGCGGGTCGAGCGCGGAGAAGGCTTCATCCATCAGCAGCACCGTCGGCTCGCTGGCAAGGGCGCGGGCAAGGCCGACGCGCTGCTTCATGCCGCCGGAAAGCTGGTCCGGGCGGCTGTCGTCATAACCGTCCAGCCCGACGGAATGGAGCGCGGCGCGGGCGCGCTGCTTGCGCTCGGCTTCGCCGACACCGGCGACTTCCAGCCCGAAGGCGGCGTTATCGATGACGGAGCGGTTCGGCAGCAGCGCGAAGGACTGGAAAACCATGCTGATATCGCGCCGCCGCAGCGCGATCAGTTCGCTGCGCGGCATGCGCGCCACGTCCTTGCCCTCGATTTCGATCGTGCCGGACGTCGGTTCGATCAGCCGGTTGAGAAGCCGCAGCATGGTCGATTTGCCGGAGCCGGAAAGCCCCATGATGACAAAGATTTCACCGGCGCGGATATCGAAGCTGGCATCGTTGACGCCGATGGTGCAGCCGGTCGCGGCAAGAATGTCCGCCTTGCTCCTGCCTGCCTTCAAAAGATCGAGCGCCTTGTCGGGCCGCTCGCCGAATACCTTGAAAACATTCCTGATACTGATCTTGACCGCCCGGTCGTTTGCCGGAAGGCCGCTCTCAGATGCAAATGCCATATGTTCCTGGGCCCCTGCTCCGGGAGCGGGGCGCTCTCCTTTGTTCTATCGAGCCGATGAAGCAATCAGCGAAGTGGGAAAATGCGGAAGCCAAAGACTTTCGCAAATGCGATAGAGAGTCGCAATATGGACACCATATGACATGGTAATGCCATAATGTCCACCTTTCAGGAAAAAAATTCTATGTTCTCTCCGCATCGCCCGAAAAAATGGAACGTCTTCGCGCAGATAGGTAAGACCCGCGTCATCGCCATCCTGCCGTAAAGGCTTCCGGCGCCACTGCGGAAATCAACTGCTTCCGGACGGGAAAAATGCTAGCGGTAAAAACTGTCGGCAAAGCGATCTTCCGGTGATGCGCCGCTGCCGCGCTTTGGAGAATGGTGGCTCTCAGTATGGCGATCTTCCTTGCGTTCCTCCATTTCGGCCTGTTCTGCCTGGTCAGCCTGCGGATCCTCTCCCGCCCGCAGTTGAACACCCATGCGCGGACCGCATGGATTCTCGTGCTGTTGCTGCTGCCGCTCTGCGGCGTCGTTCTCTACATCCTGATCGGCGAGATCCATTTCAGCGGCCCGGACCGGCGGCGGGTGGATGCGGCGGTCGCCGCGACGGCTCCTGCGGTTGCCGCCAGCGGCGATGCCGCGAACCTGGCGCTGTGGGGACCGGCCAGCGGCTTTGCGACATCGATCAACGGGTTTGGCGTGACGACGGGCAACCGCGCCGAGCTGCTCGACAGCCCCGATGGCGCGCGCCAGCGCATGATCGGCGATATGGATGCGGCCAGCAGCGCGATCAACGTCCTCTATTACATCTGGCTCGACGATCACACCGGGCGCAACATTGCCGAGGCGCTGATCCGCGCCAGGAAACGCGGGGTGCGATGCCGGGCCATGGTGGATGCCATCGGCTCCCGCGCCTTCATTGCCTCTGATACGTGGAGGCGGCTCAAGGAAGCCGGTGTGGAAACATCCGTCGCGCTGCCCATCGGCAACCCGTTCAGGACGATCTTGCGAAGGCGCCCCGACCTGCGAAACCATCGAAAAATCACGGTGATCGATGGCACGGTTTGTCACTGCGGCAGCCAGAACTGCGCGGATCCGGCCTTCCTCCCGAAAGCGAAATTCGCGCCCTGGGTCGATATCATGGTCCGGTTCGAGGGGCCGGTGGCGCATCAGATGAACCTGCTCTTCGCGCAAAACTGGCTCGCCGACCATCCCGGCGGCATGCCGGACTTTGCCGGTGTTGCCAGGACATTTGACGATGGTTTTGCGGCTCAGGCGGTCGGTACAGGCCCGAACATCGACCGCGATGTTGCCGCGCAGCTGTTTTCCCGCATCATCTCGTCGGCCCGGCGCGAAGTGATCATCACCACGCCCTATTTCGTGCCCGGCGAAGTCGTCTGCGCGGCGATCCTCGGAACCGCCCTTGCCGGGGCGAAAGTCACGCTCATTGTGCCTCGCCGCAACGATTCCGGTTTCGTCGCGCCCGCCAGCCGGTCCTGTTACCCGCAGCTGATCGACGCGGGAGTGACGATCGCCGAATATGAAGGCGGCCTGCTGCATTCCAAGATCATCACGGTGGATGGTGAGACCACCTTCATCGGCTCGTCCAACATGGATATCCGCAGCTTCGACCTGAACTTCGAGAACGACATCCTTTTGCGGGATGAAACGCTCACCGCCGCCATTCGCCAGCGGCAGATGGAGTATCTGGAAACATCAGTCCCGATCGATCCGGTCGAGGTGCGCAATTGGCCGATCTGGAAGCGGATCCGGTACAATGCATTCGCGACCATGGGGCCTTTGCTGTAACAGTCCCGGCACGCCGCTGATGAACTGAAGCGGACGACGCTTTTTTCCGAACCTTGTCACGGCTCACGCTTATGGGCTGATCGTGGCATGTAAAGGGAACGATCGGAATACCATCAGGATGACAGGTGCTGGCTAGCCGTCAGGGCTGGCATATAGGCGGTTCTCCAATCTTGGATGATATCCCTTGTATGATCGCTGGTCACATGTCGCGTCCTGCCGCCGTCACCGTTGGCGCGTAGGAGCGCCATCAGCATCGGAGCAAGCCCGAATTCACCACGCGCTGCTTTCCGTGTCAGATCGCGCAGATAGCCGCCCGGCGAGTTGATATGCTCAGCTCTTTCGAGAATGCAGGCAATGGCAACCGCCGCATTTTCCGGCCCCATGACCTCGCACGCCTCCTGATAGGCCGACGGACTGACGCCGAGCATGGACCGCACGACCACCGCCGCCGACATGAAACTTCGCCAATCGCCGATCTGTCCGCCTCCCGGAGCATAGTCCGCGATCTGCGGGCAGGCTCTGAGAACCATGGATAGCGGGTAACCTTTCATCGGATCGGTCGTCTTTCTTCGTTCCTGCCGTGGTTCCTCCCCCGGCTCTTTTTCAGAGCGCGGTTCAAGTTCATAGATGGAATCGGATTCTGGATTCTGTATGTGGCATCCGCCACGGCTATCATTGGTGTTTGTTTTTTCTGCTTTTAGCTGGATTTCCAAGCGGTTGACGATTTCCTCGCGCAGCATGCCCATTTCTTCGAGCGCTGTGTTGACCTCGCCGTATCGCGGAAAGCGCGGCAAGCGGGCAACAAGGCCGGTATACGCCGCTTCGATTGCCGCCCAATCGCCCTCGGCTCCCTCCTCCATGGCGGCGGAGATGAGTTTGCGAATATCGCGGCGGCATAGCGTCAACGCTTCCCTGGCGCGCTTGAAACGCAACCGCTCTTCCGCGACCTGCCGGGCAAGCTCCGCCAGTTCGCAAGCCCTGACAAGCAAAGGCGCGAGGCTGAAGCCGAATGCTTCCTCGATCTCCCCTCCCCTCGCCCGATGCGCATAGCGTTTGCCATTCGGGCTGTCGCGGCGCTGGATCAGCCCGGCATCGACAAGTGCTGCCAGATGCCGGCGCAATGTCGTCCCCGCAATGCCGTGCGCGCGCAGCGACAACTGGGCATTCGACGGGAAGACCACCAGCCCGTTCCTGTCGCATAGTTCGGATTCCGGATAGAAGCTCAGCAATGCATGAAGCACGGCCAGCGAGCGATCCTGTAGGCCGAGCTTGTCCTTGGCTTCACCCACGTCCCTGAAGACTTTCCATTTGTCGACGGCCTTGCCCGGATTGCGCTCGCCCGTTTCCAGTTGCCCTTTGATCAAGGCAAGCGTCATCGGCCGCCGCCCGAATGGCGTCGTCACATGTCTGTTCTGCATTTCCCTTCACCTTTCTTCAGGCAAAAGAAATTCGTTCACCAAAACGGTGCCAAAGCTCTTGACTGTGATTCGTGGAAATGCGATTCTCTGGGTGCTTAGATCAGAGGAGGGCTTCCACGACGGTAACGTTTTGGGGGCCTTTTTCTTTTGCTGGTCTCTCCTTTCGACCTGTTTACGGCTTCTTCCGGCCCCTGCCCTAGCGGGAGGAGTCGGCTGAATTGTATTCGCGCATAAGCTCCGGCATCCGCTGAGCCAGCCAGCGCGCAAAATCATTCTCTTTCTTTGAGATGGCGATCGTCGTTCCGGATGACGTGGTTTTCATCCGCCCGAAAACCCGGCCTCCGAGTGAGAAATCGTGAATTTCGTCTTGCGCGTCTTCTTGCGATTTCCCCGGCTGGCCGCTGGCCGCCCGCATGGCCAGCGCAATCCGCTCCGCGCTATCCGCTTTTTGGAAGTCCGCGGATTGAATGACCTGCCGCACGGCCGGGATGCGGTTCGGATTCTTCAACAGCTCCGAAAACGCCGTCCATTTGGGACGGCCAACGCCCTTTGCCCGGCCAATCGAATAGATGATATCTTCGGGAACGGCATCGCTGACACGAAACAGATGCGATACGGCCGCTTCCGACAATCCGAGGATCGGGCATATTGCGCGATGCGACAAACCGGCCGCCTTGAGCTGCACCGCCCACATCGCCTGCTCGATCCAGGTGAGGTTTTCCCTCACGCCGTTTTCAAGGGATTGTTCCTCGATCAGTTGCCGGTCCGTCAGATCACGCACGTAAGCCTTGATCTTGATGGTTTCCGGCCGCTCGGCCTCCGCCATGATCGCCCTGATGGCCGCCCAGCGGCGATATCCGTAGGCAAGCTGATAGTGATCGCTTTTGGTCGGATGCGGCCGGACCAGAACGGGAATCTTTTGCCCTTCGGCCGCAATGGAGATCTTCAGCGCCTCCAGCTCCTTCTCAGCCTCTTCATCATTGTCAAAACGATCCTTATAGGGCGAACGCTCCACCCTGCCCGGATCGAGGGAAACAATGCTGTCTTCGGCAAGCTGTGTCAGCGCCCTGCCGACATTGGAGACGACCGGGGAGGAATGACGGCGGGACAGGATGGCCTTATCCAGTCCGTCATTGACCGCAGCGGCGTCGCCACGGTTTTCGGCATCCGCCGCCATCCGCTGGAGAATGCTTTTCTTCATGCGTTACGCCCCCAAACCTTGTGAATCAGGCCAAGAATTTCGAAATTGACGCGGTCAGCGCTTTCAACGGCCCGCTTCAGCGCCTCACGGCCGACTTCACCCGCTTCGAGTTCGTAAAGGGTCTTCTTGGCGACGGCGGCACCGGCGATGGCCGTCGATTCCAGCGCTTCCGATACAAGCACATCCTCACCGAAAAGCCTGCGCATGACGCCGGACATGTATTTCTGCGGCCCGTCATTCGGGTTTACGCGTGTCAGCAGGAAGCGGAAGAAATCATGCTCGAATTTCGCGCCAAACTGCCCGAGCACCTCGGAAAGATCGGAGATCATGATGAGGAACTGGTTGCAGGAGGCAACGTCCAGCATGGCGGGATGAACGGTAACGATCAGCGACGTCGCGGCATAAAGGGCCGCAAGCGTGGAATAGCCGAGCGACGGCGGCGTATCGAGGATGACGATATCGTAACGATCCTCGACCTGGCTCAAGGCCCTGCTCAGCCGCTCGAAAAAGAGACCGAGTTCATCCCGGCTTCTCGAGGTCAGATTGGACGGCGTGTCGAACTCGAAATCCATGAGTTCGAGGTTTCCGGGCACGAGATCGATGCCGGGGAAATAGGTCGTGCGAATGACGTCGGCGAGGGAACGGCGTTCATTGTCGTAGCGGATCGCCGCATAGGCGGTTTCGTTCTCGCGGAGATCGAATTCCGGCTGGATGCCGAAAAGCGCCGTCATGGATGCCTGCGGGTCGAGATCGACGCATAGAACGCGGTAACCTTGCAGGCCAAGAAAATGAGCCAGATGGATCGACGTAGTCGTCTTGGAGCTGCCGCCCTTGAAATTCGCCGTGGCGATGATCTGAAGCTTTTCCCCCTTGCGGCGGTAGGGCAGCAGATCCTGAGCCTCATCCGGACGAAGCTCGGCAAGAAATGCGCGCAGCTCCTTTACCTGCTCCACCGTATAGGTGCGGCGATTGTTTTCCGCCCGCCCCGGCTGCGGCCCCTTCCCCTCGATCGTCAGTTGCCGAAGCGTGCTTTCGGGAACCTTCAGAAGCCGAACCAGATCGAGCGTCGAGAATGTCCGCGCAAAATTCTTCCTTGCCGTTGGCGGATAGACGGCCTCCCGCATATCATGAAGCTCCGCCGATAATTTCGACGTGTAAACCTCAATCTTCGATGCGGTATCTCTGACGTTTTGAGAGGCCGGCTGAAGCATTCAATCCTCTTGACGGTTATGGGCGCTATACGCGATCATTTCCGTCAGAAATGCCAGAGAGGTTCCGATTCTACAAGGAGTTTCTTGTTGGCGGTCAGCGGGCCGCTGCACCAATGCGGCGACTTTACAATTGTAAAGTTCCGGAATGCTGATTCCGATGCCCGGCTTCATCAAGAAGAACAAACCAGACCGGCCGCCGCGGCGCAACCGGAATCGGCATGGGTTAGTGCAGATGGCGCAATTTGTCCGGGTTGCGCATGATATAGATTGCGGTGATCTTTCCGTCCTCGACGTCGAGCGCGGTGGTCTGGAGTTCTCCATCGGCCTCGCGGGTGATGAAACCCGGTAAGCCGTTGACGAAACAGACGCGCAGGAGCGCCGAGCGGTTTTTTTGAAAGAATACGGCCAGCGCGTCCTGCACCTTCATCACGGCATCGTAACCGAAGACCGGCTTCGCAATGGCCGGACGCTTGCCTCCGCCATCGGTGTGCAGGCTGACATCGGCGGCCAGCAGCGTGCCGAGCTTCGACATGTCGCCGTTGCGCGAGGCGGCGAAGAAGGCTTCGGCGAGTTCGAGCCCGCGCTGCTTCTCCACCCGAAAACGCGGCCGCGCTTCGCGAACATGGGTGCGGGCCCGGGCGGCGAGCTGGCGGCAGGCGGCGGCGTCGCGCCGGATGGTCTGCGCGACTTCTTCGTAACCGATGCCGAACACATCATGCAGCAGGAAGGCCGCCCGTTCCAGCGGCGACAGGCGCTCCAGCGCCAGCATCAGCGGCAGGGTGACGTCCTCCTGTTCTTCCTCCTCCTCTACGATGGGATCGGGAAGCCAGGGGCCGGCATAGGTCTCGCGCCTGCGCCGCGCCGATTTGATCTGGTCGAGGCACAGGCGCGTGACCGTGCGGCGCAGGAAGGCCTCGGGCTCGCGAACGGCGCTGCGATCGGCCTTCATCCAGCGGATGAAGGCCTCCTGCACCATGTCCTCGGCATCGGCCATGGAGCCGAGCATGCGATAGGCGACGCGCATGAGCTTCGGGCGCAGCGGATCGAAGCTTGCCGCCGCATCGTCCGCCCGCGCCCGCGCCATCAGGCCGCAGCCTCGGCCTGAACGGCCTTTACGGCATCCGGATCGGCGAACACCCTGAACCCGGCCATCAGACGGTTCCAGCCATTGATGACGTTGATCATCAGAGTGAGCCTGGTCTGCTCCTCCTCGGTGAACTCGGTCTTCAGGGCGTCATAGGCTGGGTCGAGGTCCGGCTGCTCTGAAAGCCTGGTGAGCGCTTCCGTCCAGCCGAGTGCGGCGCGCTCGCGGTCGGTATAGCAGGGCGCCTCGCGCCAGGCCGAGAGCAGGTAGAGGCGCTGCTCGGTCTCGCCCGCCTTGCGGGCGGCGGCGGTGTGCATGTTGATGCAGTTGGCGCAGGCATTGATCTGGGAGGCGCGGATCTCGACGAGGTGGACGAGGTCCGTTTCCAGGCTGGCGGCAACGGCAAGCGATGTGCCCATCCAGTGTTTCATCAGCGCGGGCGCGGCGGTGAAAGGATCGAGTCTGGCAGTCATGGCCGGTTTCCTTCTTGTTGGTGACACCATCATGACGAGGCAGCTTTGCCCGATGTGACATGCCATGCAAGAAATTTGGAAATC
>JBDHTA010000051.1:0-24751 GCA_039808465.1 Rhizobiaceae bacterium | reverse complement strand
GTTTTTCGCTTCCCGAGGGATTTGACGGCGCGCTGACCGCCGTGCAGGGCCTGCGCCCGCTGTTCCTGCGCTTGCAGGCGGCGCATGTGGAGGCGGTGCCGCAATTGCCGGAGGAGGGCGCTTACGATCACGCGCTGGTGCTGTGCGGCAAGCACAAGGGCGAGAACGAGGATCGCATCGCCACCGCCCTGACGCGGGTTGCGCCGGGCGGGCTGATCGTTATTGCCGGTTCCAAGGAAGACGGCATCAAGCCGCTCGCCAAACGGCTGGAAAAGCTCGGGCTGGAAATCGGCTCGATGCCGAAATATCACGGCCTTGCCGTCTGGTTCCAGCGGCCGCAGGACGTGGCCGATGCGGTGAAGGCGCTGGCCGCCGCTCCCGCGCGCGTCGAGGACCGCTTCTCGGCCGCGCCCGGCATGTTCTCGCATGACCGGGTGGACGCCGGTTCTCTGCTGCTTGCCCAGCGCCTGCCCGCCGATTTCAACGGCAATGCCGCCGATTTCGGCGCGGGCTGGGGTTATCTCTCCGCCATGCTGGCGGAGGCCGCGCCGATGACCAACCGCATCGATCTCTATGAGGCCGATCATGCCGCTCTGGAGGCGGCGAAGGCGAATCTGGAGGGGCAGACGGGCGGTATCGAAACCCGCTTCTTCTGGCACGACGTGGCGGCGGAGCCGATCCGGGACCGCTATGAACTTGTCATCATGAACCCGCCCTTCCACGAGGGCCATGCCGCCGATCCGGCGCTGGGGCAGGCCTTCATCCGCCAGGCCTCGACGGTGCTGAAATCCGGCGGCCGCCTGCTGCTGGTCGCCAATCGCGGCCTGCCCTATGAGCCGGTGCTGGCTGAAGCTTTTCGCGAGAGCGGCGAATTGTGCCGCAACGCCCGCTTCAAGGTGCTGTGGGCGCGCAAGTAGCTTTGCCTCTCCCGCCTGCGGGGAGAAGGTGGCGGCAGCCGGATGAGGGGCCGCGTCCAGACAACAAAAAAGCCCCGGAGCGATACTCCGGGGCTTTTCCATGCAATGTCGCCTTGCTTACTCGGCGTCGGCCTTGCCGAGATAATCCAGCGTCGGCATCGAGGTGATGTTGTAGCCGGAATCGACGTAATGGATTTCGCCCGTCACGCCCGAGGAGAGATCCGAGAGCAGGTAGAGGGCGGAATTGCCGACATCCTCGATCGTCACCGTGCGGCGCATCGGCGAGTTCTTCTGCTGCCAGGAGAGCATGGCGCGCGCATCGGAAATGCCGGCGCCCGCCAGCGTGCGGATCGGGCCGGCGGAGATCGCGTTGACGCGGATGCCGCGCGGGCCGTAATCGCCCGCCAGATAGCGCACCGAGGCTTCCAGAGCCGCTTTGGCCACGCCCATGACGTTGTAATTCGGCATGATGCGCATCGAGCCGCCATAGGTCAGCGTCAGCATCGCGCCGCCCGGGCCCATCAGTTCGGCGGCGCGCCGGGCGATCTCGGTGAAGGAGAAGCAGGAAATCACCATGGTCCGGGTGAAATTGTCCCGCGTGGTGTCGGCATAGAGCCCCTTCAGCTCGTTCTTGTCCGAAAAGCCGATGGCGTGGACGACGAAATCCAGCCCGCCCCAGCGCTCCTTCAGCGCGCCGATGACGGCGTCGACGGAGGCGATGTCCTCGACATCGCAGGGCAGCAGGAAATCCGAGCCAAGCTCGGCGGCGAGCGGCTTGACGCGCTTGCCGAGCGCCTCGCCCTGATAGGTGAAGGCCAGTTCCGCGCCCTGAGCCGCCAGCGCCTTGGCGATGCCCCAGGCGATCGAATGGTTGTTGGCGACGCCCATGATGAGGCCGCGCTTACCCTGCATGATTCCGCTCATATGCGATTATCCGTTGTAGCGCTGGAAGACGAGGGTGGCGTTGGTGCCGCCGAACCCGAAGGAGTTGGACAGCGCGATATCGAATTTCGCGTTGTCGATGCGCTTGCGCGCCACCGGCACGCCTTCGAATTCCGGATCGAGCGTTTCGATATGGGCGCTTTCGCCGATGAAGCCCGCCTGCATCATCAGGATCGAATAGATCGATTCCTGCACGCCCGCAGCCCCCAGCGAATGGCCGGTGAGCGACTTGGTGGACTGGATATGCGGAATCCTGTCGCCGAAGACCTCGCGGATCGCGCCGATTTCCTTGGAATCGCCGACCGGCGTCGAGGTGCCGTGGGTGTTGATGTAGTCGACCTCGCCCTTGACGGTGGAAAGCGCCTGCCGCATGCAGCGCGCCGCGCCTTCGCCGGAGGGAGCGACCATGTCGTAACCGTCGGAGGTCGCGCCGTAGCCGGTGATTTCGGCATAGATTTTCGCGCCGCGCGCCCTGGCGTGCTCCAGCTCTTCCAGCACGAGAACGCCGGCGCCGCCTGCGATCACGAAGCCGTCGCGGTTGGCGTCATAGGCGCGCGACGCCGTGGCGGGCGTTTCGTTGTACTTGGAGGACATGGCGCCCATGGCGTCGAACAGGTTGGAAAGCGTCCAGTCGACGTTTTCGTGGCCGCCCGCGAACATCATGTCCTGCTTGCCCCACTGGATCATTTCGGCGGCATTGCCGATGCAATGCGCCGAGGTGGAGCAGGCCGACGAGATCGAATAGTTGACGCCGTGGATCTTGAACCAGGTGGCGAGCGTCGCCGAGGCGGTGGAGGACATCGCCTTCGGCACGGCAAACGGGCCGATGCGCTTCGGGCTGCCGTTCTTGCGGGTGATGTCGGCGGCGTCGATCAGCGTGCGGGTGGAAGGGCCGCCCGAGCCCATGATGATGCCCGCGCGCTCGTTTTCGGCATAATCTTTCGCCTCGAGACCGGCATCGGCGATGGCCTGGTCCATGGCGATGTGGTTCCACACGCCGCCTTCGGCGAGGAAGCGCAGCGCCCGGCGGTCGACGAGATCGGCGGTGTCGAGCGTCGGCTTGCCCCAGACCTGGCTGCGGAAGCCGTGCTCGGCGAATTCGGGCGAGAAGGTGATCCCGGATTTCGCGTCGCGCAGCGACGCCGTCACTTCGTCCGCATTGTTTCCGATGGAGGATACGATCCCCAGACCCGTGACAACGACCCGTCTCATGTTCCTGACCTTTTTCCTGGACTCTCTTGGTGTAAGCGGCGCCGCTCAGGCGGTCTTGTCTTTCGACAGGCCGACGCGCAGGTCGCTTGCCTGATAGATAAGTTCGCCATCGGCTTTCAGCCAGCCATCGGCGGTGCCGAGGACGAGGCGGCCGCGCATGACGCGCTTGAAATCGATGCCGTATTCGAGAAGCTTCGTCTCCGGGCGCACCATGCCCTTGAATTTCACCTCGCCGGTGGACAGCGCCATGCCGCGCCCGGGCTCGCCCAGCCAGCCGAGGAAGAAGCCGGTCAACTGCCACATGCCGTCGAGGCCGAGGCAGCCCGGCATGATCGGGTTGCCCTGGAAATGACAGGGGAAATACCAGTCGTCGGGCGTCACGTCGTATTCGGCGCGGATATAGCCCTTGTCGAACTCGCCGCCGGTTTCGGAAATATCGGTGATGCGATGGACCATCAGCATCGGCGGCAGCGGAAGCTGCGCGTTGCCGGGGCCGAAAAGCTCGCCGCGGCCGCAGCTCAGGATTTCCTCATAGGTGAAGCTGGACTGTTTCGCTGTCATTTAAACTCATATCCCTTGGCGCGACGGTTTTGTCTCGCAGCATTAGCGCATGTCGCGCAAGACTGTGAAGCGCTTTTGCGGTAACCGCATGTGAAAAACCGGTAGGTAGCGCAGGTTCCGGTGAATTGTAGCGCCTGTTGCCGCAGGTATCCGGCTTGCGGGCCATGCTGTGCTGCGGGCAAAACTATTGAAATGCAATCAAGTAAAAGTTATATCGCAAGCAGGCTCATGCCGGAATAGAGCAGGAAACGACAGGATTCGTCCGCAATGACGGCTGAAAACGCCATGACAGTCGAGGCGCGCTTGCGCCAGCACGGCTTGCGTCCGACGCGCCAGCGCATCGCGCTGGCCGATCTGCTGTTTGCCAAGGGCGACCGGCATCTGACGGTCGAGGAACTGCATGAGGAAGCGGTGGCGGCCAGGGTGCCGGTGTCGCTGGCGACCGTCTACAACACCCTGCACCAGTTCACCGAAGCGGGCATGATCCGGGTGCTGGCGGTGGAAAGCGCGCGCACCTATTTCGACACCAACACGTCCGACCACCATCACTTCTTCGTGGAAGGCCGCAACGAGATCCTCGATCTGCCGGTCAGCAACCTGACGATCGAAAACCTGCCCGCGCCGCCGCCCGGCATGGAAATCGCCCATGTCGACGTGGTGATTCGCCTGCGGCCGAAAGCGGGCTGATCCCCGCCGCCTCAAGGGCCGCGCAAGCCGGGCCTGCTATCGCCCGGTCAGACTTGCCCTGAGGACGATCTTCGATGAGACACCGGTTTTTCGCGCTGTTCGCCAGCCTGCTTCTGGCTCTTGCCCCGGCTGCGGCCCTTGCGCAGCAGGAATTGATCGGCGACCCCGAGACCTTCGAGAAGAAGCATTTCCAGCAGCAATGCGGCACGGCCGCATTCGGCGACGGCTATGTGACGCGCATCGACATCAACAATGACGGCATCACCGATGCGGTCGTCAACGAGGGCGAACTGATCTGCGACGGCGTCAAGGGGCCGGATTGCGATGCCGAGGGCTGTCCCCATAACTTCTATTTGCAGGTCAAGGAAGGCGGCTATTTCATGATCGCCACCGCCCGCATCTATGGCTATGATTTCATCAAGCGCTTCGGCAACATGGTCTTCGTGATGAAGATGCATCCGCGCTTCTGCGAGCGCACCGACACCGAGCCCTGCCAGATGACGGTGCGGGTGCGCGGCGCCAGAATGGTGACGCTGTTCAAGAAATAGCCGCTATTGCGGAAACGGCGTGCCGATGCGCCCCGTCAGGTAATAGGCGAGCAGCCCGGTCCATTCCCGGGCCGCCGTGGTCATCAGCGCCGTGTTGGTCGAAGGCTGGCTGAAATCGAACCTCAGGCGCAGATCGCCCCGCGTGCGAAAATCGGCGGGCCAAGGCGTCATGACCAGCCCCGCCTGCCGCATCAGCCCGACCGAGCGCGGCATGTGGAAGGCGGAAGTCACCAGCGCGCAGTTCTCCAGCCGGTTCTCCTCCAGAAACGCCTTCAGATTGCGCACGTTCTCGAAGGTGGTGCGCGAGGTCTTTTCCTGAATGAGCCGGTCGGCCCCGACGCCGAAGGCCGGGAAGAACCGCGCCGCAACGATGGCGTCGCCCTCGTAATCGCCGCTGAACGAGCCGTCGCCGCCGGAAATTAGGATGCGCGCCTGCGGGTAGTCGCGCGCGAGGCGCAGCGTTTCCACGAACCGGTCGCCGGACTGGTTCATTTCGAAGCCGCCGCGCGCGCTCGTCACCTCGTTTTCAAATCCGCCGCCGAGAACGACGATGCAAGACAGATCCTCCGGCAGTGACGCCGGGCGGGGAAAGCGGTTCTCCAGCGTTTGCAGCAGCACCGCGCCGGTGCTGGTGTAGAGTGTGACGAACAGCAGCGCCGCCGAAAGCGCGGCGCTTGCCGTGCGCAGCCGCCTGAAGCCGATCGCCCCGAAGGCGAGGCTGGCAAGGATGAGGAAAAACGATAGCGACAGCGGCTGTATGGCGATCCATACCAGCTTCGACAGCAGAAACACGCGCGGGCTCTCCCGGTTCGGAAACGATCAGGCGGCGGGGTGACGGCCGAAGCCGGTGGGGGCGGCGGGCGCGGCGGAGCGCCGCCGCAGATAGACGAGCAGCGCGGCCAGCCCGAGACCGGCGGCGATAATGCCGATGGCGAGCAGCGGCCGGTAGGCGATCCAGCCGATAGCGATGACGATGGGGCCGAGCACCGCCGTCAGCGCCAAGGCGATCAGCGAGGTGCCGAAGCCGATAATCGAGCCGACGGCCGGCACGAGGTCGCCGATGACGGCGAGGATCGACAGGATGAAGGCGAAGCCGACGAACATGCCGATCAGCCCGCCGATGCGGATCAGCCAGGTGACGACATTGTTTTCGGCCTTGGCGCTGTCGAACATCTCCCCGGCGGTGCTGTTGCCGCTGGCGCTGAGGAAAAGCGAACGGCCGTTCGAGGTCTTGTAGGCAACCAGCCTGTCGCCGCGCTGCGCGCCGATGAAGCTTGCCTCGGAAAGATCGGTGCGGTGATAGGAAATGCGCAGGTCGCCGACGCGCGGGCTGCGCGGATCCCTGCCGACATAAAGCACGTTGTTCTGGGCGCGCACGCTGTCGCTGAGCGATTCGGCGAAGGCCGACGCCTCCCGCGCCCCGAGCGGCACGGCTTTCGAATCGCCGAGCGCGTCGGCGCTGTTTCCGGGCAGGCGGAATGCGCCGACGCTGACATCGTCGACGATGAAGGCGGCGCTATCGACGGCGCGCTCGGGGTTGTAATGGCCATCCGGCTGGCGGAACCGGCTGGAATCGACATCCTGCCCGCGCCATTCCTTCGCATAGCTGTAGGTGGTCACGGTTTCCTCGCTGCCGCCCAGCTTCTTTTCCGTCTTCGATTCGGATTTTTCCACCCACTGATACATGTCGACGCTGCGCCGCAGGCTGAGCGCCCCTTCGGCGCGAATGCCGTAGGCGCTGTCCTCGGGCACGCCGAGCGGCGTCACCGGGCCGGAAATATGCACCAGCTTTCCGTCATTGGCGGCATCGGCGCGGCTCGCGTCGACGGACACCACCAGCCCGGCGCCCTCGGCCAGCGCCCGGTAGGTCTTGATCGCCCGGCCCTCGTTCCAGAACAGCAGCGCCGTGGCCGCCGCCACCAGAATCAGGCCGAGAAAGATGCGGATCAGCGCGCCCTTGAGGCGCGAGAACCAGGACGTCGATGTGGTTTCCGTAAAGCTCATGGCGTCCTCGAAAGCCTGCCGCGCAAAGTGTATAGCGGTTTTGCGGTCACGGCATGCGAAAATTCAAAAAGGGTGCGGCGGAATGGAAATGCCGTTGTGCCCGAATCGTCTGAAAGCTTCGTTATCGCGCGGCGCGATGGCCGAAGCGGCGTTGCAGGTGCAGCGGCACGATCAACGTCGTCAGCGCCAGCGCCATGGCGAGAATCGCCACGATGGCGAGCGCCTGCGGCTGCATCCAGCGCCCGGTGAGCGCGCCGCAGATGGCGCCGCTGACCATGCCGAGCCAGGGCACGATCTGGATCCACCAGTCGAAGCGGCGCTCGCCCAGCAGGAAACGGCCGATGCCGCGCCCGAAGCGCGAAAGCGCGCCGGTGACATAGGTAAGGCCGATGGGCAGGCCCTCGACATGCTCCACCGCCGCGTTGACGAGGCCCATGGAGAGCACCACCAGCCCGAATTGCACCAGCGCAAGCGACGGCGCGTCGAGAATGGCGGCGAGCCCGATCACGATGGCGACGGCGGCGAGTACGCTGAAAACGCGGCGCGGCGCGATATGGGCGATGATGACCCCGAGCGCATTGCCGCTGACGAATAGCAGGATGGCGAGCAGAAGCGTCAGCGCGTGGCGGTAATTGCCCACCGCCAGCGAAATGGCGGCGCGGGTGGTGTTGCCGGTCATGAAGGATACGAAATCCCCCGTCATCATCAGGCCGACCGCGTCGGTCATCCCGGCGAGAAAGGAAATGCCCGCCACCAGCGCAAGGCCGGTGCCGGTGCGCCGCGCCTTCACGATTCGCCGTCTGCGTTGCCTGCTCATGTCGCTGCTGTCTCCCGGCGATTCTGCGCCCGTGCGGCAGGATGAAAAATCGGCCCGCCCGCTGTCAATCCATCCCATGCCGCCGCCGTTGCTTGCAAGCGGTAGCGGGCAATCCGCGATTGACATAAATCAAGTCCGTTCCGCCTTGCCGCTGATAGAAGGCGGGTGAACGGACAGGAGCTTCCATGCTGGTCTTCGCAACGACGGCGCTTGTGATCTTGATGACGCCGGGGCCGACCAACACATTGCTGGCGGCCTATGGCGCGGCCCTCGGTTTTCGCCGCGCAATGCCGATGGTGCTGGCGGAAGCGGCAGGCTATGCCGTCGCCATTTCCGCCTTCGCGAGCCTTGCCGCCATGCTGACCCCGTTCAGCCTGGCCGCGCTGAAGCTTGCTGCGGCTTCATGGCTGCTGGTGTCGGCGCGGGCCCTGTGGCGCTCCCGTCACGCGGCGGCGGCCATTCCGCCCCGCGCCTTCCTGCGCGTTCTGGCGACGACGGTGGTCAATCCCAAGGCGATGCTGGTCGGCGTCATGCTCGTTCCGCGGGGCGCATGGTTGCAAATGCTGGAATACACCGGCCTTTTCGTCACCCTGTCCGCGATGGCGGGGCTGGTCTGGGTGGCAGGCGGCTCGATGGTGCCGGAGGGCTGGCGCAAGCATGCCTATCGCTGCGCGGCGGTGATTCTGGGCGGCTTTTCCGTGGCCGCCGCCGCCTCGGCCCTCCAGTAAACTCAGCTTTTTCCGGAAAACCACGCGCCGAACGCCGCGCCCATGGCAATGCCGATCGCGATTCCCACCGGCATGTTGCCGAGCACGGCCGCGCCGAGCGCCGCTCCCACGCCGACGCCAAGGGTGATTCCGATCGCCATGGCGATGTCTATTCCTGTTCCCGCGTGCCGGGTGCCGCGGCGCGCTCGCCGTCATCTTCCAGATCGGCGGGAACGATGAAGGTTTCGCCCTCTCCGGCATGCCGGAGGGCTTCCGTGGCGGCGCGTCTGGCGATGATATCGTCCGGTTCGGCCTCGTTCGGATCGGCCCGGTTTTTCAGCGCGGCATCCGAGGGAATATCGGCGGCGCCGCGGCCCCTGATATCGGGCATGCCCGGACGGTTCTGCGAATGGCTCATCTCAACCTCCTGCTGGTCTTTCGAGACCAACGTTCCGGCCATGGGGATGTTCCATCTTGATCGGTGTAAGGCTCAGGGCGTTACAAGGTTGATTTCAAGCCTCGCCCCGGTCGCCTCGGCATATCGGCGCAGGGTGGAGAGGGATGGGGAAACGCCGCCGCCTTCCAGACGCGCTATGGCTGATTGCGTCGTGCCGATGCGTTTGGCAAGTTCGGCCTGGGAAAGCTTCGCCTTTGTCCGGGCATGGACAAGGGGTTCGATAAGCCGGAATTCCGCATCGGCCTTCTCGTATTCCTCCCGGAATTCCGGGTTGTCCATCAGCTTCTTCTTGAGGTCTGCAATCTTCGTCATGGCTCCACCTCTTTCATCCGCGCTTTCGCAGGGAGTCAAGGTGAGGGAATTCGATTCACACGCAAACGCCGTTTTAAGAAGTAACCGGGGAGAGCAAGGTGCGTTTTGCGCCGAAACTCCCAACGCCGTTTGGTGTAGCGTTCGATCAGGTCGTCAAACACCTCGTAGGCTTTGCCTTCATCAAAACCTTGTCCAACAAGCTGGGCGACAATCTCATCCTCGACCCGAAACAGGGTTTCCATCTGTCCTTTCGCGGCTGATCCGATGATGGGCCAATGTAGAAGGGCGCGGGCAATGTCGTCGTGTGATGGCTTGCGTTCCCGCTTTGCCTGATCTCGTAGGGCTTGCTGGCGTTGCCGTTGAGCGGAGTTTCGTTCTTTCTTGCTTTGCCGCACGGTATTTTCCGTATTCTAACTCAATAATTTTGGGGTGCCGTTTTCGCTCTTGCAATCGCCGATTTTTTAATAAGGTTTTCGCTTGGCTTTCGTATTGTCACTGGACGTTAATAAGCGGCAATTTTTCCTGCGTATTCCGTTTGGCATTAGTAAGAGACATTTTCCCGTTCATGTTGATGGTTGACGTGAATAAGGATGGAAATTATCTCTGCTATTAATTGCTAGCAATGATAAGGGCCGCAAAATGATTGAAGGACGGGCTGGACGCTACGTGCGTCAACCGGCGGGATATAAAGCATTTATTCCGTCAGATTTGCCGCCCGATCCGGCGCTTGAAATCGATGCGGAAATGCAAGGTCTTTTGTCTCGCGCAGATCGGGCACTAGGGCGTTTGGATGGTTCGATCCAGACCCTTCCTAATCCCGATATGTTCGTAATGATGTATGTGCGTAAAGAAGCGGTTCTATCGAGCCAAATCGAAGGGACGCAGGCTTCCATCAATGACCTCCTGAAGGCGGAGGCTGATATTTATGATCAGAACATGCCGAAAGATGTCGACGAGGTCGTCAATTATGTCAGTGCGATGAATCATGGAATACGGCGGTTAGGAGAGTTGCCACTATCCGTGCGACTAATTCGGGAAATTCATGAGAAATTGCTTCACGGAGTGCGGGGATATCAACTTCAGCCCGGAGAGCTTCGCCGTAGTCAGAACTAGATTGGGGCAGGAGGCAGCAACTTGCTGACCGCGAGTTTTGTGCCGCCACCTCACGAGGTCGCAGCTCAGGCGTTGAGCACTCTCGAAAAGTTCTTTCATGAGGATGATCACATTCCCCCGTTGATAAAGATTGGCTTGGCTCACGCACAGTTTGAAACGATCCATCCGTTCTTGGATGGAAACGGGCGAGTAGGGCGCTTGTTGATCACGTTCTTTCTCTACGAAAAGCAGCTTCTAATCCGTCCGGTGCTGTACCTGTCTCACTATTTTAAAGCCCACCGGCAGGAATATTATGAGCGATTGCAGGCCACGCGAGTCGATGGTGACTGGGAAAGCTGGATCAAGTTCTTCCTAAAAGGTGTGGGTGACGTATCCGAGCAGGCCACCGAGACAGCCAGGCAGATTGTAAGTTTGCGGGAAGAGCACAGAGCCCTCATTGCTGAGAAGTTCGGAAACTCTGCGGGCAAAGCCCATAGGGTTTTGGAGCATCTGTATCGACGCCCTACGGTGAGCATTAACAACATCCGTGATGAGCTGGGAATCAGCTTCCCGAATGCCAGTGCTCTCGTGGATAAATTCGTAGAGAATTCGATGCTGTTCGAGATGACCGGGCAAGCTCGAAATAGGCGATTCCTATATGCGCCGTATATCAGCCTATTCTCGAATTTGTGACGCGGGGGTGCCCCGAAGGCAGGCGCACAAGGCGCGGAAAATCACTTGCGCCATAAGTAGCTGTATTATTAGGGAAAATTGGTGGAGCTAAGCGGGATCGAACCGCTGACCTCTTGCATGCCATGCAAGCGCTCTCCCAGCTGAGCTATAGCCCCATAAGGGTACCGGGCGAACCGGTTTTCCGGGAACCGGGTCGGCGTCTCGCCGTCGGTCGGCGGGTTATTACTTGGCCCTTTCGAGCTTGGCAAGAGAAAAAAACAAACCCGGCGATTTTTTTTGAATCGCCGGGTTTTACAAGGATTTATCGCCTGCCGGGCCGGGCGGGTCAGACTTCGTCGTCGTCGCCGGTCACGCCGATGATGCCGGAAACGTCGTCGTCGTCCTCGTCTTCGTCGGCTGCGAGGAAGGTGTCGTCATCGTCGTCGCCGATATCGACGTCATCATCGCCCATATCGGGCAGATCGTCGCCGGATGCGTTGTCGTCCGCGTCTTCCAGCGAGACCAGTTCGACCTCGGTGTTTTCGGTATCGACTTCCGCGACCTCCTCGTCCTCGGCCTTTTCCATCACGGCTGCCGCCGAGCTTTCCTCGAAATAGGAGAGGGGCCAGGATTTGCCCGTATAGGGGGAGACCACCGGATCGCGGTTCAGGTCGTAGAATTTCTTGCCGGTGTCCGGATCGGTGCGCTTGGTTCCAAGTTCCGCTTTTGCCACTGTCGAAGCCTCGTTAAAACAGCCGGGCATATGCCGGCAAAGCCGTAAAAACCGGCCTTTTTCGTCGGGATGATGAGGCCGGTCCCTTAATCTGTGCGCCGTTGTCTGTCAAAGCCAAACTTTACGGGCGCCGCCTTCCGCTTTCCCGTCAAGAAGACGTGACCGCGTGTCCGCTTTATGTTAACGACCCCACCGAACCGCCAGACTGGTCCCGCCCAGGCTGGCCCCGCATGGCGATGCGCGCGGCCAGTTTGCGAGAGACTGTCGCCTATTGCAAAGGATTTCTGCCAATGTCGCATGGGGCCGCCGCCAAACCCGCCATCGCACGCCGGTCGTCCAACCTGTCGGGCACCGCCCGCATTCCCGGCGACAAATCGATTTCGCACCGCTCCTTCATGTTCGGCGGCCTGGCTTCGGGCGAAACCCGCATCACCGGCCTGCTGGAAGGCGAGGACGTCATCAATACCGGCAAGGCCATGCAGGCCATGGGCGCGAAGATCCGCAAGGAAGGCGATGTGTGGATCATCGAAGGCACCGGCAACGGCGCCTTGCTCGCTCCGGAAGCGCCGCTCGATTTCGGCAATGCCGGAACCGGCTGCCGACTGACCATGGGCCTTGTCGGCGTCTACGATTTCGACAGCACCTTCATCGGCGACGCGTCGCTGACCAAGCGCCCGATGGGCCGCGTGCTCGATCCGCTGCGCCAGATGGGCGTGCAGGTGAAATCCGAATCGGGCGACCGCCTGCCCGTCACCCTGCATGGCCCCGCCACCCCCGCGCCGATCACCTACCGGGTGCCGATGGCGTCGGCGCAGGTCAAGTCCGCCGTGCTGCTCGCCGGTCTCAACACGCCCGGCATCACCACCGTCATCGAGCCGGTGATGACCCGCGACCACACCGAAAAGATGCTGCAAGGCTTTGGCGCCAATCTGTCGGTTGAAACCGGTGCCGGCGGCGTGCGCACCATCCGCCTCGAAGGCCGGGGCAAGCTTACCGGCCAGACCATCGACGTGCCGGGCGACCCGTCCTCCACGGCCTTCCCGCTGGTGGCGGCGCTTCTGGTGCCGGGCTCGGATGTCACCATCGTCAACGTGCTGATGAACCCGACGCGCACCGGCCTGATCCTGACCTTGCAGGAAATGGGCGCAAACATCGAGATCCTCAACGAGCGCAATGCGGGCGGCGAGGATGTCGCCGACCTGCGCGTGCGCCATTCGCAGCTGAAGGGCGTCGCCGTGCCGGAAGACCGCGCCCCCTCGATGATCGACGAATATCCGGTTCTCGCCGTCGCCGCCGCTTTCGCCGAAGGCGAAACGGTGATGAACGGTCTGGAGGAGCTGCGCGTCAAGGAATCGGACCGCCTGTCGGCGGTCGCCATCGGCCTGAAGCTGAACGGCGTCGATTGCGACGAGGGCGAAGCCTCGCTCGTGGTGCGCGGCCGCCCCGACGGCAAGGGGCTGGGCAATGCCTCGGGTGCTGCGGTTGCCACCCATCTCGACCATCGCATCGCCATGAGCTTCCTCGTCATGGGCCTTGCCAGCGAGCATCCGGTGACGGTGGACGACGCGACGATGATCGCGACCAGCTTCCCGGAATTCATGGACCTGATGGCGCGCCTCGGCGCGAAGATCGAAATCATGGAAGGGGCGTCCGCATGAGCGTCGTCATCGCCATCGACGGGCCCGCGGCGGCAGGCAAGGGCACGCTGTCGCGCAAGGTCGCGGAAGAATACGGCTTCCATCACCTCGACACCGGCCTGACCTACCGGGCGACGGCCAAGGCGCTTCTCGATGCCGGTCTGCCGCTGGATGACGAGGCGGTGGCGGAAAAGATGGCCCATGCCGTCGAGCTTTCCGGCCTCGATCGCGATATCCTGTCGCGCCACGAGATCGGCGAGGCGGCCTCGAAGATCGCGGTGATGTCGCCGGTGCGCAAGGCGCTGGTGGAGGCGCAGCGCGCCTTTTCGAAGCGCGGGCCGGGCACCGTTCTCGACGGGCGCGATATCGGCACAGTGGTCTGCCCGGATGCGCTGGTGAAGCTCTATGTGACGGCATCCCCGGAAGTGCGCGCGAAGCGCCGCTACGACGAGATCCTCGCCAAAGGCGGCGCTGCCGATTACGGCGCCATCTTCGAGGATGTGAAGGCCCGCGACGCCCGTGACATGGGCCGCGCCGACAGCCCGTTGAAACCGGCCGCAGACGCGCACTTGCTAGACACCTCGGAAATGAGTATAGAGGCCGCGTTTCAGGCCGCGAAATCGATCATCGACGCCGCCCTGAGCCGAAATGCCTTGAAATGACCGGGTTTGCGTGATGAACCGCGCACCCTGACTTGCAAATAAGCCTGAAATTCCGTCCACGCGCCGGAAAGCCTTCGAAGAGAGGGCGGACTGGGTTCAGGCCGTTCAACACCAGCCACCGGCGCGTCCGTGTCCGCCGATCGGACACATCAGGAGATTCCATGTCTGTTTCTAACCCCACCCGCGACGATTTCGCCGCTCTGCTCGAAGAATCCTTCGCCAAGAACGATCTGGCTGAAGGCTATGTCGCCAAGGGCATCATCACGGCGATCGAAAAAGACGTCGCCATCGTCGACGTCGGCCTCAAGGTCGAAGGCCGCATCGCTCTGAAGGAATTCGGCGCCAAGGCCAAGGACGGCACGCTGAAGGTCGGCGACGAAGTCGAAGTCTATGTCGAGCGCATCGAAAACGCGCTGGGCGAAGCTGTCCTGTCGCGCGACAAGGCCCGCCGCGAGGAAAGCTGGACCCGCCTCGAAGTCAAGTTCGAAGCTGGTGAGCGCGTCGAAGGCGTCATCTTCAACCAGGTCAAGGGTGGCTTCACCGTCGATCTCGACGGCGCCGTTGCCTTCCTGCCGCGTTCGCAGGTCGACATCCGTCCGATCCGCGACGTGACCCCGCTCATGCACATTCCGCAGCCCTTCGAAATCCTCAAGATGGACAAGCGCCGCGGCAACATCGTGGTTTCGCGCCGCACGGTTCTCGAAGAGTCCCGCGCCGAGCAGCGTTCTGAAATCGTTCAGAACCTCGAAGAAGGTCAGGTCGTTGACGGCGTCGTCAAGAACATCACCGATTACGGCGCGTTCGTCGACCTCGGCGGCATCGATGGCCTGCTGCACGTCACCGACATGGCATGGCGCCGCGTCAACCATCCGTCGGAAATCCTGAACATCGGCCAGTCGGTCAAGGTCCAGATCATCCGCATCAACCAGGAAACCCACCGCATCTCGCTCGGCATGAAGCAGCTTGAGTCCGATCCGTGGGATGGCATCCAGGCCAAGTATCCGGAAGGCAAGAAGATTTCGGGCACCGTCACGAACATCACCGATTACGGCGCGTTCGTCGAGCTGGAGCCGGGCATCGAAGGCCTGATCCACATTTCCGAAATGTCCTGGACCAAGAAGAACGTCCACCCCGGCAAGATCCTGTCCACGAGCCAGGAAGTCGATGTCGTCGTTCTCGAAGTCGACCCGACCAAGCGCCGCATCTCGCTCGGCCTCAAGCAGACGCTCGAGAATCCGTGGCAGGCATTCGCCCACAACCATCCGTCGGGCACGGAAGTTGAAGGCGAAGTCAAGAACAAGACCGAATTCGGCCTGTTCATCGGCCTCGAAGGCGACGTGGACGGCATGGTTCACCTCTCCGACCTCGACTGGAACCGGCCGGGCGAGCAGGTTATCGAGGAATACAACAAGGGCGACGTCGTCAAGGCTGTCGTTCTCGATGTGGACGTCGACAAGGAGCGCATCTCGCTCGGCATCAAGCAGCTCGGCCGTGATTCGGTCGGTGAAGCCGCTGCTTCCGGCGACCTGCGCAAGAACGCTGTCGTTTCGGCCGAAGTCATCGCCGTCAACGACGGTGGCATCGAGGTGAAGCTCGTCAACCACGAGGACATCGTCACCTTCATCCGCCGCGCCGACCTGTCGCGCGACCGCGACGAGCAGCGTCCGGAGCGTTTCTCGGTCGGTCAGGTTGTCGACGCCCGCGTCACCAACTTCTCCAAGAAGGACCGCAAGATCGTTCTGTCGATCAAGGCTCTGGAAATCGCTGAAGAGAAGGAAGCCGTCGCACAGTTCGGTTCCTCCGACTCGGGCGCTTCGCTCGGCGATATCCTTGGCGCGGCTCTGAAGAACCGCAACGCCGAGTAATCGGCCGCAAATCCTGTGAAAACAGGAAACCCGCCGCGAGACCATCGCGGCGGGTTTTTTCATGGATGCCGGTCCTGGTTGCCGGGAATCAGGTCCAGTTCGCCATACGCTGATAAAGCTCATAGGCGGCGTCGCCGTCCTCTTCCTCCTCGATGGCCGCGGCGGCATTCTCACGGGCGTCCTGCTGCCTGCCGTCCTGCTCGCGGGCGTCCTCCTGCTCCTCGTCGTCGCGCTGGAACGGGCGGCCGTCGAGCTGCGTCTCCTCGGTGAATTCGTCGTCGCGCAGGCTGACGGGCGCCAGCGCCAGCGGCACCATGTCGCGCGCGGCTGGCAGAAGCTGGGCGAGCGCCTGCCGCTCGATGACGGCGGGCGGCACGGCTTTCGGCTGCGCGGCTTCGGCTGCCGCCTTTTCCGGCGCAGGGGCGGCGGCGCGGGCGGGCAGGGTGTCTTCCGCTTCCTGCGCCGTGTGGCCGGTGGCGCTCAGCGGATCGTAGATCGGGTCGGCATCGTCGCCGGGAATGGCTTCGGCGGTAATGTCCGCCGCGTGACTTTCCGGCTGCGGCGCGAGGGGCTGCCGCGCTTCGCCGTTTTTCGGCTGGGCGCGCAGCAGCGAAGGCTGCCAGTCCTCCGTCACGGCGTCCGGTTGCGGCGCCTGCGGCTCCGCGGGCCTTGCGGTCTCGCCATCCGGTTTCACCGCCGCCTTGTTGCGCAGCAGGGTCTGGGCTTCCTCGCCATCCTCGACGATGGCTTCATAGGCCATGGCGATGTCCTTGGCCTCGACCTCGGTTTCCTTCCAGCCCTTGAGGGTGAAAAGCGTTGGCTCGAGCCTGGTGTCGGCGCCATGCGACGGCGTGCGGACGGCAGGGGCTGGCGCGCGGGCGATGATGGCGGCGCTGGCGCTGGTGACGAGGGTGCTGGTGGAAAGAACGCTGGCGGAAAGCGCGCTGGCCCGCGATGGGGCGGCGGCGGGCGAAGGCCGCGCCGGGGCCTGCGCGTCCGGCATGGCCTGCGGCCGCGCCATTGCCGCCTGCGCGGCGCGTCCGGCAAGCTGGCGCGCGGCTGCGGGCGTCTCGCCATTCCAGGCGCGCAGCGGCGTGCGGCCTTCGGGGGCGCGGCGTTCGGCCGGGTCTGCGTCTTCCATCTCGTATCCGGCCAGATCCGGATCCTCGAAAGGCAGCGGATCGTCGGCGGGATCGGCGGGAAGATTTCTCTCCTCTTTTTCCACCGACAGAAGCTCGGCGGTCGCTTTCGCCTCGATGGCGGCATCGCCATTGTCGCCGCCTTCGAAGGCGCGGCGCAGCAGCGTTTGCAGGCTGCGGGCGTCGATGCCGTCATCGGTTTCGGCCCCGGCGTCAACCTCTGTCTCCGCCCCGGCGGCTTCGGCAAGGCTGGAGGACGATGCTTCGGTTTCCGGTCCGGTTTCGGCCCGGATTTCAACCTCAAACCTGGATTCAGCCTCGGCACCGGCCTCGTTCTCAGTCTTAGTCTCAACCGCAACGCCAGCCCGGTCTGCGGCTTTGGTCTCGGTCCTGCTGTCCGCTTTGGTTTCCGGCTTGGCCGGGGCGCTGGCATCGGCCGTCACCTTTGCCGGTTCGGCCGAAGCTGGCGCATCCGGTTCGGACTGGCCGGAAGAAGCCGTGGCGTCGCGCACCGGCGTCTGCGCCGCCATCTGGCGCGGCATAGGCTCGGCATTTCTGGGTGCGGGAGCCGGTGCGGGCTGACTCGCGGCCGGGGAAGCGGCGGGCGCCGCCGGCTGGCCGGTTCCGGTGCCGTCGTTCTGGCGGTAGGAGGTGACGACCGAGCGGGCGGCGAGATCGCGATCCTTGTAGCGGGCGGTTTCCATATAGGCGACGATGCGCGCCGCCTGCGGCCCGGCGGGATTGCTGAAGGCTTCGAACAGGAAGCGCAGTTTCAGGCCCTGCACGACGAGATTGAGCTGGCGCTCCACCTCGGCGCGCTGGCGCGGCCCGAGCCGCGAGACGGCTTCGGCCAGCCGCAGGACGTAATCGCCGCTGCCTTCGCCCTCGCGGCGCGGCAGGCCGATGGCCTCGCCGACGGCATCGGCCAGCATCGACAGGTGATCGGCGATGCGCTCGCGCCCGGCCAGCAGCAGCACGTTCAGCTTTCCGGCCGAACTGGAATTGGAATCGCCCTTCCAGTCGACGAGCTGGACCTTGTAGGCGGCCTGCGCGGCCTGATGGCCGCCGGAGGCGAGGGTGGAATGGTTCTGGAACGACGAGCCGGAACCGGATGTCGAACGAAGCGGAGGCAGCATCGGCGGCTCCCTGAAAAGAAAATGACGGTTGAAACAGGTCCAACAAAGGGCCACTCATGCGGCCCGTCGCATTCCGTCGCGTCTTTCTCAGCGCCCCCGGTCGGCGGGGCAAGCTGGCTGCGTCATGCCTCATGGCATCGATGAATGCTTCGGCTTGGGATGCGCTTCGCCCTGGCGCAAGCGCGCTTCCATTAACGCTTAATTTAATATTGCTTGGTTAATAAAGTGTAACCGCTGGCGCAAAGCCGCCCGCATCCCTCAACCGCCGGGATTCAAGCCCATGACCGCGATCAATCCGATCCTGAACACCGACAGCTACAAGCTCTCGCATTTCCTGCAATATCCGCCGGGAACGCAGGCGGTCTCGGCCTATATCGAGCCGCGCGGCCATTCGCAGCGCCCCGAGGTGGTGTTCTTCGGCCTCCAGATGTTCCTGAAGGACTATCTCTCCCGCCCGGTCACCAAGCTCGACGTGATGGAGGCGGCGGAGGTTTCGGCCTCGCACGGCCTGCCCTTCAACCGTCACGGCTGGCTGGATATCGTCGAGCGCCATGGCGGCTTCCTGCCGCTGGCGATCGAGGCGCTGCCGGAGGGAACGGTGGTGCGGCGCGGCGTGCCGCTGCTGCAACTGGTCAATACCGATCCCGAGCATGCCTGGGTCACGACCTATATCGAAACCGCGCTGCTGCGCGCCGTCTGGTATCCGTCGAGCGTGGCGAGCCATGCGCGGCGCCTGTGCGAAACGCTGATGCCGCATCTGGAAAAGACCTGCGAGCAGCCCTTCGCGCTGCTGCCGACGCGCCTGCACGATTTCGGGGCGCGCGCGGCCACATGCGCGGAGCAGGCGGGGCTGGGCGGGGCGGCGCATCTTCTCTATTTCTCGCTGTCGGATACGCTGTCGGGCATCCTCAACGCCCGGCGCTTCTACGGCGCGCCGATGGCGGCAACCTCCTATCCGGCTTCCGAGCACGCGACGATCACCGCCTGGGGGCAGGAGCGCGAGGCGGACGCCTACCGCCGCATGCTCGACCTGTTCGGCGACGGTGAATTTTCGGTGGTCTCCGACAGCTACGACATCGCCAATGCGCTGAGCGAACTCTGGGGCCGGGCGCTGAAGGACAAGGTGAAATCCATCGGCGGCAGGCTGATCGTGCGCCCCGACAGCGGCGATCCCGTCGATACGCCGGTGCAGGCGGTGGCGCAGCTCGCCTATGCTTTTGGCACGCGATTGAATGGCAAGGGGTACAAGGTCATCGACGCGCCGGTGGAGGTGTTGCAGGGCGATGGCGCTTCCGGGCAGGATATGGCGATGATCCTCGGGCGGCTGGAAGGCATGGGCTTTTCCGCCGAGAATATCCGCTTCGGCATCGGCTCCGGCCTGATGCAGAAGGTGACCCGCGACAGCTATTCCTTCACCATGAAGGCCAATGCCCGGCAGGACGAGGCGGGCATGTGGCACGGCATCGCCAAGCGCCCCGCCACCATGCGCGAAAAAGCCTCGCGCAACGGCCGCGTCGCCGTCACCGAGCAGATGGGCGATCTCGCCGGCATCGCGCTGGAGGAACTGGGCGGGCGCGAGAATGCGCTGAAGCCCGTCTGGAAAAACGGCAGGCTGCTGTCCGACTGGAGCTTCGAGGAGGTGAAGGAGCGGGCGCGCTTCGTGCCCGCGCTGTAAGCTACGCCTTTTCCCCCATCACCGTCGCGCCGATGCTGGCCAGCACCACCAGCGCCGTGCCGCTCATTTGCAGGGCGGTCATCGGCTGGGTGAGGATCAGGAAGCCCGCAAGCGCGCCGAAGGCCGGTTCGAGGCTCATCAGAATGCCGAAGGTCGAGGTCGGCATCTGCCGCAGCGCCTTCATTTCCAGCGTATAGGGCAGAAGCGGCACGAGGATGGCCAGGCCGGTCATCATGGCGAGCCCCTCCAGCGTCAGCCCCGATAGCCCCGGCGACATGCCGAAGGGCGTCGCGACGAGAGCGGCGGCGGTCAGCGAGATCGCCAGCCCCTCCATGCCCTTGAAGGCCGCGCCCACCTTCTTGGTCAGGATGATATAGGTGCCCCAGCCGGTCGCCGCCCCGAAGGCGAACAGCACGCCCGGCAGGTTGCCGACCCAGCCCTCGCCGTCATGGGACAGCAGCAGCACGCCGAGACCGGCGGCGAGCGGCCAGACCAGCCGCCAGCCGAAGCCGTAGCCCAGCGTCGCCACCGTCAGCGGCCCGAGGAAATCGATGGCGACGGCCAGCCCCAGCGGAATGCGCTGCATCGCCGAAAAGAAGCAGGTCGTCATGAAGGTGGTGGTCGCGCCCAGCATCAGCGCCATCGCCCATTGCCGGGCGCTGTAGGCGAAAAGACGCGGGCGCACGATGACAAGCAGGATCAGCGCCGCGAAGATCAGCCGCAGCCATGTCGTGCCCGCCGCCCCATGCAGGGCCAGCGCCGGTTCCGACAGCGCCGAACCGAACTGGATGCTCGCCATCGAGGCAAGGCACATCACCGTGCCGAGCATCATCCCGCCGCCCGGCGCCGTCACCGGCTTGCCGGGCATCTCGACCTTTTCCACGTTTTTCCCCCCGGAAACGTTTGAGCCTGGGCCTTAGGCCTCAAGCCCCTTCAGCACATTGGCGGTGTTGATGCCGATCTCGTTGACGCCGTAGCCGCCTTCGAGGCAGACCAGAACCGGCAGGCCGGATTTCGCGACCCGCTCGCCCATGGTGATGTAATCGGGCGTCTTCAGCTTGAAGAAGGAGATCGCGTCGCGCTCGAACGTATCGACGCCGAGCGACAGCACGATGGCTTCCGCGCCGAAGGCCTTGATCTTGGCCAGCGCGTCGTCGAGGGCTGCCGACCACACATCCCAGGCGGTGCCCGGCGGCATCGGGTAATTGTGGTTCAGGCCTTCGCCCGCCCCTTCGCCGGTCTCGTCGGTAAAGCCGAGGAAATAGGGGAAGGCTTCGACGGGATCGCCATGCAGCGAGGCGAACAGCACGTCGCCGCGCTTGTAGAAGATATCCTGCGTGCCGTTGCCGTGGTGGAAGTCGACATCGAGGATGGCGACGCGCTTTGCGCCGTGATCGAGGAAGCGCTGCGCGGCCACCGCCGCATTGTTGATGAAGCAATAGCCGCCATAGAGATCGATCCCGGCGTGATGGCCGGGCGGGCGGCAGAGCGAGAAGCAGAAGCGGTTGCCGGCATTGATCCAGTCGACGCCGGTCAGCGCCACATTCATCGAGGAAACCGCCGCCTTGTAGGTGCCCTCGGTGATCGCCGTTTCCAGCGCGTTGGCGTAATAGCCGACAAGGCCGTCGATCTGGTTCGGCTTCTTCTGGCGGGCGCGGCGATAGGGGATGGCGGTCGGGATCACCTCGCCCTCATAGCCTTCGGCCACCCAGCGGTCCCAGACGGTTTCGAGGAAGCTCAGAAACTCCGGGTCGTGCACCTTTTCAGCGGTTTCGAGGCTGTAGGAATCCGGCGCGGCGACATCCGTGAAACCTTCCTCCTTCACGGCTTGCAGGATCCATTCCGCCCGGAACGGCCCTTCGAACGGCTTCACCAGAAGACCGCCATGCAGTTCCGTCTTGGCGTCCCGGAGCTTATGGTCCTCGGAATAGATCACGCGCATGCCTTATCCTCTCCCTCGACAAGAATTTGATCAAACCGGACCCTAGCCTTGTTCGCGCGTCCGGCGCAAGCGGCCAGATCTCGCAAGGGTTCAGCCGATCTGCTTGCAGAAGATGGCGGTGTCGCAGGGGCGGCCATCGGGAAACAGGGCGTAGCCCGGAATGACGCCGCAGCGCTGCCAGCCGAGCTTTTCGTAAAGCGCTTCGGCGGGATCGCCGGTGGCGGTATCCAGCACCAGCAGGCTGCGGCCCAGACGCGCCGCCTCGGTCTCGGCCATGCGCATCAAGAGTTTCGACAGGCCGCGCCCGCGCGCCTTGCGATGCACGAGCAGCTTCATCAGGTCGGCGCGGTGCGGCTGGTTGGGCTTCAGCGAAAAGCCGATCTGCACGGTGCCGACCATCTCGCCATCCAGTTCGGCGGCAAACAGCAGCACCTCGCCACGCTCCGCCGCCGCCGTAACGCCGAGCCAGTAGGGTTCGGCGTCGGCGGGCGCAAACGGCGACATGAACCCCACCGACGCGCCGCCCTCGACGCAATCGGCCAGAATGGCGCACAAGGCGGGCAGGCTGGCGATGGCTTCCTGCGCATCGAGACGGCGGACGGTGGGCATGGCGATGCGCTTCCCGTCAGCCGTTGACCTGCGCGATCCAGTCGTTGAGGTTGTAGTAATTGGTGATGCGGGCGACCTTGCCGTCCCTGATCTCGAAGAAAGCGCCCGCGGGCAGGGTGTAGGTCTGGCCGTTGGCTTCCGGCAGGCCCTCGTCGGTGACGAGATATTCGCCGTTGACGGTGAATTCCGCCGCGCCGCGGTTGTCGCCGCTCGCCATGATCACCATGTCGGTCAGGGTTTCGCGGTAGCAGCGGTTCATGTGCTGCATGAATTTGGCAAAGGCCGCCTTGCCGGTCTGGCGTTCGCCCTGATTGATGTCGTGCTCCACGTTTTCATCCAGAAGCGCCAGGAAGGCGTCCATGTCCTGCGCGTTGAAGGCGTCGTAATAGGCGCGGATGGTGTCGGCTGCGGACATGGGTGGTCTCCTCTTGTCTGTGCTTGGATGTTGTCGATGGCAACGGTATAACCGGCGGCGACACTAGAGCAATTCCAGCAAAAGTGTGAGCGGTTTTGCGCCGGAAGCTGCACGAAAACAGACGGATAATTCATGAGCCTGAAAATCGAATCCTTCTCCGGCGCCGATGCTGTCAGCTATTTCGACGACCTCGCGCGGCTGCGCATCACCGTGTTCCGCGCCTTCCCCTATCTCTATGACGGCGACCTCGATTACGAGCGAACCTACCTCTCCACCTATGCGCGCTCGCAAGGCTCCGTCTTCGTCATCGCCTTCGATGGCGGTGAGGTGGTGGGCGCTGCCACCGGCATGCCGATGGCGATGGAAACGGCGGAGGTGAAGGCGCCGTTCCTGGCCGCCGGGATCGATCCCGGCCTGTTCTTCTATTTCGGCGAAAGCGTGCTGTTGCCGCACTATCGCGGGCAGGGGGCGGGTGTGGCCTTCTTTGCCGGGCGCGAGGCGCAGGCGAGAAAGCTCGGCCTCGATCTGTGCGCCTTCTGCGCCGTCGAGCGTCCGGAAAACCATCCGCGCCGCCCCGCCGGTTACGTGCCGCTCAACGCCTTCTGGGAAAAGCGCGGCTACCGCCACCATCCGGAGCTTGCCACCACCTTCACATGGCGCGATCTCGACGAGGAGGTTGAAAGCCCGAAACCGCTCTCCTTCTGGATCCGCGATCTCAGGACATAAACGGCAAAAGCCGCTTATTTAATGCAATTTGCAGCGACTTCCGGCTAGGCGGTCGGCGTGGTCGCTGCTATATGGCGCAACCATGAGCACCAATCCGAACCGCACGCCGCTTGACCATATCCGCAACTTCTCGATCGTGGCCCATATCGACCACGGCAAATCGACGCTGGCCGACCGCCTGATCCAGTCCACCGGCGGGCTGGCCGATCGCGAGATGAGCGAGCAGGTTCTCGACAATATGGAGATCGAGCGCGAGCGCGGCATCACCATCAAGGCCCAGACCGTGCGCCTGCACTACAAGGCGCAGGACGGCGAGACCTATGTGCTGAACCTCATCGACACGCCCGGCCATGTCGACTTCGCCTATGAAGTCTCGCGCTCGCTGTCGGCCTGCGAAGGCTCGCTGCTGGTGGTGGATGCGTCGCAGGGCGTCGAGGCGCAGACGCTCGCCAACGTCTATCAGGCCATCGACAACAATCACGAGCTGGTGACGGTCCTCAACAAGATCGACCTGCCCGCCGCCGAACCGGACCGCATCAAGGAGCAGATCGAGGAAGTCATCGGCATCGACGCTTCGGATGCCGTGCTGATCTCGGCCAAGACCGGCCTCGGCATTCCCGACGTGCTGGAAGCCATCGTCCACCGCCTGCCGCCGCCGAAAAGCGAAGGCGGCGAGGCCGCCCCCTTGAAGGCGCTGCTGGTCGATAGCTGGTACGACACCTATCTCGGCGTCATGGTGCTGGTGCGCGTGCTCGACGGCGTGCTCTCCAAGGGCCAGACCATCCGCATGATGGGCACCGGCGCGAAATACCAGGTGGAGCGCGTCGGCGTGCTGACGCCGAAGATGGTCAATGTCGATAGCCTCGGCCCCGGCGAGATCGGCTTCATCACCGCCTCGATCAAGGAAGTGGCCGATACCCGCGTCGGCGACACCATCACCGACGAGCGCCGCCCGACGGCAACCGCCCTGCCGGGCTTCAAGCCCGCGCAGCCGGTGGTGTTCTGCGGCCTGTTCCCGGTCGATGCCGCCGATTTCGAGGAGCTGCGCGCCGCCGTCGGCAAGCTGCGCCTCAACGACGCCTCCTTCTCCTATGAAATGGAAAGCTCGGCCGCGCTCGGCTTCGGCTTCCGCTGCGGCTTCCTCGGCCTGCTGCATCTGGAAATCATTCAGGAGCGCCTCAGCCGCGAATTCGATCTCGACCTGATCGCGACCGCTCCCTCCGTCGTCTACCAGATGACGCTGACCGACGGCACCGAGAAGGAACTGCACAATCCGGCCGACAT
>JBDHTA010000050.1:0-25460 GCA_039808465.1 Rhizobiaceae bacterium | reverse complement strand
GATCAGAGCCAAAACCCAAACCCAACCATCAGAGCGCAACCAACCGCCGCCAGAAGCAGCGCCGTCCGCCGATGAACAGGCTTATAGAACTACACGCCCCAAAACGTCAACACCGATCATAGCGAAAATTGCAAAAATATGACAACTGACTGAAAAATATGGGAAATTTTGGCACTGACGGACAATCCGGCCCGCCACGAAGGTCCAGTGCGGATATCATGCTCCCAAAAGCGCTAATCGGCAATGCCATAGGGCAGGACGCCGCGCACGCCGTGGTCGATGGCGAGCTTGCGCTTGAGCGGCGGCACGGCGCGGCTGGCGCAGTTCATGCGCTCGCAGATGCGGCAGGAAATGCCGATCGGATCGAAGGCGGCGCGATTCGACAGGTCGAGATCGTCGGCATAGACGAAGTTGCCGGCATAGGAGATCTCGCACCCGAGCGCGATGGCGTAATGCGGACGCGGCGCGGCGTAACCGCCGCTGCCCTTGGTGATCTGGGTGGCGAGACAGAGATAGCGCACGCCATCCGGCGTTTCCGCCAGTTGCCGGATCATGCGCCCCGGAGATTCGAACGCCTGATGCGCATTCCACAACGGACAGGCGGCACCGAAGCGGGCGAATTGCAGCTTGGCGGCGCTATGACGCTTGGTGATGTTTCCGGCCCGGTCGATGCGCGCGAAGAAGATCGGGATGCCCTTGGCGCCCGGGCGCTGCAAGGTGCTGAGCCGATGACAGATCTGCTCCAGCGACGCGCCGAAACGCACCGACAGCAATTCCAGATCGTGCCGCACGTCCCGCGCCGCCTTCAGGAACGGCTGATAGGGCAAGAGCAGCGCGCCCGCGAAATAATTATGCAGGCCGATGCGGCAGATTTCATAGGCTTCCTCGGTGCGGAACCCGGCCGAGGCGGCAACCGCGTCGATCTCGCGCCCGGCGTGAAGCTGGGCGATTTGCAGCGCGATCTGGAAATCGCGGGTGGAGGCGGGCGAATAGGGGTTCAGCGTCAGGATGCGCGCCTTCGGATCGTAGCGGCGCACCTCCTCGCCGCCCGGCGCGCCGCGCACGACGCGCACGCCATAATGCCGTTCCAGATAGGTGGAGAGCAGGCCGTGGCTATCCCCCTCGCCCAGTCCCAGCGCCGCCGCCAGCCGCTCGGCCAGCACATCGATCTCGTGGATGTAATTGTCGACGAAATGGAAGAAGTCGCGCACCTCTTCATAAGGCGTGGTTTCCGCCAGCGTCGAGCGGCCGATGGTGTCATCGAAACTGGCGAGACGCTCACTGTTGCGGCGATAGGCCTGATGCACCTGAATGAGCGCATGCGCCAGCCCCGGCGCATTCTGCGTCACCAGTTTCAACTCCTGAAGGCTCGGCGTATAGGTTTCGAACAGCGGATCGTTCAACGCTTCCGAGAGCGCCGAGAGAAGGCGGTCGCTTTCGCCGGAGGAAAAAGCGCCGATATCCACCTGGAACTTTTCCGCCAGAGCCAGCAGCACGGCGGCGGAAACCGGGCGCTGGTTGTTTTCGATCTGGTTGAGATAGCTGGTGGAAATGCCGATGCGCTCGGCGAACTGGCCCTGCGTCAATTTCTGCGCCTCGCGCAGATCGCGCACCTTGCGCCCGATGAAAAGTTTGCCGATGGCCATGCGCGCGTCCGTTCGCAAATTCGCAATATTCAGTTTGCAAATTTGTAACTTACGCATTGCCACACATTCAAGCGTTTTATTCCGGTCAAAACGGCGCTAAGCGAGGAAGACAAGGGGAGCTTCCGCTCCCCATATTTGCCTATGCCTATTCAATGAAGGAGCAGCATTCATGCGCGCCATTCTCGCCGAGGTGGAAGCCAGACGAGCCGAAGCACGGCTCGGCGGCGGCCAGCGCCGTATCGACGCCCAGCACGCCAAGGGCAAACTAACCGCGCGCGAGCGCATCGAGGTTCTGCTCGATGAAGGCTCCTTCGAGGAATACGACATGTACGTCACCCACCGGGCGACGGAATTCGGCATGGCGTCGCAGAAGGTGGCGGGCGATGGCGTCGTCACCGGCTGGGGCACGATCAACGGCCGCCAGGTCTATGTGTTCAGCCAGGATTTCACCGTCCTCGGCGGCTCACTCTCCGAAACCCATGCGCAAAAAATCTGCAAGATCATGGACATGGCGGTGCGCAACGGCGCGCCCGTGATCGGGCTCAACGATTCCGGCGGCGCGCGCATTCAGGAAGGCGTGGATTCGCTGGCCGGTTACGCCGAGGTCTTCAAGCGCAATGTCGAGGCTTCCGGCGTCGTGCCGCAGATTTCCGTCATCATGGGGCCCTGCGCGGGCGGCGCGGTCTATTCGCCCGCCATGACCGACTTCATCTTCATGGTGCGCGATTCGTCCTACATGTTCGTCACCGGGCCGGATGTGGTGAAAACCGTGACCAACGAGGTGGTGACGGCCGAGGAACTGGGCGGCGCGCGCACCCACACGCAAAAATCCTCCGTCGCCGACGGCGCTTATGAAAACGATATCGAGACGCTGGAGCAGGTGCGCGCCCTCTTCGATTTCCTGCCGCTCAACAACCGGCAGAAGCCGCCGCTGCGCCCCTTCCATGACGATCCGGCCCGGCTCGAAAACCGCCTCGACAGCCTGATTCCCGACAGCTCCAACAAGCCCTACGACATGAAGGAACTGATCGCGGCGGTGGCGGACGAAGGCGATTTCTTCGAGATACAGGAGGCTTTCGCCAGGAACATAGTCACCGGCTTCATCCGCATCGAGGGCGAAACGGTCGGCGTCGTCGCCAACCAGCCGATGGTGCTGGCGGGCTGCCTCGATATCGACGCCTCGCGCAAGGCGGCGCGCTTCGTGCGCTTCTGCGACGCCTTCAACATTCCGATCCTGACGCTGGTGGATGTGCCCGGCTTCCTGCCCGGCACCAGCCAGGAATATGGCGGCGTCATCAAGCACGGCGCCAAGCTGCTGTTTGCCTATTCGCAGGCCACCGTGCCGATGGTGACGCTGATTACCCGCAAGGCCTATGGCGGCGCTTACGACGTCATGGCCTCCAAGCATATCGGCGCCGATGTCAACTATGCCTGGCCGACCGCCGAAATCGCCGTCATGGGCGCGAAGGGCGCAACCGAAATCCTCTACCGCTCGGAACTGGGCGACGCCGAGAAGATCGCGGCGCGCACGAAGGAGTATGAGGAGCGTTTCGCCAACCCCTTCGTCGCCGCCGAACGCGGCTTCATCGACGAGGTCATCATGCCGCATTCCTCGCGCCGCCGCATCGCCCGCGCCTTCGCCTCGCTGCGCAACAAGCAGGTGGAGACGCGCTGGAAGAAGCACGACACGATTCCGCTGTGAGAGAAGAAGGGAAGGCAGGATGCGCAGGGACTGGAAACCCGAACTGACGCGGGAGGAAGCGCGAAAGGACCATGGCAGCATGCTGCGCTTCCTGCTTCTGCACGCGCTGGTCGGAGCCCTGCTCGGAATGGTGACGGCGGCGGCGGTGATCTGGTTCAATATCGGCGGGCTCGGCACGCTGATCGCCAATTCCGCCAATCCGGTCATTCCCGTGCTGCTGATCGTCGTGCCGTTCGGCTCGATTTTCGGCGGCGCGGCCTGCGCCTCGGCCATTCTGCTGATGCCCTATGAGAAGAAATACAAGGATTAACGCCTGTCAGGGAAAAGCCGGAACCGGTTTTCCCGAAAAGACAGACGGAAACAAAGTTGGGGTTGGGAAGACCTGATGTTCAAGAAAATTCTGATTGCCAATCGTGGCGAAATTGCCTGCCGCGTCATCAAGACCGCCAGGAAGCTCGGCATCGCCACCGTCGCCGTCTATTCCGATGCCGACCGCGACGCGCTGCATGTGCGCATGGCCGATGAAGCCGTGCATATCGGCCCGGCCCCGTCGGCGCAGTCCTATATCGTCATCGACAGGATCATCGAGGCGATCCGCCAGACCGGCGCGGATGCCGTGCATCCCGGCTACGGCTTCCTGTCGGAAAACGCCGCTTTCGCCGAGGCGCTGGAGAAGGAAGGCGTCGCCTTCATCGGCCCGCCGGTCGGCGCGATTCATGCCATGGGCGACAAGATCACCTCGAAGAAGCTGGCGGCGGAAGCGGGCGTTTCCACCGTTCCCGGCCATATGGGGCTGATCGAGGACGCCAGCGAGGCGGTGAAGATCGCCTCCGAGATCGGCTATCCCGTGATGATCAAGGCTTCCGCCGGCGGCGGCGGCAAGGGCATGCGCATCGCCTGGAACGATCAGGAAGCGCGTGAAGGCTTCCAGTCCTCCCGCAACGAGGCGAAAGCCTCCTTCGGCGACGACCGCATCTTCATCGAGAAATTCGTTACCGAGCCGCGCCATATCGAAATTCAGGTGCTGGGCGACAGGCACGGCACCGTGCTCTATCTCGGCGAGCGCGAATGCTCGATCCAGCGCCGCAACCAGAAGGTTATCGAGGAAGCCCCCTCGCCCTTCCTCGATGAAGCCACCCGCAAGGCCATGGGCGAGCAGGCGGTGGCGCTTGCCAAAGCCGTGGGCTATCATTCGGCGGGCACGGTGGAATTCATCGTCGATGGCAAGGCCAACAAGTTCTACTTCCTCGAAATGAACACCCGCCTTCAGGTGGAGCATCCGGTGACGGAGCTGATCACCGGCATCGATCTGGTCGAGCAGATGATCCGCGTCGCCGCGGGCGAAAAGCTGAGCTTCGGCCAGAGCGACGTGACGCTGAACGGCTGGGCCATCGAAAGCCGCCTCTATGCCGAAGATCCCTTCCGCAACTTCCTGCCCTCCATCGGCCGCCTGACGCGCTACCGCCCGCCAGCCGAAGGCAGACAGGCCAGCGGAACCGTGGTGCGCAACGATACCGGCGTCTTCGAAGGCGGCGAGATCTCGATGTATTACGACCCGATGATCGCCAAGCTCTGCACCTGGGCTCCCGATCGCCTCACCGCCATCGACGCGATGCGCGCCGCCCTCGACGATTTCGAGGTGGAAGGCATCGGCCATAACCTGCCCTTCCTCTCCGCCGTGATGGGGCAGGAGCGGTTTCGCGAGGGCCGCCTCACCACCGCCTATATCGCCGAGGAATTTCCGGAGGGCTTTTCCGGCGTCGAGCCGGATGAGAATGAGGCGCGCAAGCTCGCCGCCGTCGCCGCCCTCGCCAACCTGACGATCCAGAACCGCGCCGTGCAGATTTCCGGCACCATCGGCAATCATCGCCGCACCCTCGGGCGCGACTGGGTGGTGACGCTGGCGGGCCGGGAATTCCCGGTTTCGGTGACATCGGGCGAGGACGGCACCGCGATCCGCTTCGCCGATGGCGCCAAAAGCACCGTCGCGGGCGGCTGGCTGCCGGGGCAGCCGCATGCGCATTTCACCGTCGATGGCGAGGTGATGGGCGTGAAGGTCAACAAGGCCGGAACCGGCATTCGCCTGCGCTGGCGCGGCATGGAAGTGACCGCGCATGTGCGGGCGCCGCGCGTGGCCGAGCTGGCGCGGCTGATGCCGGTCAAGCTGCCGCCGGATACCTCGAAGATGCTGCTGTGCCCGATGCCGGGCGTCATCACCTCCATCACCGCCGCCGTTGGCGATCAGGTGGAAGCCGGTCAGGCGCTCGCCACGGTCGAGGCGATGAAGATGGAAAACATCCTGCGCGCCGAAAAACGCGCCACCGTCAAGCGCATCGCCGCAGCACCCGGCCAGAGTCTGGCCGTGGACGAGCTGATCATGGAATTCGAATAGGGGCAGGAAGGGCCGTCTCACGGACGGCCCTTTCCGATCGGCACCCGTCAATTGTTTGCAAAGGATCCCGGCAATGTCGGAAAAAACCCTGAAGGATTGGGAAGCGCTGGCCGAGAAGGAGCTGAAGCGCCCGCCGGAAACGCTGACCTGGCACACGCCCGAGGGCATCGACGTCAAGCCGCTCTACACGGCGCGGGATCTGGACGGCATGGACCATCTCGATTCCCTGCCGGGCTTCGAGCCCTTCGTGCGCGGCCCCCGCGCCACCATGTATGCCGGGCGTCCCTGGACGATCCGCCAGTATGCGGGCTTTTCGACGGCCGAGGAATCCAATGCCTTCTACCGCAAGGCGCTGGCCGCCGGTCAGCAGGGCGTCTCCGTCGCCTTCGACCTCGCCACCCATCGCGGCTATGACAGCGATCATCCCCGCGTCGTCGGCGATGTCGGCAAGGCGGGCGTGGCGATCGACAGCGTCGAGGACATGAAGATCCTGTTCGACGGCATTCCCCTGGAAAGCGTGTCGGTGTCGATGACCATGAACGGCGCGGTCATTCCGATTCTCGCCAACTTCATCGTCACCGGCGAGGAGCAGGGCGTTTCGCGGGAAAAGCTGTCCGGCACGATCCAGAACGACATCCTCAAGGAGTTCATGGTCCGCAACACCTATATCTATCCGCCCGCGCCCTCCATGCGCATCATCGCCGATATCATCGAATATACGGCGAAGGAGATGCCGAAGTTCAACTCCATCTCGATTTCCGGCTACCATATGCAGGAAGCGGGCGCGACGCTGGTGCAGGAACTGGCCTTTACGCTCGCCGACGGGCGCGAATATGTGCGCGCCGCGCTCGCCAAGGGCCTCAATGTCGACGAGTTCGCGGGCCGCCTGTCCTTCTTCTTCGCCATCGGCATGAATTTCTTCATGGAAGCGGCGAAACTGCGCGCCGCCCGCCTGCTGTGGACGCGCATCATGAAGGAATTCGAGCCGAAAAAGGCGTCCTCCCTGATGCTGCGCACCCATTGCCAGACCTCGGGCGTCTCCTTGCAGGAGCAGGATCCCTATAACAACGTCATCCGCACCGCTTACGAGGCGCTGTCGGCGGCGCTCGGCGGCACGCAATCGCTGCACACCAACGCGCTGGACGAAGCCATCGCGCTTCCCACCGAATTTTCCGCCCGTATCGCCCGCAACACCCAGCTCATTCTCCAGAACGAGACGGGCGTGACGAAAGTGGTCGATCCGCTCGCCGGTTCCTACTACGTCGAAAGCCTGACCAGCGAGCTGGCCGAAAAGGCGTGGGATCTGATCGAGCAGGTCGAGGCCATGGGCGGCATGACCAAAGCCGTCGATGCCGGTCTGCCGAAAAAGCTGATCGAGGAAGCCGCGACCCGCCGTCAGGCCGCCGTCGACAAGGGCGAGGAAGTCATCGTCGGCGTCAACAGGTTCCGGCTGGAGAACGAGGAACCGATCGACATCCTCGAAATCGACAACACCGCCGTCCGCGCCGCCCAGATTCGCCGCATCGAGAACACCCGCCGCCGCCGCGATTCCGCCGCCGTCGACAAGGCGCTGGCGCGGCTGACCGAAATCGCCCGCAGCGGCGAAGGCAACCTGCTGGAAGCCGCCGTGGAATGCGCCCGCGAGCGCGCCACCGTCGGCGAGATTTCCGACGCCATGCGCGCCGTCTTCAGCGATCATTCGGCGGTGCCCAAGGTGGTCCGCGATATCTACGGCAAGGCTTACGAAGGCGATCCGGAACTGTCGATCCTCGCCGGCCGGCTGAAAACCTATCGCGAGCACAAGGGCTACGCGCCCCGCATCCTCGTCGCCAAGCTGGGGCAGGACGGGCATGACCGCGGCGCGAAGGTGATCGCCTCCGCCTTCGGCGATATCGGCTTCGATGTCGTCGCCGGTCCGCTGTTCCAGACGCCGGAGGAAGCGGCCGATCTCGCCGTCGCCGAAAAGGTGCAGGTCGTCGGCATGTCCTCGCTTGCCGCCGGGCACAAGACGCTCGCCCCGCAACTGGTGGAAGCGCTGAAGGAGCGCGGCGCGGAACATGTCATCGTTGTCTGCGGCGGCGTCATTCCGCGTCAGGATTACGATTACCTGCTGGAGCACGGCGTTTCCGCCGTCTTCGGCCCCGGCACCAATGTCATGGATGCCGCCCGCTCGGTGCTCGATCTCGTGGAAGGCCGCTTGCGCAACCAGTAGGCATCATGGGGTCAGCGCTTCGGCGTCCGCTCGTCCGGGCGGGTGAGGATGAAGGTGGCGCTGGCCAGCATGACGAGCGCGACGATCAGCGCGGGCACGGGATTGGGATGCCGCCCGAACCAGTAGGCGGCATAGCTTGCCGCCATCAGCAGGCAGGACAGGATCTTTGCCCGGCGGTTGATCGCGCCGCGCTCGCGCCAGTCCCGCAGGGGCGGCCCGAACACCCTGTGTTCCAGCAGCCACGCTTCGAGGCGCGGGGATGAGCGGGCAAAGCACCATGCGGCCAGAAGCAGGAAGGGCGTCGTCGGCAGCACCGGCAGGAACGCGCCGACAATGCCGATGGCGACCAGCAGCCATCCCGATGCAAGATAGATGAAGCGCATGGGGCTTTCGCCCATTCCCTGTTTAAGCGAACCTTGGATGGCCGCGATCACTGAATCGTTGCCGGATAACCGGCGTCGTCCAGAGACTTAAGGATTTTGCCGCTTTCGGCAAGGGTTTCGACGGAAACCGTCTTCGAACCGAGATCGGGGGTGACGCTGGCCGTGGCGTCCACGGCCTTCACCGCCTCGGTGATCGCCTTGACGCAATGGCCGCAGGACATATCGGGGACGGACAATTTCAGCATGGCATCGCTCCATAGGATCAAGTGACTGCCATGCTTATGAAGCTTCCAGCGGCAGGAAGGTCAACCGGAAAATTTCGCGATATTCCGCATTGACCTTCCCGTGACTGGAAGGTCTAGACCTGCCGCAATAGACGTTGCAGCAAGGAATGAAATCCATGACCGCGCTCCCCAATATCAGCATCCCCGTCGAGGGCATGACCTGCGCCTCCTGCGTGCGCCGCGTCGAAAACGCCATCCGCAAGCTGCCGCAGGTGCAGGAGGTCGCCGTCAATCTCGCCACGGAAACGGCGGATGTGCGGCTTGCCTCAGCCGATGCGCTGCCGCCGGTGCTGGAGGCGATCCGCAAGACCGGCTACGACGTGCCCTCCGCCGCCATCGATCTCGATATCGAGGGCATGACCTGCGCGTCCTGCGTGCGGCGGGTGGAAAAGGCGCTTGCCGCCGTCCCGGGCGTCACCGCCGCCAGCGTCAACCTCGCCAGCGAGCGCGCCCATGTCGAAGGCGTCGGCTCGCTTTCGGCGGCGGCACTCACTGCCGCCGTGCGCAAGGCCGGTTACGGCGCCCGCGTGGCAAAGGACGACACGGCCGGGCAGGACGAGCGCCGCGACAGGCATGTGTCGGATCTGCGCCGCGACGCCATCATCGCCGCGATCTTCACCGCCCCGGTCTTCGTCATGGAAATGGGCTCGCATCTCTACATGCCCTTCCATCACTGGCTGGCGATGACCTTGGGACAGCAGACCGTCTATGTCATCAGCTTCCTGCTCGCCTCCGTGGTGCAGTTCGGCCCCGGCCTGCGCTTCTACAGGCACGGCATACCGGCCCTGCTCCGCCTTGCCCCGGATATGAACTCGCTGGTCGCCATCGGGTCAACCGCCGCATGGGCCTATTCGACGGTCGCGACCTTCCTTCCCGGCCTGATGCCTGCGGGAACGGTGAACGTCTATTTCGAATCCGCCGCCGTCATCGTGACGCTGGTGCTGTTCGGGCGCTATCTGGAAGCCCGCGCCAAGGGCCGGGCGGGCGATGCCATCCGCAAGCTGCTGGATCTCAGCCCCCGCACCGCCCGCGTCGAGCGCGATGGCGTCTTTGCCGAAATCCCGGTGGACGAGGTGCAGCGCGGCGATCTGCTGGAAGCGCGCCCCGGCGAACGCATCGCCGTCGACGGCACGGTGACCGAAGGCCGCTCGCATGTGGATGAAGCGATGATCTCCGGCGAACCCATCCCCGTCGCCAAGGAAGCGGGCGCCGCACTGCTTGCGGGCACCATCAACGGCCAGGGCAGCCTGCGCTACCGCGCCACCAATGTCGGGGCCGATACGCTGCTGGCGCAGATCGTGCGCATGGTGGAGCAGGCGCAGGGGGCGAAGCTGCCGATCCAGTCGCTGCTCGACCGCGTCACCGCCATCTTCGTTCCCGTCGTCATCGGCACCGCCATCCTCACCTTTATCGCATGGCTGTTCATCGCGCCGGACAATGCCTTCGGCATCGCGCTGGTGCATGCGGTCTCGGTGCTGATCATCGCCTGCCCCTGCGCCATGGGGCTGGCCACGCCCGCCTCGATCATGGTGGCGACAGGCCGCGCCGCCGAACTCGGCATCCTCTTCCGCCGGGGCGAGGCGCTGCAAACCCTGAAGGATGCCCGCGTCGTCGCCGTCGACAAGACCGGCACGCTGACCAAGGGCCACCCGGAACTGACCGGCATCACCCCCCTGCCCGGCTTCGAGCGTGACGAGGTGCTGCGCCTCGTTGCCGCCGCCGAATCCCGCTCCGAGCATCCGATTGCCACGGCAATCGTGTCGGCGGCGGAAAAGCAGGGGGTGGCGCTGCCGCCGGTGCAGGATTTCCACACCGAAACCGGCCTCGGCATCACCGCCACTGTCGAGGGGCGGCAGGTGGCCGCAGGCGCCGACCGCTACATGACCAGCCTCGGCATCGACCCGCAGGCGCTGCGCGAGGCGGCAAGGCAGGCGGGCGAGCGGGGCGAAACGCCGCTCTACGCTGCCATCGGCGGCAGGCTTGCCGCCCTCATCCGCGTTTCCGACCCGGTGAAGGAAACCACGCCGGAAGCGATCCGCCAGTTGCACCATCTCGGCCTTGGCGTCGCCATGCTGACCGGCGACAATGCCCGCACGGCCGAAGCCGTCGCCGCCCCGCTCGGCATCGATACGGTGGTGGCGGAAGTGCTGCCGGGCGGCAAGGTCGACGCCATCAGGGACATCACGCAGAAGCAGGGCCCGGTCATCTTCGTCGGCGACGGCATCAACGACGCCCCGGCGCTCGCCGAAGCCTCGGTCGGGCTTGCCATCGGCACCGGCACGGATATCGCCATCGAAAGCGCCGATGTGGTGCTGATGTCGGGCGATCTCACCGGCGTCGCCCGCGCCATCGCCGTGTCCAGGGCGACGATGCGCAATATCGGCCAGAACCTGTTCTGGGCCTTCGCCTATAATATCGTGCTGATCCCGGTGGCGGCGGGCGTCTTTTCCGGCATCACCGGCTGGACGCTGTCGCCGATGCTGGCGGCGGGCGCCATGGCCATATCCAGCGTCTTCGTGCTCGCCAACGCCATGCGGCTCAGGCGGATTGTTTAGGCTCGCAGCAGGCGGATTGCCCGGAAAGCTCGTCGATGATCGGGCAATCCGGGCGGCTGTCGCCATGGCAATGCGCCACCAGATGCCTGAGCGCATCGCGCAGGCTGGAGAGTTCTTCCAGCTTGCGGTCGATATCGGCAAGCTTGGCCTCGGCGATCGCCTTCACCTCGGCGCTTGCCCGCTGCTTGTCGTCGTAGAGCGACAGAAGCTGGCGGCATTCCTCGACGCTGAAGCCGAGGCCGCGAGACCGGTGCAGGAATTGCAGCCGCCCGATATGCGCCTCGGAATAGTCGCGATAGCCGTTTTGCGCCCGGTCGGCCTTGATAAGACCAATTTCCTCGTAATATCTGATCGTCTTGGGCGGCAGGCCCGAACGGCGCGATGCGGTGCCGATATTCATGTTCGCTCTCACCTTTTCGATGCGTTTCCGGCAAGGTGGGGCGGGCAAGGCGATTGCGCAAGCTTGCCCTTATGCTCCCGAACGTATATCTGGCGTTAAATTCTGCGCCTTTTCAAAAAAACGGGAACCGGAGACGCCCGGCAGTGACACTGAGGACCACAGCCCCGAGATATCGCCGCGCCGCGCAAGCAGGCGCGCGCGGGCTGTCGCCGTCGCTGGCCTCCGGCCTGCTTCTCTTCCTGTTCGCCATCGTCAGCTTTTCGCTCGGCCACGCGCAGGCCCTGCCCTTCGGCCGCGCCGGTGCGCTCGGCGCGGAAAAGCCCGGCCAGACGCTCTATGCCGGAAGCCGCGACGCCAATCGCGCCACCCCCGTCATCGAGCGCAAGGACCAGCCGCAAACCGCCTGGACCGGCGATGGCTGGGGCCTGCCCGCGCTTTGCGGGCTGTTCGAACCCGGCTTTTGCGCCGCGCGCGCCGCGCTGCCCGAAGCGGGATTGCCCGCATCCGGCCCCTGCCGGGACTGCCTGCCGCGCGGGCCGCCGCGTCTTTCCTGATTCGCGCCTTTGGCGCACCGCCGGTTCCGTTCCGGCCCCTGAACGGCCTGTCCTGACGGCATGGCCGCAATTGCCCTTATTCCGCAAGGACAAAACTCATGCGCAATTCACGCTGGCTCGTCACCAGCTATATCATCATCATTCTGGCCGGCATCCTCGTGGCGCTGCCGAATATCTTTCCCAAGGAAACGCTCGCGCATTTCCCGAGCTGGCTGCCGAACAAGCAGGTTTCACTCGGCCTCGACCTGCGCGGCGGCTCGCATCTCGTGCTGGAAGTCGATGCCGCCGATCTCCAGAAGGAGCGGATGCAGAGTCTCATCCAGGATTCGCGCCGCGTGCTGCGCGAAGCCAATATCGGCAACTCCTCCATCCGCCGCGTTCAGGATCACCTGCTGATCGCACTCACGGACGCCAGCCAGCGCAATGCAGCCATCGAGGAGCTGAAGAAGCTCGCCAATCCGGTCGGCATCGGCCTGACGGCGGGGCAATCCGACCTCGACTTCGCCACCGACGGACAAAGCGGCATCCGCGTCTCGATGACGCCCGCCGGTCTCGAGCACAATATCAGCGCCGCCGTCGAGCAGAGCCTTGAAATCATCCGCCAGCGCGTCGACCAGGTCGGCGTGTCGGAGCCGACCATCCAGCGCGTCGGCGGCAACCGCGTTCTCGTGCAGCTTCCGGGCGCCGAAGACCCCTCGCAGCTTCGCCGCCTTCTCGGCTCGACGGCGAAGATGAGCTTCCACCTGCTCGGCAATGCCGGTGACCGCGGCGTCACCATGCTGAAGGACGAGGAAGGCAACAGCTATCCGGTCATCGACCGCGTCGAACTGTCCGGCGACCGCCTGTCGGATGCCCGCGTCAGCTTCGACCAGAACACCCGCGAGCCCATCGTCAGCTTCCGCTTCGACAATGCGGGCGCCATCCGCTTCGCCGATATCACCCGCGCCAATGTCGGCAATCCCTTCGCCATCGTTCTCGACGACAAGGTGCTGAGCGCGCCGGTCATCCGCGAGCCGATCACCGGCGGCTCGGGCCAGATTTCCGGCAATTTCTCGGTGCAATCGGCCAACACGCTGGCGGCGCTGCTGCGCGCGGGCGCCCTGCCCGCCAAGCTGACCGTCATCGAGGAACGCACCGTCGGCGCCGACCTCGGCAGCGACGCCATCAGCAAGGGCATCTATACCGGCCTGATCGGCTTCGTGCTGGTCGTGGCCTTCATGTTCTTCCTCTATGGCGCATGGGGCATTCTCGCCAATATCGCGCTGCTGCTGAACGTGATCCTCACCTTCGCGGGCCTGACGCTGATCGGGGCGACGCTGACGCTGCCGGGCATCGCCGGTATCGTTCTCGGCATCGGTCTGGCGGTCGACGCCAACGTTCTCATCAACGAGCGCATCAAGGAAGAAACCCGCAAGGGCAAATCCGCCTTCGGCGCCATCGATTCGGGCTTCGCCCGCGCCTATTCCACCATCGTCGACAGTAACGTGACGTCGCTGATCGCCACCGTCCTGCTGTTCTGGTTCGGCTCGGGTCCGGTGCGCGGCTTCGCCATCACCATGGGCATCGGCATCGCGATTTCCATGTTCACGGCGGTTTCCATCGTCCGCGTCGCGATGATCTACATCGCGGGCCGCAAGAAGCTGAAGACCATCAACATCAAGCCGCTATTGCCGTTCCATCTCATTCCCGATGGCACCCGCATCAACTTCATGAAGGCGCGCTTCTTCGGCATCGGCTTCTCGGCCGTGCTGTCGATCACCTCGATCATCCTGTTCATCACCCCCGGCCTGAATTACGGCGTCGACTTCCGCGGCGGCATCCAGATGGAGGTCGTCACGCAACAGGCGGCCGATCTCGCCAAGTTCCGCTCGGGGCTGGACAGCCTCGGCCTCGGCGAAGTGGCGTTGCAGGAATTCGGCGACCCCAACCACATCCTCGTGCGCGTCGAGCGCCAGCCCGGCGGCGAGGAAGCGCAGACGGCGGCCGTCGAGCATCTGAAGGCGGAAGTCGTCAAGATCGACCCGACATCGAAGGTCGAGCGCACCGAAGTCGTCGGCCCGAAGGTCAGCGGCGAGCTGGCCACGGCGGGCGTGCTGTCGGTCATCTTCGCCAGCATCGCCATGCTGATCTATATCTGGTGGCGGTTCGAATGGCCCTTCGCCGTCGGCGCCATCGCCACGCTCATTCTCGACGTGACGAAGACCATCGGCTTCTTCGCCCTGACCGGCCTCGACTTCAACCTGACGGCCATCGCCGCATTGCTGACGCTGGTCGGCTATTCGGTGAACGACAAGGTCGTGGTCTATGACCGCATGCGTGAAAACATGCGCCTCTACAAATCCATGCCGCTGCGCGAGCTGATCGACCTGTCGATCAACGAAACGCTGGCGCGAAGCCTCTACACCTCCACCACCGCCTTCCTCGCCATGCTGCCCATGGCGATCTGGGGCGGCAGCGCGGTGGAAAGCTTCGCCGTGCCCATGGTGTTCGGCATCCTGATCGCCGCCTCGTCGTCGGTGTTCATCGCCGCGCCCATCCTGCTCTTCCTCGGCGACTGGCGCCGTTCGCGCGCCAAGCGCAACGAAACCGCCAGCGCGCCCGAGGAAGCGGCGGTCTGATCCATCATCAAGCAGGGGCCGGGAACCGTTCCGGCCCCTGTGTCGTTTCTCCAGGCGAGAAGCCGCGCCCGCATTCCGGCCCGGCAGGACAAGGAGGAACGATCTTGACGACCATTCGCATTCCCCGGAAATCCTGGGTTGTCGTCTGCGACGGCTCGAAAGCGCTTTTCCTGCGCAACGGCGGCGACGCCATGGCGGTCAGCCTCGAGGTCATCGACACGCTGACCCAGCCCGACGAAAAGACCAGCGACCTCGGCACCGACAAGCCCGGCCGCGCCCACAGCCCGCCCGGCACCCCCCACAGCGCCATGGAACAGACCGACTGGCATGCCCAGGCGGAACAGCAGTTCCTGAGAGGCATATCGGACAGAATAGCCGAGCTTGCCGCCTCCGCCGCCGAGCACGGCATGGTTCTCATCGCGCCGCCGGAGGCGCTCGGCACCCTGCGGAGCTATCTCTCCGAGAATGCGAAATCCGTCATCCGCGCCGAGCTGGCCAAGGATTACGCCCGCATGCCGGTGCCGGAAATCGAGCGCAACCTCGCCCGCCTCGCCGCCTGACAAGGCCGCCCTTGCCTTCCCGGCCGCGAATGGCCGGGGAATCTGCCGCGCCGTCCTTGACATTGGGGAGCGGAAAAACGAGGGTCGCCGACGAAAACCGATCGAAGCCAGCAGGACAGCGACCCCGTGCGAATTCTCGAAGAAGCCCATTTCCCTGAATTGCCGAACTACTATCGCGGCAAGGTGCGCGAAAATTACGACCTGCCGGACGGACGCCGCATCATCATCTCGACGGATCGCCTCAGCGCCTTCGACCGCATCCTGACCTGCATCCCCTATAAAGGGCAGGTGCTGACTGAGACCGCCCGCTACTGGTTCGAGAAAACCGGCGACATCTGCCCCAACCATGTGCTCGATTATCCCGATCCGAACGTCGTCATCGGCGAGCGTCTGGATATCCTGCCGGTGGAAGTGGTGGTGCGCGGCTATCTGGCGGGCACCACCGGCACCTCGATCCTGACGCTCTACAAAAAGGGCGAGCGCGAGATGTACGGCATGCGCCTGCCCGACGGCATGCGCGACAACCAGAAGCTCGATCAGCCGATCATCACCCCCACCAGCAAGGCCTTCGACGGCGGCCATGACGAGCCGCTGACGCCAGCCGACATCGTCTCCAAGGGCCTGCTGACGCAGGCGCAATGGGACACGCTGTCCTCCTACGCACTCGCCCTTTTCGCACGCGGCCAGCAGCTTGCCGCCGAGCGCGGCCTCATTCTGGTGGACACCAAATACGAATTCGGCACCGACAGGAACGGCGTCATCAAGCTCGCCGACGAAATCCACACGCCCGACAGCAGCCGCTACTGGATCGCCGGTTCCTACGAGCAGGCCTTCCGCGACGGCACGCGCCCGGAAAGCTTCGACAAGGATTTCGTGCGCGCCTGGGTGGCCGAGCGCTGCGACCCCTACAAGGACGATATTCCCGCGATCCCGCGCGAGCTGGTGGAGGAAACCTCCAGGGTCTATATCCGCGCCTTCGAGGCGATCACCGGCGAGACATTCGTGCCCGACGACAGCGGAAATTCGCCGCTGGAGCGTGTCCGCGCCAATCTGGCGCCCTATTTCACGAAAGGTTGAACACCTTTTTCATCTGACATGAGCCGGGGATCCGCCATGCGCAAGCCGCGCCGCAAAGCGGAGGAAACACGCGAGGACATTCTGGGCACGGCGGAAGAACTGTTCCGCGCCCAGGGCTTCGCAAAAGTGTCGATCGCGGATATCGCCTCCGCGCTCGGCATGTCGCCTGCCAATGTTTTCAAGCATTTCCACACCAAGACCGCGCTGGCGGTGGCGATTACCGAGCGCCATATCTCGCGCATGACCGAGCGGCTCGCCAATCTGGACGAGACCGTGCCGCCGCAGGAGCGGCTTTTGCGCGTCGCCCAGCGCCTGATGGAAAGCCATCTCAACGACCTGCACCAGAATCCCTATATTTTCGAGATGGTTCTGATGACGGCCGACACGGATTTTCCGAGCGGCCGCCTGTACAAGCAATTGCTGGAAGAGAAATTCGAAAGCATCGTCCGCGCCGGGGTGGAAGCAGGCATCTATTGCTGCTCCGATCCCTCCCGCAGCGCCAAGGCGGTCACCGCCGCGCTGGTCGGCGTGCTGCATCCGGCCCTGCTGAAACGCACCGGCTGCGGCGAGCTGGACGAGCGCTGCGAATTGCTTGTGGATCTCATCAATACCGCACTGCAAAACCCGCTTGCAAAGTGACGATTGAAGCGATACGTCACTTTAACCGTCGTTAACGCCGCCAGATTCGGGGCAGCGCCGCCGCGTCGAAAAATCCGACTGTTGCAAATAGGTCTGCCAGTCTGGAAATCGATCTTGCGGCGGCCATGTCCTCCGGAATTAACCTTTGTGAATTTTGCGGTAAGACGACACAATCTTTCCGTGCCGCAACCGGCACCTGCAATTCGAACCGGATGGATAGACACCATGATCCGACGTCACGCGCTGATCATCGCTTTTCTGGCTTGCGCCACCGCCCTGGCAGGCTGCAACGATCAGGGCAGCCAGAATGCGGCCGGGGGCGGCGATGCCGCGGCCGCCGCTCCGCCGCCAACGCCGGTCAGCGTCGTGACGATGAAGCGGCAGGAACTGCCTTTCACCGCCCTCCTGCCCGGCCGCGCCGTCGCCTTCCAGACGGCGGAAATCCGCCCGCAGGTCAGCGGCGTCATCACCTCCGTCGCCTTCCGCGAAGGCAGCAAGGTCAACAAGGGCGACCTGCTCTACCAGATCGAGGACCGCACCTATTCGGCAGCGCTTGCGCAGGCGCAGGCCGCCGTCGCCAAGGCGCAGGCCACCGTGCCGACCGCCGAAACCAACCTTGCCCGCTACGAGCGGCTGGTCAATAGCGGCGCCACCCAGATCGAATTCGAAAACGCCAAGGTGACGCTGTTGCAGGCGAAGGCCGATGTCGAATCGGCGCAGGCGGCCCTGCGCGCCGCCGAGATCAACCTCGACTACACCAAGGTCCGCGCCCCCTTCGACGGCATCGCCAGCGCCACCAACATCAATGTCGGCAACGTGGTCACCGCCAATCAGGCCAACTCGATGATGACGCTGCGCCAGATCAACCCGATCTACATCCAGTTGACGGAATCGAGCACCAACCTGCTCAAGCTGGAGCGCATGCTGGCCTCCGGCACGCTGCAAGGCTCGCCCACCGACGCCGTCATCCGCCTGACGCTGGAGGACGGCACCGAATACGACCGCACCGGCACGCTCGACATGTCGGAAATGGCCGTCAGCGAAACCACCGGCACCTTCAACATCCGCGCCGTGTTCCAGAACCCGAACCAGCGCATCCTGCCGGGCATGTATGTGCGCGCCACCGTCGAGATCGGCAAGGAAAGCGGCTATCTGGTGCCGCAGCGCGCCGCCACGCGCGACGCGCGCGGCAAGCTGTCGGCCCAGTTCGTGTCCGCCGAGGGCGCCGTGGAAAGCCGCACCTTCGAGGACGCCCGCGCCTCCAACAACAACTGGCTGGTCACCGATGGCATCAAGGACGGCGACAAGCTGATCGTCGACGGCTTCCAGTGGATCGGCCCCGGCGCCAAGGTGAACCCGCAGGAAGTGACGATCGGCGAGGACGGGCTGGTGGTGACGCCGCCGCCCGCGGAAGCGCCCGCGCCCGCGCCCGCCGCCAACTGATTTTGCAGTCCGCCGCAACGCGCCCGGCGCGCTGCGGCCCCTGATACGGCTCAGGCCTTGCGCATCCATCGTGATTTGCGCGGCCCGGCCGAAACCCGTTGCGAACGCCGGAAAGAACCCGCATGGCACATTATTTCATCCAACGCCCGATCTTCGCCTGGGTCATCGCGATCGTCATCATGCTGGGTGGCGCGCTGGCGATCTTCACGCTGTCGATTTCGCAATATCCGGAAATCGCGCCGACGACGGTGCGCATTTCCGCCAGCTATAACGGCGCCAGCGCCGAAACCGTGGAAAAATCGGTCACGACGCTGATCGAGGACGGCATGACCGGCCTCGACGACCTGACCTACATGACCTCCTCCTCCACGACCGGCCGCGCCGAAGTGACGCTCACCTTCGGCAACTCGGTCAACCCCGACATCGCGCAGGTGCAGGTGCAGAACAAGCTGCAACTGGTGCAGTCGCAACTGCCCGATGTCGTGCAGCAGGCGGGCATCACCGTATCGCGCTCCACCTCGAGCATCCTGATGGTCGGCGCGCTGGTTTCGGTGGACGGCAAGCGCTCGTCGGTCGATCTCGGCGACCTCGTCTCCTCGCAGATCGAGGACCAGATCAAGCGTCTGGAAGGCGTCGGCTCCATCAACACCTTCGGCTCGGGCTATGCGATGCGCATCTGGCTCGATCCCTTCAAGCTCCAGAAATACCAGTTGACGCCCGCCGACGTCACCGCCGCCATTCAGGCGCAGAACACGCAGGTCTCCGTCGGCGCGCTCGGCGCCCAGCCGGTCGCCGAAGGCCAGCAGATCAACATCACCATCACCGCCCAGAGCCAGCTCAACACCGTCTCCGAATTCGAATCGATCATCCTGAAGGTGGAGAAGGACGGCGCGACCGTCCGCATGAGCGACGTCGCCCGCATCGAGATCGGGCAGGAAAGCTATGGCGGCGGCACCCGCGCCAACCGCATGCCCGCCAGCGGCTTCGCCGTCAACCTCGCCACCGGCGCCAACGCGCTGGATACGGCGGCCCGCGTCAAGGATGCGCTCTCCGCCATCGGGCCGACGCTGCCGCAGGGCATCGAGATCCAGTATCCCTACGACACCACGCCCTTCGTCAAGCTTTCCATCGAAAAGGTGGTGCATACGCTGATCGAGGCGATCGTCCTCGTCTTCATCGTTCTGCTGATCTTCCTGCAAAACCTGCGCGCAACGCTGATTCCGATGATCGCGGTGCCCGTGGTTCTGCTCGGCACCTTCGGCATCCTCGCGATAACGGGTTATTCGATCAACACGCTGACCATGTTCGCCATGGTTCTCGCCATCGGCCTGCTGGTCGATGACGCCATCGTCGTGGTCGAGAACGTCGAGCGCATCATGAGCGACGAGGGGCTGCCGCCCCGGCAGGCGACCGAGAAATCCATGGGCGAGATCACCGGCGCCATCATCGGCATCGCGCTGGTGCTGACGGCGGTGTTCATTCCGATGGCCTTCTTCGGCGGCTCCACCGGCATCATCTACCGCCAGTTCTCCGTCACCATCGTCTCGGCCATGCTGCTGTCGGCGCTGGTCGCCATCGTGCTGACGCCCGCGCTCTGCGCCACCATGCTGAAGCCGATCGATCACCACAAGAAGGGCCGAGGGCCGTCCGCCTGGTTCAACCGCGGCTTCGACGCCACCACGCGCGGCTATGTCGGCACCATCGGCGTGCTGCTGAGATGGCCGGTGACGGTGTTCGCGGTGTTCGTGTGCATCATCGGCGGCTGCGCCTATCTGTTCACCAAGCTGCCCAGCTCCTTCTTGCCGCAGGAAGACCAGGGCGTGATGCTGACCATCATCCAGACGCCGACCGGCTCGACCACGCAGCGCACCGAGGCGGTTCTGAAGAAGGTCGAGGATTACTTCCTCGAAAACGAGAAGGACAATATCACCGCCGTCTTCGGCGTGCTCGGCTTCTCCTTCTCCGGCACGGGCCAGAACAACGCCATCGTCTTCACCAAGCTCAAGGATTTCGAGGAGCGCAAGCATCCCGACCAGTCGGCGCAGGCGATCGTCGGCCGCGCCATGGGCTATTTCTTCACGCTGCGCGATGCCCAGGTGTTTCCGCTGGCCCCGCCCGCCATTCCCGGCCTCGGCACGTCGAGCGGCTTCTCCATGTATCTCGTCGATAGCGGCAAGCACGGCAACGACGCGCTGACGGAAGCCTCGAAGAAGCTCATTCAATCGGGCAATTCCAGCGGCAAGATCGTCGCGCTGCGCTCCAACAGCCGCGATGCGGAAACGCAGATGAAGATCCTGCTCGACCAGGAAAAGCTCGGCGCGATGGGCGTGGATCTGGCCTCGGTCAACTCCATGCTGGCGACGATCTTCGCGGGCCGCGATGTCAACGACTTCACGCTGAACAACGAGCTGAAGCCCGTCTACGTGCAGGGCGACGCGCCCTTCCGCATGCAGCCGGAGGATCTCCAGCACTGGTTTGCCCGCAACAATCAGGGCGAAATGGTGCCGTTCTCCTCCTTCAGCACCGTGGAATGGGTCAACGGCCCGCCGTCGCTGGCGCGTTTCAACGGCACGAGCGCGATTTCGCTCGATGGCAGCGCCGCGCCGAACGTCAGCTCCGGCGACGCCATGAACGAAGTCGAGCGGCTGACCTCCGGAATGGGCGGCGGCTATACGGTCGCCTGGCAGGGCATTTCCTATCAGGAACGCCTGTCGGGCTCGCAGGCGCCGATGCTCTACGCGCTGTCGGTGCTCGTGGTCTTCCTCTGCCTTGCGGCGCTTTATGAAAGCTGGTCGATCCCGTTCTCGGTCATCATGGCCGTGCCGATCGGGGTGCTCGGCGCGCTGGCGGCCGCCCTGCTGTTCGAGCAGACCAACGACGTCTACTTCAAGGTCGGCCTGCTGACGACCATCGGCCTTGCGGCGAAGAACGCCATCCTGATCGTGGAATTCGCCAAGGACAGGCAGGAATCCGGCATGGGAATCATCGATGCCACGCTGGAGGCGGCGCGGCTTCGCCTGCGCCCGATCATCATGACCTCGCTCGCCTTCATTCTCGGCGTCGTGCCGCTGGCAACGGCCACCGGCGCGGGCTCTGCGGCGCAGAACGCGATCGGCATCGGCGTTCTCGGTGGTATGCTTTCTGCAACACTGCTGGGGATTTTCTTCGTGCCGTCTTTCTTCGTCGTCGTGCGGCGGGTTTTCAGCGGTGCAAAGAATTAATTTTTCATGTACGGCTGCTTCCAAATCGTTAATCTGCGCGGGCGGCGTGATTCTGCCCCGCGCAGCCGGGGACCGGTCCATTCCATGACGGGATGGGCAGACTGAAAATCTAGGTGTGTAGGATTACAAGATGATATCCCTTCGAGCTGCCTCCTCCTTCGCAGTTCTGCTGACGCTGTCGGGCTGCGTGGTCGGCCCTGAGCACACACCGCCGGAAATGGCCTTGCCTTCGAAATTCGCCGAGGGCAGTAAAAAGAGCAATGGCGACGTTTCCATGGCAACGTGGTGGACGGCCTTCAGCGACAAGCGCCTCACCGGCTATGTGTCGCAGGGGCTCGGCCAGAACCTCACGGTTCTTCAGGCGCTGGAGCGCATCAACGCCGCCTCCGCCAATGTCACCGTCGCAGGCGCCGGCGCGCTGCCCAGCCTCGGGCTCGGCGCTTCGGAGGATGTGAGCGGCCAGGGCGGCGAGCTGCGCACGCAAAGCGGCGTCAGTTCCACCACCTCGGCCAGCCTGTCGGCCTCGTGGCTGCTCGATCTCTTCGGCCAGTACCGCCGGTCGCGTGAAAGCGCGCAGGCATCGCTGGATGCCGCCTATGCCGATATCGACATCGCAAGGCTGGCGCTGCTTTCCGATCTGGTGTCGTCCTATATCGACGCCCGTTATTATCAGGAGCGCATCGCGCTTGCCCGCAAGAACCTCGCCTCGCGCCGGGAAACGCTGAACCTGACGCGCTTCCAGCTCGAAGCGGGCGCGGCCTCGCGCCTCGACGTCGTGCAGGCCGAAGGTCTGGTCAACGCGACGCTGTCGGAAATTCCGGGCCTCGAAACCCAGTTCCGCATCGCCGTGCATCACATTTCCACGCTGCTCGGCCTGCCCGCCTCCACGCTTGTCGGCGAAATGCAGAAGGGCGCGCGCCAGCCCTATGCGCGCATGAACACGCGCTCCGGCATTCCGGCCGACCTCATCCGCAACCGCCCGGATATTCGCCGGGCCGAGCGTGAGCTGGCCGCCGCGACGGCGCAGATCGGCGTTGCCGAAGCCCAGCTTTACCCGTCGATCACGCTGGGCGGCAGCATCACGCCTTCCTACATCGCCACCCGCGCCCGCGAGGGCAGCCTCGTCAACTGGTCCTTCGGCCCCAGCCTGACGCTGCCGATCCTCGATGGCGGCCGCCTGAAGGCAGGCGTCGATATCGCGCAATCCAATGCCAAATCGCAATACCTGGTCTGGAAGGCGACGGTTCTGAAGGCCGTCGAGGAAGTGGAAAACGCGCTTGCCGCCGTGACCCGCGACACCCAGACGGTTTCGGCGCTGCGCGCGCAGGTCCGCTCGGCGGAAGAGGCGCTGGAACTGGCAACCGCCAGCTACAAGGACGGCGCCTCCTCGCTGCTCGACGTGCTGGATGCGCAGCGTTCGGTCTCCGACGCCCGCTCGGGTCTGGCGCAGGCCGTCCGCCAGCAGGCGGCGGATTACGTGGCGCTCAACGTCGCCATCGGCGGCGGCTATGCCCCGAACGGAACGGCGTCGACGCAGTAAGAATTTACGGCATTCATGCCAGAAGGCGCGGGCGAAAAACCCGCGCCTTTTTCTTATCCGGCTGATTTCATGTGCCGAACGGAATATCGAAGGCCGCATTCGCGGCCAGCAGCGCGCGCGTGTAATCATGCCGGGGGTTGGCAAAGATCGCAGCCGTCCCGCCCGTCTCGACAATCTCCCCCCGCCGCATCACCGCCACGCGGTCGGCGATGGATTCGACGACGGCGAGATCATGGCTGATGAACAGGAAGGCCGTGGAGAAAGCGCGGCGCAGCTCCAGAATCAGGTCGAGCACCTGCGCCTGAACCGACAGGTCCAGCGCCGAAACCGGTTCGTCGGCGACCACCAGCTTCGGCCGGGTGATCAGCGCCCGCGCCAGCGCGATGCGCTGCCGCTGCCCGCCGGAAAATTCATGCGGGAAACGCGCCGCCGCATCCTGCGGCAGACCGACCGCCGCCAGCATCTCGGCAACGCGGTTTTGCGCCTGCGCTTTCGGCAGCGGCGGCGCGATCAGGTGCAGCGGTTCGGCAACGATGCGGCCGACGCTGTGGCGGGGATCGAGCGATCCGAAGGGATCCTGAAAAACCATCTGGAAATCGCGCCGCCTTTGCCGCAGCCGCGCCGGGGTGAGAGCGAACAGTTCCTCGCCCTCAAAGCGCACGCTGCCGCCATCCGGCCGGTCGAGCGCCATCGCCAGCCGCGCCAGCGTCGATTTGCCGGAGCCGCTTTCGCCGACGAGACCGAGAATTTCCCCTGCATGCACATCGAGATCGACGCCTTTCAGGGCCGTAAAGCCCCCGCCCTTTCCGAACAGGGACGGCCGCGCATAATCGCGCCTCAGCCCGCGAATTTCCAGCAGCGCCGTCATGCGCCCGCCTTTCCGCGCCTGCGCGGCATCGCCGCAAGCAGCGCCTGCGTATAGGGATGCGCGGGCCGGGTCAGCACATCGCGGGTCGCGCCGGTTTCGGCCACATGGCCGCGGCGCATCACCATGATCCGGCCGCTGGCATAGGCCAGCACGCCGGGATTGTGGCTGACGATCATCAGCGCCATCCGCTCCTCCGCCACGAATTGCGCCAGAAGATCGAGAACCTCGCGCTGCACGGTCACATCCAGCGCCGTCGTCGGCTCGTCGGCGATCAGCAAAGCGGGGCGCAGGGCAAGCGCGATGGCGATGCAGGCGCGCTGCCGCTGGCCGCCGGAAAGCTGGTGCGGATAGCGCCCCGCCCGCTCCTCCGCCTGCTCGATGCGCACGCGGTCCATCAGCCGCACCGCCTCGCGCCGCGCCTGATCCCACGGCATATCCCGGTGCCAGACCAGCCCTTCGGCGATCTGGTCGCCGACGGTCATCGCCGGGTTCAGCGCCGTCAGCGGCTCCTGAAACACCATGCCGATGCGGCGCCCGCGAATGGCGTCCCAATCGTCGCTGCCGGGAGCGGGCAAGGCAGCGCCATCGAGCAGCAGCCTGCCTTGCGCCGTCATGCCATCCGGCAGCAGCCCCATCAGCGCCAGCGCCATCATCGTCTTTCCCGAGCCGGATTCGCCCACCACGCCCAGCGTTTCGCCGCGCTCCAGCCTCAGCGAGATGCCGTGCAGGATCGCCTGCCCGCCGGGCGCCGCCACCTGCAAATCCTCGACGGCAAGCAGCGGCGCGCTCATGACGCCCGCGCCCGCTTCGGATCGAACCGGTCACGCAGGCCGTCGCCGATCAGGTTGAAGCCGAGCACGGCGAGCGCGATGGCAAGCCCCGGCAGGATCGCCAGCCATGGCGCGGGCCGCAGGAAGGTCTGCGCCTCCGCCAGCATGCGCCCCCATGTCGGCGCGGGCGGCGGCAGGCCGAGGCCGAGAAAGCTGAGCCCCGCTTCCGTCAGGATCGCCAGCCCGAGCTGGATCGTCACCTGCACGATGACGGGAGTGGCGATATTCGGCGCGACATGCTCGACGCTGATGCGAAACGGCCCCTTGCCGCAGGCCCGCGCCGCCAGCACATAATCCCGCGCCCAGATCTGGCTTGCCGAGGCAAAGGCGATGCGGGTGAACACCGGCACCATGAAACTGGCGATGGCGATGATCGCCGTGAACCGCCCCGGCCCGATGAAGGCGCCGAGCATCATCGCCGACAGGATCGGCGGCACGGCAAACAGCACGTCGCAGCCGCGCATCACCGCCGCCGTCACGATGCCGCGCCCGCGCGCGGCAACCGTGAGCCCCAGCGCCGTGCCGATGCCCGCGCC
>JBDHTA010000049.1:0-25599 GCA_039808465.1 Rhizobiaceae bacterium | reverse complement strand
AACATTTCGGCAGCTATCAGGCGCTGAAATCGGTGAGCTTCAACATCGGCAGCAACGAGTTCTTCACCATGCTCGGCCCTTCCGGCTGCGGCAAGACCACGCTTCTGCGCATGCTGGCGGGGTTCGAAAGCCCCGATAGCGGCTCGATCCTGCTCAACGGCCGCGAGGTCGTGGATATCCCGCCGCACAGGCGCCGCGTCAACACGGTGTTCCAGAGCTACGCCCTGTTTCCGCATATGACGCTGGAGCAGAACGTCGCCTATGGGCTGGAAAATCTCGGCTGGGACAAGGCCCGCATCCGCGCCCGCACCGGCGAGATGCTGGAGCGCGTGCATATGACGCCAATGGCCAGGCGCAAGCCCGCCCAGCTTTCCGGCGGCCAGCGGCAGCGCGTGGCGCTCGCCCGTGCGCTCGCCCCGGAGCCGGAAGTGCTGCTTCTGGACGAGCCGCTATCGGCGCTCGATCTCAAGCTCAGGCAGGCCATGCGCGACGAGCTGCGCAAGCTGCAACGCGACACCGGCATCACCTTCGTCTTCGTCACCCACGATCAGGAGGAAGCGCTGGATATGTCGGACCGTATCGCCGTTCTCGGCGGCGGCGAGGTGCAGCAGATCGGCTCGCCGACACAGATTTATGAGGAGCCGGTGAACCGCTTCGTCGCCGATTTCGTCGGCGAGACCAATTTCCTCGATGTCGAGGTGCTGGAAACCACGGCCGGTCAGGCGACGGTGCGCACGCCCTTCGGCGCGGTCGTCACCGCGCCCGCCACCGGAGCGACGCCGAAAGGCCGCGCCACCCTGTCGATCCGCCCGGAAAAGATCAATCTTGGCGATCAGGCGCAGGGCGTGGAACTGCGCGGCGAGGTCGTCAACAAGAATTACATGGGCGGCTATACCCATTACACGCTGGATGTCGGCGGCACGGAACTGCGCGCCTCGCGCCGCAATGCCTCGCGCGAGGGCGACACCATTCCGGTCGGCTCCACCGTTCCCGTCGGCTTCATCGCCGCCTCCGCGCGGGTGCTGGCGGCATGACGGAGGCGACGCTGCATGCCCCCGCGCAAGCGCCGCGCCCGGCGGGCCAGCCCTTCTGGCGCAACCTGTCCTTCTGGGGGCTGCTGCCCTCATGGACGCTGATGGGCTTCGCGCTCATCCTGCCGATTGCGATCATCGCGGCGGTTTCCGTCGCGACACGCGGCTCGCATGGCGGCTTCGCATGGGATTTCAATTCCGCCGGTTACCGCCAGATCTTCTTCAACGAGGGCTGGACGGGCGAGCTGGAATTCACGCCGCAATATCTGCTGGTCATCATCCGCACCTTCCTGCTGGCGGGGGCGACGACGCTGATCTGCCTCCTCTTCGCGGTGCCGGTCGCCTATTTCATCTCGCGGCAGCGGGCCAGCACCAAGGCGATCCTCGTCTATCTCCTGACCCTGCCCTTCTGGGTGTCGATGATCCTGCGCATCTATGCGTGGATGATCATTCTCGGCAAGGACGGCACGCTGGCGCGCTTTCTGGAAATGCTCGGCTTTCCCTCCGGCATGAGTTTCATGTTCAATGACGGCGCGACACTGACGGCGATGGTCTACACCTATATGCCGCTGATGGTGCTGCCGGTCTTCGCCTCCATCGAAAAGCTCGACGGCACGCTGATCGAGGCCTCGCACGATCTCTACGGCAACCGCTGGGTGACGCTGCGCCGGGTCATCCTGCCGCTGACCGCCCCCGGATTGATCGCGGGCGCCATCCTCGTCTTCGTACCCTCGCTCGGCGCGGTGCTGGAACCGACGCTGATGGGCGGCGGCAAGCAGATGATGATGGGATCGCTGATCCAGCTTCAGTTCGGCCCCGGCCGCAACTGGCCCTTCGGCGCGGCGATCGCCATGATGCTGATGGCGCTGGTCATGATCTTCCTGATCTTCACGGCGCTGCGCGCCGCCCGCAGGGAGGCCCGGCCATGAGCATCCAGCACGACGTCAAACGCTATCCGGGCTTGAAACCGCTGACAGCGCTGTTCTTCGTCTATCTCTACGCGCCGCTGGCGGTGATCGTGGTCTATTCCTTCAACGCCAACCGCGTGGCGGGCGTGTGGACGGAATTTTCGCTGCAATGGTACGGCTCGGCGCTGAACAATGCCGCGCTGATGAACGCGCTGGAGACCTCGCTGACGGTCGCCGTCATCGCCATGACGGTTTCGACGCTGATCGCGCTGTCGGCGGCGCTGGCCATCATCAGGGGCAAGAATGTCCGCTTCCGCAAACTGTCGGAAACCGTGGTCAACCTGCCGCTGCTGCTGCCGGAAATCGTGCTGGCGGTGGCGACGCTGATCCTGTTTTCGCTGATCGAGATCCAGAACGGCATGCTGCGGCTGGTGCTCGCGCACTCGGCCTTCTGCACGCCCTTCGCCTTCCTGCCGATCCGCGCCCGCCTGCAAGGCATGTCGCTCGACCTGGAGGAAGCCAGCGCCGATCTCTACGCGAACCGCTGGACGACCTTCCGCCGCGTGACGCTGCCGCTGATCTTTCCGGGCGTCTTCTCCGGCGCGATGCTCGCCTTCCTGATCTCGATGGACGACTTCATCACCTCGAACATGCTGGCGACCGGCGGCTCCACCACGCTGCCCGTCTATATCTTCTCGCTGATCCGCGCCGGAACCTCGCCGGAGCTGAACGCCATCGCGACCCTGCTCATCCTTGCCTCGCTGGTACTTGCAACCGTTGCGCTGACGGTTGCCGCCCGCGGCGCCCGAGAGAATGCCGAACCATAACCAAGAAGAGAGGAACAGATGATGAAAAAATACCTTGCCGCCACCGCGCTTGCCCTGTGCTTTGCCAGCGCCGCCCATGCCGAGGGGCAGCTCAACCTCTATATCTGGGCGGAATCCATCTCGCCCGCCCTGATCGAGAAGTTTTCCAAGGAAAACGACGTCAAGGTCAATGTCGACAGCTTCACCTCCAACGAGGATCTGCTGACCAAGTTGCAGGCGGGAACCTCCGGCTATGACATCGCCACCCCCTCGCAGCACTTCCTGCGCATCATGATCGATGAGGGGCTGCTCGAAAATGTCGAGGCGAGCAAGCTGCAAGCCTATGGGCATATCGAGGAAAAGTGGCGCAACCAGTGGTGGGACGAGACGCAGGATTTCTCGATTCCGCTCGCTTACGGCACCGCCGGTTTCGTGGTGAACACGGATCAGTACAAGGGCCCGACCGACAGCTTCAAATATTTCTTCGAGCCGGACGGCGAATTGAAGGGCAAGATCGCGCTTCTCGCCCAGCCCGACGAGGTGATCGGCGCCGCCCAGCTTTATCTCGGCGTGCCCTTCTGCACCGAGGATCAGGCGGAAATGAAGAAGGTGCTGGATCTGCTGATGGCGCAGAAGCCCTCCGTCGCCGTCTATTCCTCCGATAACATCGCCAGCCGGCTCGCCTCCGGCGAAGTGTCGGCGCATTTCTGGTGGGATGGCGATTCGCTGCGCGCCCGCAACACCGGCTCGCCGGTCAGCCTCGCCATGACCAAGGAAGGTCTGGTCGGCTGGATGGACAGCCTCGTGGTGCCCAAGGGCGCGCCGAACCGCGACAATGCGGTAAAGTTCATCGAATTCATGTCGACACCGGAAAATGCCACCGAGCAGATGAATTTCTACGCCCACTCCTCGCCGATCAAGGTCGACCAGTCGAAGGTCGTCTACACCAAGGACAAGGCGCCGGAGCTTTATCCTGACGTGCCGGTCACCTTCTCGCGCACCTGCTCGCCCGCCGCGCAGGATCTGGTAACCCGCGTGTGGACGCAGCTTCTTCAGTAATTCCCGCGGGCGGGGTTCGCCCCGCCCGTTTTCATTTTCACCGGTCAAACCCAGGAGATACCCATGCCCGTGCATACCCGCATCCGTCCGTTCAACACCAAGGAAACCTACCCCGAGCAGAAGCTGAACAACGATCTCTGCCAGGCGGTGGTGGCGCGGGGAACCACGGTTTTCGTGCGCGGGCAGATCGCGCAGGATCTCGACACCCGTGAAAGCCTGCATATCGGCGACGCCGGCGCGCAGGCCCGCAAGGCGATGGAAAACATCAAGATGCTGCTGGAAGAGTCGGGCTCCGATCTCAGCCATATCTGCCGCGTCGTCGTCTATCTCATCGATATCCGCTACCGCGAAGCCGTCTATACCGAGATGGGCAAGTATCTTCAGGGCGTCTTCCCGGTCTCGACCGGCCTTGTCGTCTCGGCACTGGCGCGGCCGGAATGGCTGGTGGAAATCGAAGCCACCGCCGTCATTCCCGACGAAGCCTGACGGGAGCGCGCCATGACCTTTTCCGTTTCCGGGCGCTGCGCTGAGACCGGCATGTTCGGGCTCGCCGTCTCCTCCTCCTCGCCCTCCGTCGCGGCGCGCTGCGCCCATGCGCGGGCGGGCGTGGGCGCGGTCGCCACGCAGAATGTCACCGATCCCCGCCTCGGCCCGAAGGGGCTGGATCTGATGGCGTCAGGCCTTTCGGCGCAAGCGGCGCTGGAGCGGCTGCTCGCGGATGCGCCGCATGCCGAATACCGGCAGTTGACACTGATCGACGCCCAGGGCGGAACGGCGGCATGGTCCGGCGAAAAGACGCTCGGCACCCATGGTTCGGCGCGGGGAACCGATGTCGTGGCGGCAGGCAACATGCTGACCTCCACCGCTATTCCGCAGAAAATGGTGGAAGCCTTCGAGGCCGCAAAGGGCCAGCATCTCGGCGACCGGCTGATCGCCGCCATGCGGGCGGCGCTGACGGCTGGCGGCGAGGAAGGGCCGGTGCATTCCATCGGTCTCATCATGGTCGACAAGGTGTCGTGGAACGTCGCCGACCTGCGCGTCGACTGGACCGAGGGCAACCCGGTCGAGGAATGCGCGGCATTGTGGGAACGCTGGCGCGGCGAAATGGACGCCTATGTCACCCGCGCCCTCAACCCGTCCGGCGCGCCGAGCTACGGCGTTCCCGGCGATCTCTGAGGCGTGCCGATGATCCCCTCGACCACGGCCATTCTGGCGCGGCTCATCGCCGAGCCGACGATTTCGAGAAGCTCCAATCTGGCGCTTCTCGATTATGCCGAAAGCCTGTTGCGGCCGGTGGGAGCGCGCATCGAGCGCTTCGCCCATCCGGATGGCAGCCGCGCCAATCTCTGGGCCAGCATCGGGCCGGAAGGCCCGGGCGGCGTGGTGCTGTCGGGGCATACCGATGTGGTGCCGGTCGAGGGCCAGAGCTGGACGAGCGATCCCTTCACGCTCACCGAACGCGACGGCCGTTATTACGGGCGCGGCACAGCGGATATGAAGGGTTTCGTCGCAGCCGCCCTGCATGCGGCCCTGCATGCGGCGGCGCGCCCGCTGAAAACGCCGCTGCATCTCGCCCTCTCCTATGACGAGGAAATCGGCTGCCTCGGCGTGCGCGGCATGATCGATGCGCTGGCCGTGCGCACGCAGCGCCCGGCGCTGTGCATCGTCGGCGAGCCGACCGGCATGCGCATTGCCACCGGCCACAAGGGCAAGCTCGCCTTGCGCGCCTGCTGCCACGGGCAGGAAGGTCATTCGGCGCTCGCCCCCAATGCGCTCAACGCCTTGCATCTGGGCGCCGCCTTCATCACGCGGCTCGAGGCGCGGCAGGAGGAACTGGCCGCCAGCGGGCCACGTGATACGGATTACGATATCCCCTATTCCACCATCCATGCGGGCGTGATGCGCGGCGGCACGGCGCTCAACATCGTGCCGAACCTCTGCGAGATCGACTTCGAAATCCGCAACATCGCCGAGGACGATCCGCATGCGATCCTCAAGGGCATCGAGGCGGATGCCGAGACCATCGCCACGCCCTACCGCAACCGCTTTCCGCAGGCGCGCATCGAAATCGAGGAGGTTTCCGGCTATCCCGGCCTGAACGCCGCCCCGGCTGCGGCGGTGGTGCGGCTGCTGCGGCGCATCCTCGCCCATGACGAGCCGACGCTGAAGGTGGCGTTCGGCACCGAAGGCGGACTGTTCGACCAGCATCTCGGCATGTCCACGGCGGTCTGCGGGCCGGGCTTCATGGATCAGGGCCACAAGCCGGATGAATTCGTCAGCGCCGGACAACTGGCCCTGTGCGACGCCATGCTCGCCCGCCTGATCGGCGAACTGGAAATGGGGCTGGACTGAAGAATCCCCGATGCTTCGTGATGGCGAACAGGGTAACCGCATATGGAATTGCCCCTCACCCTAACCCTCTCCCCGCCTGCGGGGAGAGGGGACTTGCCCCACGAACAGCTGTTATTTTGAGGAAACCGAAGCGGCATATCCCCTTCTCCCCGTTTTACGGGGAGAAGGTCGCGGCAGCGGGATGAGGGGCAATCCACACACGGAACCCTCTGACGCCACAAATATACCAGCGGAATATTACCGGGTCGGCGTCAGCGTCACCGAAATGCCGCCTGCCGCCGCGTTGAGGCCGAGCTGGCCGGTCACACTCACCGTCTGCAACTGGATCGAGCCGGTGGTGCCGCCGATCAGCACATTCGCGCCAATACCCGCGCCGACCGTCGCTTCCGCCGTCGCCCCCTCATACAGCCCCGCCAGCGACCCCTGATGATAACCCGCCGTCGGCGCGAAGACCGCCCAGATCAGCTTTCCGCGCGTGGTGAAGCCGATGTCGACGCCCATCTTGCGCACGACGCCCACGTAATTGTCGATAGGGTCGGCGCGGCGCGCCGGGTGGAAGGTGCAGCCGATTTCCTTGGCGGAGCCCAGCACATAGCCCGCGCCGGGGCCGATATCGCATTCCAGCGTCCCGATCTTCACGCCGTCACGGGAACCGGCTTCGCCCACCGGCTCGGCATAGTCGGCCGCATGGCCGGTGGCGGCCGCGCCGATCAAGAGGCTGGTGGCGAGCATGGTTTTTGCGAGGCTTCTGGTCATCTTTCTCTCCTGTGTCATTCCGGCGGCCGGCGAATCGATCGCCGGACATCGCGGTGGATAACGCTTTTCCGCTTGAAAGGATCCATATCGGCAGCAGTAAGGCGCAATCCCGCAAGCGAAGGTTTATCCCGGCTTTTCAGGCGCAGACGATGACGTTCGCACCGGCGTCCCGCAATGCGGCGGCGATGCTTTCCGGCGGCGGCCGGTCGGTGACCAGCGTTTCGATCCGCGAGAGGGCGGCGATCTCGAAGACGGCGCGGCGTCCGAACTTGCTGTGGTCGGCCAGCACGATTACCCGGTCGGCGCGCTCGATCATCGCCTTGGCGACCTCGGCCTCCTGCAAGTCGTAATCCATGATCGCCCCCTCATCGATGGCGCCGATGGTCAGGATCGCATAACGGGCGCGAAACCGGGCGATCTGCTCCAGCGCCAGCGGCCCGACGCTTTCACCGGCATCGGCGCTGTAGGCGCCGCCGATCAGGAACACCTTGTGATGGCCGGGCGCCGCCACGGCCGCGGCGATCTGCGGCGAATTGGTGATGACGACGAGGGGCGGCAGCTTCGCCAGCGGCTCCGCCAGCATGATGGTGGTGCTGCCGGTATCGATGAAGATGGCGTCTTCCGGCTGCAACAGCGCGCAGGCGGCGGCGGCGATCGCCCGCTTTTCCGCGATGTTCTGGCCGATGCGGATGGCAAACGGCCCCTCCTGCTCGGCAGGCGCCTGCGTATGCGGCACGGCACGCGCGCCGCCGTGATATTTCCTGAGCCGCCCCTCCCCGTCCAGCTTGGTCAGGTCGCGGCGGATGGTTTCGCGGGAAACGCCGAGACGCGCGGCAAGCTGATCCACGGTCAGTTCGCCCGCATCGCGCAGAAATGCCATTATCCGGTCGCGGCGCTCGGTTGGATGCATGGCTTTGCCCTTCTCCACGGTCATCGCATGGCGATTCTCACAAGGCCGCGGCGATTCCTAGCCCCTCACCGGCCCGGCAGGCAATTTTTTCGGCCTGCCGCCCATTGCCTGTTCGGTCATTGTTGGCAGGATTACGGAAAAATGAAAGGCATTATTACCGGAAAAAATTGACCGTTCGGGCATTCCAATATGATTTTTTGCACTTCCCTTTGCGGGCATGTGCGGTTAAGCTCGCCACAATAATATCAGAACGTGTGAAAAACACATCAAAGCCCGAAACGGGCCATGCATGGGGAACGTGTATGTATCGACCGCATGAGACAGCAGGCGCCACCGCCGGGCTACCGGCACCGGATTCACCGGAGCGCGCGAAGCGACAGTGAATTGCGCCGCCATCCGCTCCCGGCCCTCACGGGCGCGGACGGATGCGCGGCATCGTCAATCCCTTTCCGATCCGGCCCCTCCGATCCGGCCAGTGCCCGCATGATGCGATGCGGGCGGCGGGAGCGGCTTGCCTTGCGGCATGGCCGGGCCGCGGAAAGGGCCGTCAGGATGGGAGAAACCTCGTGAAGCGCAACAGAAAGACGGCGAAGCGGGAGATCGCATATGCCTAGATTCATTGCCGCCTATGTGCGCGCCGTCGATCGCATATCCGATTACGTCGGCTATCTCGCCGCCTCGCTGATCTTCATGATGGGCGGCACGCTGATCTATGACGCGATCACCCGCAACCTGCTGAAAATGCCGGTGCATTGGGCGGTGGAGCTGACGCAGTTCACGCTCGCCGCCTATTATTTCATGGGCGGGCCGATCACCATCAAGAACGACGAGCATGTGCGCATGGACCTCTGGTATTCGACGCTGCTGCGCCGCAACCGGGCCAAGGTCGACCTCGCGACGATCGGCTGCATGATCTTCTATCTCGCGATCATGCTGACCGGCGGCATATCCAGCCTGATCTACGCCATCCAGACCAATGAGAAGCGGTTTTCCATCTGGAACCCCTCGGTCATTCCCATCAAGGCGCTGCTCGTCGTCTGTCTGGTGCTGATGCTCATGCAATCCATCGCCGAAGTGTTCAAGCATATCGCCGCTTTGCGCGAGGAGAAGCAGAATGAGCTATGAAATGATCGCCCTGATCCTGTTCGGGTCGATGATGGTCCTGCTTGCAACCGGCCAGCGCGTTTTCGCGGCCATCGGCTTCGTGGCGACGGCGGCGGCACTTCTGCTCTACGGGCCGGGAGCCATCGAGCTGCCGTTCAACCAGGTCTTCAAGCTGTTCAACTGGTACGCCATGCTGACGCTGCCCATGTTCATCTACATGGGCTATATCCTGGCCGAATCCGGCATCGCCGAGGATCTCTACAAGATGCTGCATGTCTGGTTCGGGCGTTATACCGGCGGGCTTGCCATCGGCACGATCTTCCTGATGGTCATCATCTCCGCCATGAACGGGCTGTCGGTGGCGGGCATGGCGATCGGCGCCACCATCGCGCTGCCGGAAATGATCCGGCGCGGCTATGACAAGGTGCTGATCTCCGGCGTCGTGCAGGGCGGCTCCTCGCTCGGCATCCTGCTGCCGCCCTCGGTGGTGCTGGTGCTCTACGGCATGATCGCCCGCCAGCCGGTGTCGAAGCTGTGGTTCGCGGGCGTCTTTCCCGGCCTGCTGATGGCCGTGCTGTTCATCCTCTACATCTATATCCGCGCCAAGCTGAACCCGAAGCTGGCGCCGAAGGTGACCGACGAGGAAGTGAACATGCCGCTGCGGGAAAAGCTGGCGCTGCTGCGCGCGGGCATCATTCCCTTCGCGATCTTCTTCCTGATGACCGGCCTGTTCGTGATGGGCTATGTCAGCCTCGTGGAAAGCTCGGCCGTGGGCGCCGCCGCCGCGACGCTTGCCGCGATCGCCAAGCGCCGCTTCACCTGGCCGGTGGTGCGCGAAACCTCGATGAAGACGCTTGGCGTCTCCTGCATGTTCATGTGGCTCATTCTGGCCGCGCTTGCCTTCGGCTCCGTCTTCGATGGGCTGGGCGCCGTCAAAGCCGTCGAAAATCTTTTTATCCGCCAATGGGATCTGAGCCCGTGGACCGTCATCATCATGATGCAGGTCAGCTTCATCGTCATGGGCATGTTTCTCGATGACACCGCCATGCTGGTCATCGTCGCGCCGCTCTACATTCCCTTGGTGAAGGCGCTCGATCTCGGCTTCGACAACCAGCTCATCTGGTATGGCGTGCTCTACACCATCACCTGCCAGATCGCCTACATCACCCCGCCCTTCGGCTACAACCTGTTCCTGATGCGCTCGCTGGCGCCGAAGGAAATCACGCTCGTCGATATCTACCGGTCGATCTGGCCCTTCGCCGCCATCATGGTGCTGACCATCGTCCTCATCATGATCTTCCCCGAAATCGCGCTCTGGCTGCCGGAGCAGATGAAGGTGAAGGGCTGAGAACCGCCTGCCTGAAACATGACAACGAACAACCAGAGGAGAACATGATGACAGAAGAGAAGAAGAAAATCCTGACGCCGTCCGAACAGATCCTCTCCACGCGCCGTCATTTCATGGCGAAGGCGGGGCTTGGCGCGGGCGCGGTGGTTGCCGGTTCGACGCTGGCCGCGCCTTACGTCAACGCCCAGTCCGGCCCGATCAAGTGGCGCCTGCAAACCTATTCCGGCGCGCCACTCGGCGCCCATGTCGTCAAGCCGCAGATCGAAGCCTTCAACAAGGCCGCGAATGGCGAAATGGAAATCGAACTCTATTACGCCGACCAGCTCGTGCCGACCTCGGACCTGTTCCGCGCCCTGCAAAGCGGCACCATCGATGCCGTGCAATCGGACGAGGCGACCATGGCCTCGCCGGTGGATATCGCCGTTTTCGGCGGCTACTTCCCCTTCGCCACCCGCTACAGCCTCGATGTGCCCGCGCTGTTCAAATATTACGGCCTCAACGAAATCTGGCAGGAAGCCTATTCCGAGGTGGAAAACGTCACCTGGCTGTCGAGCGGCGCATGGGATCCGCTGCATATCTTCACGGTCGACAAGCCGATCCGCAGCCTGGCCGACATGAACGGGCTGCGCGTGTTCGGCGTGCCGACGGCCGGCAAGTTCCTGTCGCGCTATGGCCTCGTGCCGGTAACGATCCCGTGGGACAACGTGGAAGTCGCCATGCAGACCGGCGAACTGGACGGCGTCGCCTGGTGCGGCTTCACTGAAGCTTATGAAGTGGGCTGGGCGGATGTGTGCAAATACGCGCTGACCAACTCCGTCACCGGCGCATGGTTCGGCAGTTATTTCGCCAATACGCCGAGCTGGAACAAGGTGCCGCCGCATCTTCAGGAACTGTTCCGCATCACCATCGACCAGTCGCATTACTATCGCGACGTCTGGTATTGGGGCGGCGAGGCGAAGCTGCGCGTCGAAGGCGAGAAGATGGAGCTGACCGCGCTTCCGGCCGAGGAATGGAACCAGGTCGTCAAGGACGCCGAAGGCTTCTGGGACGAGGTGGCAGCCTCCAGCCCGCGCGCGGGCAAGGTCGTCGCCGCCTTCAAGAAATATTCCGAAACCATGCAGAAGGCCGGTTATCCCTACCGCTGAGCTTTCTACCTATGCGCGCTCCGCCCCGGGAATGGCGGAGCGCGCCCGTTTCCACAAGAGAAGCGCGAACGGATTTGACCGAACGGTCATTTTCGATGCATAGCCGTGCTTCAATCTTCGATGCCAGAAGGAACGGGAATGCCGCAGGCCGCAGATCCGCGCATGAGGGAAAAATTCGATGTCGCCATCATCGGGGCGGGCGTCGTCGGCTGCGCGGCGGCCCGTAAATTCGCCTTGGCGGGCGCGAAAGTCATCCTGATCGAAAAGGGCGCGGATATCCTCTCCGGCGCCTCGAAAGCCAACAGCGCCATTCTGCACACCGGCTTCGATGCGCCGCCGGGCAGCCTCGAACTGGATCTGGTGCGGGCCGGGCGGCAGGAATATCTCGATATCCGGAAAAGCCTCAGCCTCAGGCTGGTGGAAACCGGCGCGCTGGTCTGCGCCTGGAACGGGCTGGAGGCGGACAAGCTCGAAGACATCGCCGCGCAGGGCCGCGAGAACGGCATCGATGAGCTTCGCCTGCTGCCGGGCGCCGCCGCGCGCGAAACCATGCCGGGCCTTTCGCAGCGGCTGGTGGCGGCGCTGGAAGTCAGCGGCGAGCATGTCATCGATCCATGGACGGCGCCGCTTGCCTATCTGACGCAGGCGGTGGCGCTGGGCGCGGTGTTCCTGCGCAGCGCCGAATTGCTGCAAGGCCGATTCGACGGGCATTGGCGTCTGGAAACATCGACCGGAATTGTGGAGGCGGATTGCGTCGTCAACGCCGCCGGGCTGTTCGGCGACGTAGTGGACGAGCGGCTGGGTTTTGCCGCCGAATTCACCATCAAGCCGCGCAAGGGGCAATTCGTGGTGCTGGACAAGGCCGCCTTCCGGCATGTGCCGCGCATCGTGCTGCCGGTTCCGACCGAGATCACCAAGGGTATCGTCGTCTGCCCCACGGCCTTCGGCAATGTGCTGGTCGGCCCGACGGCGGAGGAGCAGGAGGACAGGCTGCGCGCCACCGTCGAGAAGGAGACGCTGGAAGCGCTGCTGAAACGCGGCGCGGAGATCGTTCCGGCCTTGGCGGGCATGCCGGTCACCGCCGTCTATGCGGGGCTGCGCCCGGCGACGGAAAAGAAGGATTACCGCATTTTCGCGCGGGCGGAACAACGCGCCATCACGCTCGGCGGCATCCGCTCCACCGGGCTCAGCGCCGCGCTTGGGCTGGCGCAGCATGCGGTGAAGCTGCATGGCGGCTTCGGACAGGCTTTTACCGCGCCCCCCGCCCCCGGCCTTACCATGCCGAACCTCACCGAAACATGCGAGCGCGACTGGCAGCGGCCGGAGCATGGCGAGATCGTCTGCCATTGCGAGCTGGTCACCCGGCGCGAGATCGAGGCGGCGCTGCAAAGCCCGGTGCCCCCCGGCGATTTCGGCGGGCTGCGGCGGCGCACGCGCGCGGGCATGGGCCGCTGTCAGGGGTTCTACTGCAATGCGCGGCTGGCGGAGATGACACGCGGCAGGCTGGCGACGCCGCTTGCAGTGGAAGCGGGAGAAAAACCATGAGCCGCGTGGATGCGGATGTGATCGTGATCGGCGGCGGGCCGGCAGGCGTCGCGGCGGCGGTAGAGATACGCCGCCGCGGCGCCGCTTCGGTCATCCTGCTCGACCGCGAGCCGCATCTGGGCGGCGCGACGCGCCATTGCAGCCATTCGCCCTTCGGCATGCGCGAATTCGGGCGCGTTTATTTCGGCGCAGCCTATGGCCGCAGGCTGGAGCAGGAGGCGGCGAAGGCGGGCGTCGATGTGCGCACCGGCCATTCCGTCGTGCGGCTTGGCGCGGACGGCAGCGTCGACGTCACATCGCATCGCGGCGTCGAGCGGCTCTCGGCCCGGCGCATCCTGCTGGGAACGGGGGCGCGGGAAATGCCGCGCTCGGCGCGGCTGATCTCCGGCGAGCGCCCCATCGGCGTGGTGACGACGGGGGCGCTGCAAGCCTATATCGCCTTTCACGGCCTGATGCCTTTCCGGCGTCCGGTGGTGGTTGGCTCAGAACTCGTGTCGCTGTCGGCGGTGCTGACATGCCTCAGCCACGGGGCGCGCCCGGCCGCGGTGCTGGAGCCTGGGCCGCAACCGCTGGCGCGCCCGCCGCTCACCCTGTTTCCGAAGCTGATGGGCATTCCCTTTCATTGCGGGGCGGAGATTGTGGATATTCGCGGGCGCGGCCGCGTCGAATCCGTAGCCGTGCGCCGCAACGGCCAGCTTGAAACGCTGGACTGCGACGGCGTGCTGCTGACCGGACGCTTCACGCCCGAGGCGGCCTTGTTCCTGCAATCGCCCTTCGGCGTCGATGCGGGCAGTGCCGGTCCCGCCGTCGACCAGCAGGGGCGCAGTGCCGATCCGCTCTGCTTTGCGGGCGGCAATGTGCTGAGGGCTGTCGAGACCGGCGGCTGGGCTTTTCGCGAGGGGCGCGCCATCGGCGCGGTGATCTCGGAGGATCTGCGCCGCGATCCGGCCGGGGGCGAAAGCGTGCCGGTCGGGTTCGACGATCCGGTGAAGCTGGCGGTACCGAGCCTGCTGCGGCGGGCGGACGGCCGTGTTGCCTTCCGCGAGTTCCAGCTTCGCTTCCTGCGCCGCGCCAGGGGGCAGTTGTCGCTGGAACTGGATGGCCGCGAGGTCTGGCGCAAGCGCGGGGAATGGCTGCCGGAGCGGCGCATTCTCGTGCCGCTACCCGCTGAAGCCTTGCAGGCGCGGCAGGTATACTTTCGCTTTCGGGAAGACGGCTGATGCGTGTCGCCGCCATCGATCAGGGAACCACATCCACCCGCTGCCTCGTGTTCGAGGCGGATGCAAGCTGGCGCGTCGCCGCCAGCAAACGCCATGCGCAGCATCACCCCGCGCCCGGCTGGGTTGAGCATGACGGCGAGGAATTGCTCGGCAATATCAAGGCGGTGCTGGCAAGCGCCGGGCCGGTCGACGCCATCGGCCTTGCCAATCAGGGCGAAAGCTGCCTCGCCTGGGATGCGCTGACGGGCAAGCCGCTGTCGCCGGTCGTCGTCTGGCAGGATGCGCGCACGGCCGAGGCGCTAGCGGCTTTGGGCGCGGCTGCCGAGGCGCGTTCGAAAGCGATCTGCGGCCTGCCGCTCGATCCCTATTTCTCGGCGAGCAAGCTCGGCTGGCTGCTGCGCCATGTGCCGGAAGTGACGGCGGCGCAGGCGCAAGGGCGGCTGCGGCTCGGCACCACCGATGCCTTTTTCCTCGACCGGCTGTGCGGCGCCTTCGCAACCGATCTGGCGACCGCCTCGCGCACCGGCCTGCTGGATTTGCGAAAAGGGCAATGGAGCGCCGAGCTTTGCGCCCTGCATGGCGTTCCCATGCAATGCCTGCCGGAAATCCGCGCCGCCGATGCCGGTTTCGGCGATGTTGACGGCACGCCGCTCAAGGTGTCGATCGTCGATCAGCAGGCAGCGCTTTACGGCCATGGCTGCCGCAGGCCCGGCGATTGCAAGATCACCTTCGGCACCGGCGCTTTCCTGCTGTCGGTTTCGGGAAGCGAGCCGCCCGAAACCGGTCTCCTGCCCACCATCGGCTGGCAGAAGCAGGGCGAAGCGCCGGTGTTCGCCATCGAGGGCGGCGTTTACGATGCCGGTTCGGCGCTGGAATGGGCAGCGCGCCTCGGGCTCTATGCGGATGTTTCGGAACTGGACGAGTTTGACGGGCCCTCGGCGCTGAGCCGCGGCATCGTTTTCGTGCCTGCGCTGTCGGGGCTGGCGGCTCCCTATTGGGACCGGCAGGCCGCGCCGCTGTTCATCGGCATGGATCATGCCACCGGGCGGCGCGATCTGGTGCGCGCCGTGCTGGAAGGCATCGCCATGCTCACCACCGGCCTGATCGCTTCCGCGACGAAGGGAATGGCGGCGGAGGGCGCGATTTCCATCGATGGCGGCATTTCGCAAAGCCGGTATTTCGCGCAGTTCCTGGCCTGCGCCAGCGGGTTGGCCATCGTGGCGCCCACCATGCATGAGCTGACCGCGCTCGGGCTCGCGGAACTGTGCGGGGCCGATGCCGCGCCGATCCGGCAGGGCGGCGAAACCTTCCTGCCGGGTGGCGGCGTCAGCGCCGAAGATCACACCCGCTTCGCCGAGGCGGTGCGGCGCGCAAGGGGCTGGCGCTGACAGCCTATTTGCGCCCGAAAGGGCGCAGGTTCATGTGCCGGTTCACATCCTTGTAGAGCAGGTAGCGGAAGGGTTCCGGCCCGCCCGCGTAGCAGGCCTGCGGGCAGAAGGCGCGCAGCCACATGAAATCGCCCGCCTCCACCTCGACCCAGTCCTGGTTGAGCCGGTAGACCGCCTTGCCCTGCAACACATACAGGCCATGCTCCATCACATGCGTTTCGGCGAAGGGAATGATGCCGCCCGGCTGGAAGGTGACGATGGTGACATGCATGTCATGGCGCACATCGGCGGGATCGACAAAGCGCGTCGTCGCCCAGGCGCCATTGGTATCCGGCATCGGCGACGGCGCGATATCCTGCTCGTTCAGCACCAGCGGCTCGGGATAATCGATGCCGTCGACAGCCTCGTAAGCCTTGCGGATCCAGTGGAAACGGGTCTGCGCGCCGGATGTATTGCGCACCGACCAGACGGCGGACGGCGGAATGAAGGCGTAGCCGCCCGGCCGCAGGCTGTGCCTGCCGCCCGCAAGCGTCAGTTCCAGCTCGCCCTCGACAATGAACAGCACGCCTTCGGCGCCGGGATCCGGCTCCGGCCGCTCGCTGCCGCCGCCGGACGCCACTTCCATCACATATTGCGAGAAGGTTTCGGAAAAGCCGGACAGCGGACGCGCGATCACCCAGGCCCGCGTGCCCTCCCAGAAAGGCAGTACGCTGGTCACGATATCCTTCATCACGCCTTTCGGGATCACCGCATAGGCATCCGTGAACACGGCCCGCCCCGTCAGCAGATCGGATTGCGGGGGATGGCCGCCAAGGGCGGAAAAATACTGTCTCGTCGTCATCTCGTCACCTCCGGCGATGGCGCCCGAAGCGGGCGCCTTCCTGACATTCCTCCTTGCCCTATCGCGGGAAGGAATGTCCAGACCGATGGCGATCAATGCCGCAGGCGGCGGCCGCGCCGCCTGCCCTGCGCCGTCAGGCCAAGGCTCGCCTGCTCGAACAGGCTGCGCAATCTGGAAAGCTCGGCCCCCGCCGGGCCCGCCCGGTCGATGCGGGCGATTTCGCCGCGGGCCGCGCGCGGCAGGTCCGCGCCGTCGGGCAGGCTGAAAATCCAGCTCAGAAACACATCCTCCGGCTTCGGCAAAGCCTCGGGGAAGGAAAGGGAAAGGGTCATGTCCATGGTCGGTCCTCGCAAGGGTCAAGGACTGGGCATGGTGGACAGGAAAACGCTTGCGGCCCGGTGCTGCGGGCGGATGCCCGGCGGCTGGAAAGCCCCAACGCCTTCTGATCGCCCACCGCGATCAGTCGAGTGAATGTTCGAGGCTGGTTTCCGGGCTCCAGAACTTTCCGCCTGCGCGGATCGGGCAACCCCTTCCCGGGCCGATGGCCCAGTGGATTTCGTCGCCTTTTCGTTCTGCTACCGTTGCGGGGGCAGCGCCGGACTTTCACCGGCTTCCCAATTCTCCAGCCGATTCGAAAACCGGCCAGCACCTCGGACGGCGGAATATGAGCACAGGCAGCAAAACTGCGCAACGGCCCGCCACTGCCTGCGGCAATAAATCATGGGGACACCCGCCATCATCGATACGCCCATGGCCGGCCAAGCTTTTTCGTCACCGCTTTCCAAGTCTTGCGCAAGACGCTTCCCAAGAAAAGCGTTCGGATCTATATTGAATGAACATTCAGCAAATACGGAGACTGCGATGACCGAGACTATCCGTAATATCGGCGTGCCGGAAAGCTGGGACCGCCGGGGCTTGCCCGGCTGGTGTTATCATTCGGAAGCGCTGCTGGAACTGGAAAAGGAGCATCTTTTCCGCAGCCACTGGCAGATTGCCTGTCACGTCTCCGATATTGCCGGTCCCGGCAATTACATCACCATGGATGTGGCGGGCGAGCGGGCGCTGATCCTGCGCGACAAGCAGGGCGAGGTGCGCGCCTTCCACAATATCTGCCGCCATCGCGGCTCGCGGCTGGTGGCGGAGGAGCGCGGCCATTGCCGGGGCGCGCTGGTCTGTCCCTTCCACGGCTGGGTGTACAATCTCGACGGCACGCTGCGCGGCCCGGCGCGGCCGGAAAGCTTTCCGCCGCTCGACAAGCATGCCTTCGCGCTGACGCCGATCGATGTGGAGGTGTGGATGGGCTTCGTCTTCATCCGCTTCCGGCGCGGCCCGCAGCCTTCCGTCGCCAGCCTGATGCAGCCTTTCGCCGGGGAAATGGCGCATTACCAGTCGGAAACCATGGTCCCCACCGCCGAGATCTGGACGCAGGAAAGCCCGGTCAACTGGAAATCCGTGCGCGATGTCGACAATGAGGGCTATCACGTCGCCATGGCGCATCCGGCACTTCAGGATCTCTACGGCTCCACCTATCGCGACGAGCCCTTCGTCGCCGGTGTCAGCCGCTCCTTCGCCACCTACAATCCGCATGCCGGGCGGCGCTGGAGCGTGCGCGCCTACCGCTCGGTGGCGCCTGCCGCCACGCATCTGCCGGAACCCTTGCAGAAGGCATGGATCTATTACGGGCTGTTTCCCAACAACGTGATCGCCATCACGCCGGAGACGGTGCAGTTCTATCAGGAATTTCCGGTCTCGCGCGACCGCACGCTGCTGCGCGGCGCGGTCTACCGCTACAGCGAGGAAACGCGGGCGCAGCGGCTGGCCCGCTACCTCGCCGCCCGCATCGACCGCGACACCATGGCGGAAGACGTGCAGCTCACCATCTGGTCGAACGAGGCGATGGCCTCGAAGGCCTTTGCGGGCTTTTACCTGTCCGATCTCGAATATGGCGTGCGCTCGCATCATGACCATATCCGCGCCGTGCTGCCGGTCACCCGGTTGGAAACCCCGCCGGAGGAAAAGGAGATGGCCGAGGTCAATGCGCGCATGACCAGCCATTGACCGGCAGGGGATGGCATCCGAAATCGGCCCCTCACCCTAACCCTCTCCCCGCCAGCGGGGAGAGGGGACTTGCCCTGCAAACGGACATTGGTTGAGGAAAACCTGGCGGCCTGTTCCCTTCTCCCCGTTTTACGGGGAGAAGGTCGCGGCAGCGGGATGAGGGGCTTCGCGCCATACGTAATGGCACTGACCGGCATGAAGAACCCGGCGGATCGCTCCGCCGGGTTCTTCATATCCTGTAGCCTGTATCAGCCTTTCCAGAGACCTTCGCGCACCAGCTCGTCCATGGTCAGGCGGATGCCCTGACGCAGAATGGAAACGAGATCGTCGATCTGGGCGCGGGAGATGGTCAGCGGCGGCGACATCACGCACATATGGATGATCGGGCGCACCAGCAGGCCAAGACGCTGGCAATGCGCGTCGATGCGCTTGCCGACTTCCAGATCGAGCGCCAGCGGATTGTTGCTTTCGCGGTCGGCCACGCATTCGACGCAGGCCATCAGCCCCTTGCCGCGCACCTCGCCGACCAGCGGCAGCTCCTCCAGCGATTTCAGCGATTGCTGGAAATAGGGCGCGATCTCGCGCACATGCTCCAGAATGCCGCCTTCCAGCAGGTCGAGATTGGTATCGGCCACCGCGCAGCCGATGGGATGGCTGCTATAGGTCAGGCCATGGGCGAACATCGCGTCGGAATGGTTCGACTGCCGCAGCCGCTCCAGCAGCCGCGAGGAGATCATCAGCCCGCCGAGCGGGAAGTAACCGGAGGTGACGCCCTTGGCGAAGGTGATCATGTCGGGCTCGATGCCGAACACATCCTTCGAGGCGAAGATATGGCCGAGGCGGCCGAAGGCGGTCACCACCTCGTCGGCGATGAAGAGGATATCGTTTTCAGCGCACAGCGCCCGGATGCGTTGCAGATAGCCGTCCGGCGGCACGATCACGCCGCCCGAGGCCATGATCGGCTCGGCGATGAAGGCGGCGATCTTTTCGGCGCCATGGGTCTCGATGGTGCCGGCAAACTCCTCCACCAGCATGTCGCGAAAGGCTTCCACCGTCATTCCGGCCGGGCGGCGGAAGGGATCCGGGCAGGTCAGCTTCACCACCTTGTCGGTGGCGCTGTCCATCCAGTCGTGATCGCGCGGGCGCCCGTTCAGCGAGGCGGCGAAATAGGTGGAGCCGTGATAGGCGCCCTGCCGCGCCACGATCAGCTTCTTTTCCGGCCGTCCCAGCACGTTGTTGAAGAACTGCATGAAGCGAAGCGCCGTCTCCACCGCCGAGGAGCCGCCCGTCGTGTAGAAAACGTGGTTGAGATCGCCGGGCGCATACGCCGCCAGCCGCTGCGACAGCCGCACCGCCGGTTCGGTCATCGTGTACCAGGGAGAGGAATAGGAAAGCTGCATCGCCTGATCGTACATGGTGCGGGCGATCGCCTCGTTGCGGTGGCCAACATTGGTGCACCACATGCCCGCGGGGCCGTCGATCAGGCGATGCCCCTCGCGGTCGGTGATGTAGATGCCGTCGCCTTCGCTCAGCCCCCCGCGCGCTTCCGCGCCGATCTCGCCGGATGTCGGCCATGGCTGGATGAGATGCGCCTTCGCCGCCTCGATGAAGGCATCCTCCGCCAAGTTCGCGTTTTCATTCGGCTTTCTTTCCGCTGCCATGACTTCTACTCCTTTATGGGATTTTTCAAGCAACTGAATTTCCAGTGATTAATAACACTATATTGAATGGACGTTCAATCAGTTTTATCAGAATTCCGCTTGCAATCCGATCGATTTTGCGCGCATCATGCATGCCATAAGGACGTCAAGGACAAAAAAGGGGAACGCCATGGCACCGGATCGATACGACAGGGAACGACAACGGCGGCCGGGAGGTGTCTGCTGATGGCCGCGGTCGTTGCCAGCCAGTCTCCGGCATCGGCCGGGACAGCCAGCGCCACCCTTTCCTGGCGGCAGAGCGAGGCGGCGACGGGCTGGGCGCTGTTGTCGCCGACAGCGCTTTATTGCCTTGCCATGCTCGGCATTCCGATCCTGCTGGTCTTCGCCTACAGCTTCTGGTCTCAGGATTACCTGACCATCGACCGCACCATGACGCTCGCCAACTACAAGGCGGCGCTGACGGAGCCGATCTACCGCGACCTGCTCGGCCGTTCGCTCGCCATTTCCCTCGTCGTCAGCGTCGTCACGGTGGTCGTGTCCTATCCCGTCGCCTGGTTCATTTCCTTCCATGGCGGCCGCCACAAGAATCTCTGGCTGTTCCTGATCACCGTGCCCTGCTGGACGAGCTATCTGCTGCGCGTGATGTCGTGGAAGATGATCCTCGGCTATCAGGGCGTGATGAATACCGGCCTGATGAACCTGGGCATCATCGATCAGCCGATCGGCTCGCTGGTCTACAATTCCAATGCCGTGGCGATCACGCTCATCCATAGCTGGGCGGCCTTCGCCATCCTGCCGATCTTCGTGTCGCTGGAAAAGATCGACCGCTCGCTGGTGGAAGCGGCCCGCGATCTCGGCGACGGGGCGGTGCGCAGCTTCCTGCGCATCGTGCTGCCGCTGTCGCTGCCGGGCGTGATCTCGGCGCTGCTGATCGTGATGATCCCGACCGTCGGCGATTACGTGACCCCGAAGCTGGTCGGCGGCAAGGACGGCGTGATGATCGCCACCGCCATCCAGGCGCAATTCGGCAAGGCTGCCAACTGGCCGCTCGGCGCGGCGCTGTCCGTCACCACCATGGCCATCGTCACGATGATGGCGCTGTGCACGGTGGCGGCGCTCAAATTCGCGGTGAGGCGCATCCGATGATCCCCAAACTCCGTTTCCGCTGGCTGCCCGCCTATATCGCGGCCTATTTCGTCTTCCTCTATCTGCCGATCCTGCTGTTGCCGGTGTTTTCCTTCAACAATGCGGCGGCGGCGCGCTTTCCGCTCGCGGGCTTCACGACCAAATGGTACGCCTCGCTGTGGGGCAACCGCGAAATGTTGTCGGCGGCCATCAACAGCCTGATCGTCGGCGTCAGCGTCGCGGTGCTGTCCACCGGGCTTGCCATCTGCGCCGCCCGCGCCATCACCCGCTACCGTTTCCACGGGCGCAAGGCGGCGACCGGCCTGATCATGACGCCGCTGTTCCTGCCGGAAATCATCGTCGCGGTGTCGCTGCTGATGATCGTGCTGAAAATCGGCATGGAGCTGTCGTTGATGACGGTCATTCTCGGCCAGACGGTGTTCTGCCTGCCCTATTCCATGACGGTGCTGACGGCGGGCTTCGAAGGGTTCGACCGCTCGCTGGAAGAGGCTTCGCTCGATCTCGGCGAGACCGCCTTCGGCACCTTCCGCCGCGTGACGCTGCCGGTGGTGGCGCCCGCCATCCTCTCCAGCCTGCTCGTCTCCTTCACGATTTCGCTGGACGAGTTCCTGCTCGCCTTCTTCCTCTCCGGCACGGAACCGACGCTGCCGGTCTATATCTGGGGGCAGTTGCGGTTTGCCGCCAAGCTTCCGGGCGTGCTGGCGCTCGGCAGCATGATGCTCGCCTTTTCCATCCTTCTTCTGACCGCCGCCGAGCTTTTGCGCCGGCGCGCCGAACGGCAGATCGTTTCCGGAGGTTCCGCGCATGTCTGATACGCCCATGATCTCGATTTCCGGCGTCAACAAGTTCTACGGCGTCTACAAGGCGCTGTCCGATATCTCGCTGGATATCCGGGCGGGCGAGTTCTTCTCGCTGCTCGGGCCTTCCGGCTGCGGCAAGACCACGCTGCTGCGCTCCATCGCCGGTTTCGAGCATCCGAGTTCCGGCGATATCCGCATCGACGGGCAATCGATGATCGGCGTTTCCGCCAATCGCCGCCCCACCAACATGGTGTTCCAGAGCTACGCCATCTTTCCGCATCTGAATGTCGAGGAGAACGTCTCCTACGGGTTGAAGCGGCTGCGGATCGGCGCCGACGAGGAAAAGCGGCGCGTCGGCGCCGCACTGGAGCAGGTGCGCCTGCAAGGGCTCGGCAAGCGGCGCGGCAACGAGCTTTCCGGCGGCCAGCGGCAGCGCGTGGCGCTGGCCCGCGCGCTGGTGCTCAGGCCAAAGGTGCTGCTGCTCGACGAGCCGCTGTCGGCGCTCGACAAGAAGCTGCGCGAGGAAATGCAATCGGAGCTGCGCGCCTTGCAGAAGGCCGTCGGCATCACCTTCGTTCTCGTCACCCATGACCAGTACGAGGCGCTGGCGCTGTCGGACCGCATCGCCGTGATGTTCGGCGGGCGCATCGCGCAGGTGGCCGCGCCCAAGGAGATCTACCAGCACCCCCATAGCCGCCGCGTGGCGGATTTCCTCGGCGGCATGAATTTCCTGAAGGGCCGCGTCACCGGCCAGGCGGCGGGGCGGCTTCTGGTGGAGAACGAACGCTTCGGGGCCCTGAGCCTTGCCGCGGGCAGCGGCGGCTTTTCCAGCGGACAGACGATCGATATCGGCATCCGCCCCGAACGCCTGCGCCTGCTCTGGGACGACGAGAGGGCCGAGCACGAACTCACCGGCAAGGTGATCGACCGCGCCTATTTCGGCGAGACCACGCATCTTTCCGTAGTGGCCGAGGGTCTGGAGAAGCCGCTGTCGCTGATCGAGACCAATACCTATGGCGCCGACGACCTGCCGATCGGCGCCGAGGTACGGCTGGCCTACGACCCGGAAGCCTTCGTGGCGCTGGCCGACGACCTGCCGGACGAAAAAACGCGCCCGGTGGCGGCGTGAGATTGAGACGGCGCGGCGCTGCCATGCTCTCGATGACCCATGGCGCAAAGCCCCTCATCCCGCTGCCGCGACCTTCTCCCCGTAAAACGGGGAGAAGGGGTATGCCGCCCCGTTTTCCTTAAAATAAACAGCTCTTCGTGGGGCAAGTCCCCTCTCCCCGCCTGCGGGGAGAGGGTTAGGGTGAGGGGCGAATTACCCCCGCGCCGCCTCGATACGGTCAGCCCAGTCCTCGCCGATGTGGTAACGCCGCAGCGCCGTCACCGGATCCTCATGGTCGAGCCGGGCGAGATAGCGAAAAATCTCCAGCACATCCGCATCCATCTCGCCGCGCCGGTAGAAATGCATGGCGGCGGCGTAACGCGCCCGCCCCGACCACACCGCGCCGGGGGGCGAAACGAGGATGGACCAGTGTGCGGCGGTTTCCTCGTCCATGATCCTGCCTCAGAAGCGTCCCGGCGGCGTGGCGGTGCGGCGGCCGAGCTTGATGAAGGGGCGCGGCACGATTCTGGCGCGCTTCATCAGCTTCTGGTACTGCAACTCCCGCAGCGCATAGATTTCGACCCAGAGATCGTCGACGATCTTCTCGCCATAGGGCCGGTCGAGGGTGGCGAGCGCGATGTTGCGCTTGGCCAGCGGCGACCACAGCCCGGCGGTGACGATGCCCGCCTCCTTCGTCTTGCGATGATAGACGATGGCATGCTCGGCGGGCACATTGCCCTCGATTTCCAGCCCGACGAGAATGCGCCGCAGCGTCTTCTTCTGCCGCGCCTTCAGGATGGCGTCGCGGCCGTTGAAATAGGGCTTTTCGGGGTCGACCATCCAGTCCAGCCCAATTTCGTCGGGCAGGCGTTGCCGGTCGGGCCGCAGCGCCGCCTCGGAGGTGATGAAATCGGCATTGGCGACGATGAAGCCCGCCTCGACGCGGGCGCGGTTCAGCGCATCGAAGCCGATGGCCTGAATGCCGAAACGCTGGCCCGCCTGCCACAGCCGGTCCCATAGCGACAACGCCAGCGTAGACGGCACGAAGACCTCGTAGCCGAGATCGCCGGTAAAGCCGGTGCGCGAGATGGTGACGCTTGCGCCCTCATGCGCAAACTCCGCAAGCTGGAACGGCTTCAGGTTCTCGATACCGGTAAAGCCCGCCGCATCCAGCACGGAAAAGCTCGTCGGCCCCTGCACGGCAAGCCCCGCCACCGCCTCGGTTTCCTCGGTGATGTCCACGGACAGCCCGTAGGCGCTGTCGAGTAGCCAGGGCAGATGCCGTTCCTGACAGCAGAGCCGGTAATCCGCCAGCCCGAGGCGGAACAGCGTGCCGTCATCGAGTACATGGCCCTCGTCGTCGCACCATGCGGTGTAATGCACCCGCCCGACGGCAAGCTTGCGCACGTCGCGCAGCGTCAGCCGGTTCAGGTAGCGTTCGGCATCGGGGCCGGAAATGCGGTATTTCACCATCGGCGAAATGTCGAACAGCGCCGTGGTCGAGCGGATCGCGAAATATTCCAGCTCGCTGTCGAAGACGGAATGCGCCGCCTTGTAACCCGCCCAGTTGAACCACTCGTCGGTGGTATCGAGCGCGGCGAAGCGGGGATGGAACGGCGTTTCCAGCCGGGGCGTGGCGATATGCGATTGCGCGGCCCGGCGCGCTGCGGGGATCATCGTCATCAGCCCTCTCCTGCCAGAATACACTTGGCCGCCAGCAGGCCCGGAAGACCGGAAATGCCGCCGCCGGGATGCGATCCCGCACTCGCCAGATACAGCCCCTTCAGGGGCGTTTCATAGCGCGAGGCGGCATGCACCGGCCGGTTGACCAGCAATTGATCCGCCTGCAATTCGCCGTGATGCCAATGCCCGCCCGCCATGTGATAGGCCGCCTCGATATCCGGCGGCGCCAGCAGCCTCGCGGCCTGCACCGATGCGCCGATGCCGGGCGCATGCCGCTCCAGAACGGCAAGGGCCGCCGCCTGCAAGGCGGGCCTGCCCTTGTCCCATCCCTCTTTCAGCCGGTAGGGCGCAAACGGAATGAGCGCCGACAGCGTCGCCGCCCCATCGGGCGCAAGCCCCGGCGTGGTCAGGCCCGGCAGCGTCACCTCCAGCACCGGATCATCGGAAAACGCCCCGTATTTCGAGGGGTTGAAGGCGTCCTCGACATGTATGGCCGAACGCGCCAGCACGATGCGGCCGGTCAGTTGCTCGCGGATCACGCCTTCGAAGGCGGGAAGCCGGTCGAGCGCCAGATCGAGCCGCGCCACCTGCCCGGCGGTGCGGATGCGCCGGATGCCACGGCTGAAACCGGTTCCGATCTCGGCGGCGTCGACCAGATGCAGGAAGGTCGTCTGCGGGTGGATGGCGGAAACGATCACCGGCGCGTTCAGCGTTTCGCCGCTCGCCAGCA